>WFNS01000269.1 GCA_015488495.1 Gammaproteobacteria bacterium | reverse complement strand
GAGCAGGAGATCTCCAGCGTCACCCAGGACTCCGAGCTGGGGCCCTATACCAACAAGCGCTCCATCAAGACCAGCGTGATGGTGGACAGCGGCAAGATCCTGGTGTTGGGCGGCCTGATCGATGACAAGATGGATGTCCGCGAGCAGCGGGTGCCGCTGCTGGGGGACATTCCGGTGCTGGGGTGGCTGTTCCGTTACAACAAGACCATGAAGGTGAAGCGCAACCTTATGGTGTTCATGCGACCGGTGATCCTGCGCGACGTCGCCACTATTGGTCGATTGACCAGTGAGAAGTACAACTACATCCGCGGTGAACAGCTGGCGATCCGCAACAGTCTCTCCTCTTTGATGCGGGCCAAGGAGACGCCGTTGATGAAGAAGATGTCCGACTATCCGGTGCTGCCACCCCCTTTCGAGGAGACGGAGCTGGGCAGACAGACCGAGCTGTTGCAGCAGCGCCAGAAACAGCAGAAACAGCGGCCCAAAGACGATCTTGCTCTGCCGCTTCCTGGTGATGTTCAGAACGACACGCATCGATGAGCGAAGCAGCCACCCTGACCGAACAACGCGATGAAGCGCTTTCGCCGGAGAGAGAGGAGGGCGAACCGCATCTCCCGAGGTTGCCGTTCCCTTTTGCGCGCCGGCATGGTGTTCTGATTACGGGGATCGGCGAGAAAGGGGCCAACGTCCTCTGCCGGCCGGACGTCTCTCCGGTGGTGCTGGCCGAGGTGCGCCGCTTCGTCGGAATGCCCCTGCAACTGGAGCAGGTGGACACGGAGCGTTTCGAGCAGACGCTCCAGCAGCTCTACGAGAGCGGCAGCGGCGAAACGATGCTGCAGATGAACGGCCTGGACGAGGAGATGGACCTGGCCAGCGTCGCCCAGCAGCTGCCGGAGCCGGAAGACCTGCTGGACAGCGAGGACGACGCCCCCGTCATCCGCCTGATCAATGCCCTGTTCACCGAGGCGGTGAAGGTGGACGCCTCCGATATCCATATCGAGCCCTACGAGCGCCGTCTGCGGGTACGCTTTCGGGTCGATGGGGTGCTGCGCGACGTACTGGAACCGAACCGGGCGCTGGCGCCACTGCTGGTTTCCCGGATCAAGGTGATGGCCAAGCTGGACATCGCGGAGAAACGTGTTCCCCAGGACGGGCGCATCTCCCTGCGCATCGCCGGTCGCGCCGTGGACGTGCGCGTCTCCACCCTGCCCGGGGGGAATGGGGAGCGGGTGGTGATGCGACTGCTCGACAAGCAGGCGGGACGGCTGGATCTGGAGCACCTGGGGATGCCGGCCGCCACCCGTGAGCGGTTGGACCGGCTGATCCACCGGCCCCATGGCATCATCCTGGTCACCGGCCCGACCGGCTCGGGAAAGACCACCACCCTGTACGCGGCGGTCACCAGGCTGAACACCTCGAGCCGCAACATCCTCACCGTGGAGGACCCCATCGAATACTATCTGGACGGTATCGGTCAGACCCAGGTGAATCCCAAGGTGGACATGAGCTTTGCCAGAGGGCTGCGTGCCATCCTGCGCCAGGATCCGGACGTGGTGATGGTGGGGGAGATCCGGGATCTGGAGACCGCGGAGATCGCCGTACAGGCCAGTCTCACCGGCCATCTGGTGCTTTCCACCCTGCACACCAACACCGCGGTCGGGGCGGTCACCCGCTTGCGGGACATGGGGGTGGAGGCCTTTCTGCTCGCCTCCAGCGTGGTCGGGGTGCTGGCCCAGCGACTGGTGCGGGAGCTCTGTCCCCACTGCAAGGAGGCCCACCGCGCGAGTGAGGCGGAGTGCGCCCAGCTCGGGGTGGCGGCCGGCTCGTCGCCGGTCATCTACCGCCCCAACGGCTGTGAGCAGTGCAATCACCAGGGCTACATCGGTCGCCGGGGTCTCTACGAACTGGTGGTGTTCGACGAGCAGATGCGTTCGCTGATCCACGATGGCGCCAACGAACAGGCCCTGGAGGCCCACGCACGCAAACACTCCCCCAGCCTGCGGCAGGAGGGGATGCAGGCGGTGCTGGACGGGCACACCAGCCTGGAGGAGGTGTTGCGGGTCACCGAAGAGGGTCAGCTCCTCGTCTCCACATGAGCGTCGCCGAGCAAGCCAGTATCATCGATGAGCGGGCCGTCTGCGCCGCGACGGGACGGGGTGTGCCATCGAGCAGCCGGGGGTCTTGCTGATGGGCGCCTTCGAATATCAGGCCCTGGATGCCGGCGGGCGGGAACGCAAGGGGGTGATGGAGGGGGATACCGCCCGCCAGATTCGCCAGCAGTTGCGTGACAAGGGATGGACACCGCTTTCGGTCGAGGCGGTGGAGCAGAGGGAGTCCCGGCGCAGAGGGGGGTTCTCCCTGCGGCGGGGGGTCAATGCCACCGAGCTGGCACTGGTCACCCGGCAACTGGCCACCCTGGTGCAGTCCGGCATGCCGGTGGAGAGCGCACTGGCCACGGTGGCCGAGCAGTCGGAAAAGATGCGCCTGAAGAAGATCATCCTGGCGGTGCGCGCCAAGGTGCTGGAAGGTCATCCGCTGGCCGACGCGTTGAAGGAGTTTCCCCAGGTGTTTCCGGAGCTGTACCGTTCGACGGTCGCGGCGGGAGAGCACTCCGGCCATCTGGAGGCGGTGCTGAGCCGCCTGGCGGACTACACGGAGAGCCGCCAGGCACTCTCCCAGAAGATGGGGCTGGCGCTGATCTATCCAGCGTTGATGATCATCGTGGCCATCTTGGTGGTGGTGGTTCTGCTCGCCTACGTGGTTCCCCAGGTGGTGGGGGTGTTCGACAACATTGGTCAGGAGCTGCCGGTGCTGACCCGCGGTTTGATCGCCGTGAGTGATTTCCTGAGCGCCTGGGGGCTCGCCATGGTGATGCTGATTGCACTGGCAGTGGCGGTTTTCAGACTGCTGCTGCGGCGAGAGGGTTTTCGGGCCGGCTGGCACCGCTGGCTGCTGCGTATTCCGCTGGTGGGCCGTCTGGTGCGTGGGTTGAACAGCGCCCGTTTTGCCCGTACCTTCAGCATCCTCACCGCCAGCGGGGTGCCGGTTCTGGATGGCATGCGGATCGCCGCGGAGGTGGTGAGCAACCTGCCGATGCGCAAGGCGGTGGAGGAGGCGGCGCGCCGGGTGCGGGAAGGCTCCGCCATCAACCGCGCGCTCCAGCAGAGCGGTTACTTTCCGCCCATGGTGATCCATCTGATCGCCAGCGGTGAGGCCAGCGGCAATCTGGACGAGATGCTGGAGCGGGCCGCCACCAGCCAGGAGCGGGAGCTGGAGACCGCCGTTTCGGCATTGATGGGGATTCTGGAGCCTGCGTTGATCCTGGTGATGGGCGTGGTGGTGCTGGTGATCGTGTTGGCCATCCTGCTGCCGATATTCGATATGAACCAGCTGGTGCGTTGAGGGTCCAAGAGACCAATTTTGAAACAATCTGGAAGACGACGAATGATGAAGCAAAATCGGATCGGACGGTATCGAAGTGAACAGGGTTTCACCCTGATCGAGGTGATGGTGGTGGTAGTGATCCTCGGCATCCTGGCTGCAGTGGTCATACCGCGGATCATGGATCGGCCCGACACCGCCCGGATAACGAAGGCCAAGCAGGATATCCGGGTGCTGGAGGGGGCGCTGAACCTCTACAAGCTGGACAATCACTTCTATCCCAGTACCGAGCAGGGGCTGGAGGCACTGGTGCAGGAGCCGTCGGGCGATCCCGAGCCGCGCAACTGGAAGCAGGGTGGATACATCGACCGCCTGCCCGTCGATCCGTGGGGCAATCCCTACCAATACCTCAATCCCGGCGCTCATGGCCCCATCGACATCTACTCGTTGGGTGCGGATGGACAGCTGGGTGGCGAAGGCGTTGCCGCCGACATCGGGAACTGGAATCTGGAGTGAATCGCTCCCCTCTCCGCAGGAGCCGAAGGTGAGCCGGGCTGCCCGTTTCTCCGGCGGTTTCACTCTCATCGAGCTGCTGGTGGTGCTGGTCATCATTGGCATCATCCTCAGCTTCGCCACGCTCACGGTGGATGGCGGTGGACTGGATCGGAAGGCGGAAGAGGAATCACGGCGCCTGATGGCCCTGATCCGGCTGTTGCGGCAGGAGGGGATCGTCAAGAATCAGCAGCTCGCGATTCAGCTTTTTCCCGACGGCTACCGTTTTCTTCGGTTGGCAGGAGGGGAGTGGCAGCCCATCGAGGATGATGAGATCTTCCGGCCTCGCAAGCTGCCGCCCGAACTTCGCTTCGATCTGGATGAAATGGAGACCACCCGGCTGGGAGAGGAGGACGAGGAGGAGAGCGTGGTGCTGTTTTTTCTCTCCAGCGGGGAGAGCACCCCTTTCGAGCTTCATATCGAGGGGGTGGATGGAAAGACCGACTACATCCTGATCGGTGACGCGCTGGGGGAGATGGACAGCCGCAACAGCAAGGACAAGGACTTCGCGGAATGGCTGGCGGAGAGCGGGCGTTGATTCGAAGGGTGGCGGGACCGGGGTGTGGAAGGCATTTTCGGGCGCCGGTGGTAGCCGGGGCCAGGGGTTTCACGCTCCTCGAGGTGATGGTTGCGCTGGCGGTGCTGGCTATCTCCCTGGGTGCGCTGAGCAAGGGGATCGGCCTCTATCTCGACAACGCATCCTATCTGCAGGAAAAGACCTTCGCCACCTGGGTGGCGCAGAATCGTGCCACCGAGCTGCAGATCCTGCATTCCTGGCCCAAGCCGGACACCACCAAGGGCACCAGTCAGCTGGCGGGACAGGAGTGGCACTGGGTGCAGACAGTGACCACCATCGAAGATCGGCCCGAGATCCGTCAGGTGCGCATCGAGGTCCGGCGGCAGCCCGATGACAAGCGTCCGCTGGCCACCCTCATCGCCCTGCTTGGGCAGCCCGCGCAATGAGAGGGTACGGTTCCCGGCAGGCGGGTTTCACCCTGCTCGAGCTGCTCATTGCATTGGCGATCTTCGCCGTTCTCTCCACGCTGGCATACGGGAGCCTGCGCTCGGCACTGCTCAATCGCGAGTTGAGCCAGGAACGTACCGAACAGCTGGCGCGGTTGCAGATGGCGTTCCTGTTCATCGGCCGCGACCTGGAGCAGGCGGTCGAGCGGCCGATCCGGGATACCTACGGGGATACCCGGCCGGCGCTGTTCACCCCCCAACAGACCTATCGCCTGGAGTTCACCCGGGCCGGCTGGAACAATCCCGCCCAGCGCAGGCGCAGCACGCTGCAACGGGTGGCCTATTCCCTGAAAGAGGGGCAGCTCATCCGTCACAGCTGGTGGATGCTCGACCGTACCGATGAGAAACCCACCTACAGTCAGCCGTTGCTGGATGGGGTAGAGGAATTCCAGCTCCGTTTTCTGGACCACGAGCTCAAATGGAAGCGAGAGTGGCCGACACTCAACAGTAGCGAGGAGAAACCCCAGCCTGCGCTGCCGCTCGCCGTCGAGGTGACCATCGAGACGGCGGAGTGGGGACGTATCCGCCGCCTGTTCCAATTACCTGCGGGAGAGACGGATGTGCAGAAATAGCCTCCGTTCCAGCTCTTTCCGCCGGGCGGGTCGGCGACAGCGGGGGATCGCCCTGATCACGGCCGTGCTGATCACCGCGCTGATCGCCATCATCGCCGTGACGATGGCCTCGGAGCAGCAGCTGGATATCCGTCGCACCGGCAATATCCTGGATCGGGCCCAGGCGTGGCAGTTTGCCCTCGGTATGGAGACCATCGCCCGCCTGGCCCTGCGCAAGGATGCAGAGAACAACAAGACCGACCACAGGATGGAGGAATGGAACAAGCCGGTCCAGTTCCCGGCGCCGGATGGAGCGGAAGGAGATATGATCGGCGGTCGTATCGAGGACCTTCAGGGGCGTTTCAACCTCAACAATCTGGTGGATGAAAAGGGAAACATCGATGCCCGGCAATTGCAGCAGTTCAAGCGGTTGTTGACCCAGCTCGATCTGGCGCCGGGGCTGGCGGAGCGGGTGGCGGACTGGATCGATGCCGGCAGCACTCCCCACGGGCTGGATGGCGCCGAGGATGACGAATACACCCGCCTGGACCCTTCTTACCGTACAGGAAACACCTATCTGGTCAGTCCCAGCGAGCTGCTGCTGATGATGACCAAGGAGGAGTTCCAGAAACTGGCCGGTTTCGTGGCGGCGCTCCCGAGGGGGAAGAAGACCAAGATCAATGTCAACACGGCGCCCAAGGAGGTGCTGGGCTCGCTGGAATATCTCTCTTCGGCCGATGTCGAACAGCTTCTGAAACAGCGCGAACAGCTGGAAAAGCAAAACAGCAGGGGGTTTGATAAGATCGATGAGGTTCTCGACCTGCCGGCGTTTCAGGCGCTGCGAAGGCAGCATCGGGACTTCGAACGATATTTCAAGGGATGCTGCGACGTGGCGAGCCATTTCTTCCTGGTCTCTGTATTTGCCCAGTTCGACAAGGGGGAGATCACCATGCGCTCGGTGGTCGAGCGTTCCGCGCCGGGGGGCGGGAAGCCGTTGAGGGTATCGACGCTGCTGCGCACCCAGGGAGACTATTGAACGTATGGACAAGCTGTTTATCCATCTGATCGGGGAAGAGCGGATCCAGTGCCTGCAGGTCGATGAGCAGGGTTCCGCCGCCGGGCAGCCCGTGAGCGCTCCGCTGCAGGAGATGGCCGGTCTTGCCCAGGGGAAACAGGTGGTGGTGCTGGTTCCCGCGGAACGGCTGGTGCTGACCCGGGTGGCGGTTCCGACCTCGAGCCGTCAACGGCAGCTGCAGGCGGTTCCCTATCTGCTGGAGGATCTGCTGGCAGAGGATGTGGAGCAGCTCCATTTTGCCCTGGGGAGCTACCGGAAAGGAGAGGTGGCCGTGGCGGTGAGCGCGCACGAGCAGATGCGTCGCTGGCTGCAACGGCTGGCCGAGGCCGGAATCCGCGCCAAGTCGATGCTGCCGGATGTGCTGGCCCTGCCTTTGGAGGAGGGAACGTGGAGCGTCGCGCTTGCGGATGAGCGCGCCCTGGTGCGCACCGGGCGGGAGACCGGCTTCTGTTGCGATACCGGCAATCTCTCCCTCTTGCTCGGGCATGCCCTGCAGCAGGTCGGTGAGGCTGGGCCTGCTTCCCTGCGGCTGTTCGATTGCCGGAAGCATCCCGGTGAGGCGGTGGAGCGGTTGTTCCCGGAAGGGGTGGAATATCGGTCGGAGGCGTGCGAGAGGGGGATTCTGCCGTTGCTTGCAGAAGGGGTGCACAAGGGCGGCAGCGGTCCGCTCAACCTTCTGCAGGGCTCATACAGCCAGCGGGAGCGGCTCAGCAAGCTGTGGCGTCCGTGGCGTCCGGTGGCTGCGCTGGGGCTGCTGCTGGTGGTGGTCCAGATGGCCAAGGCGGGTGTGGAGTACCAGCGGCTGAAGGATGAAAAAGAGCTGCTTGCCCAGCAGGTCGAGCAGACCTTCCGTCAGGGTTTTCCCGACATCAAGCGGATCGTCAACCCGAAACTGCAGGCGGAGCGTCGCCTCGAATCCATGCGGGGAGCCGGCGGCGGAGCGGGTTTCCTCACGCTTCTGGCCGAGGCGGGCCCGGTGTTGAAGCAGGTCTCCGGTATTCAGTTGCGGGGCCTTGATTACAAGGGGGGTAAACTGGTGGTGGGGATGCAGCTCAAGAATCTCCAGCAGCTGGATGAGCTGGAGAAAAAATTGAAAGAGAAGCCGGAGCTGTCGGTGGAGGTGCTTTCGGCCTCATCCCGCGACAAGCATGTGGAGGCACGCATCCGGATCGGAGCAGCCGCATGAAGTGGGAGCAGGTGACCGAATACTGGCAGGGGTTGCAGCCGCGGGAGCGGATCGCCTTGGCGATTGGCGGCGTGGCCGTTCTGTTCGCCATGTTCTATTTTCTGCTCTGGCAGCCGCTGATGAATGCCCGCGTAGAGATGCAGCGTGAGGTACAGCAGCAGCGGGAGCTGTTGCAGTGGATGCGCAATGCCGCCGCTGAGGCGAAGGCCCTGCGGGGCACCTCGGCACCGAGTGGCGGGAAGAAGGGGCTGGGTGGCCAGTCCCTTCTCTCCCTGGTGGACAGCACGGCCAAGCGGCAGGGGCTGGGAAATGCCATGAAACGCCTCGAACCGGATGGCGGGGAGGTCCGGGTCTGGTTCGAGGGGGCGGCGTTCGATCGGTTGGCGGGTTGGTTGCAGGTACTGGCCAGGGAGAACGGCGTCCGGGTGATAAGCGCGACCGTCGAGCGCAGCGATGTGCCTGGAGGTGTGGATGCACGATTGCGTCTCGGGGAGGGGGAGAAGTGAAGAAGAAGTGGCTGCGTCTCCTGTTGCTGGGTATTGGTTCCTATCTTCTTTTCCTCGTGGTTACCTTCCCTGCTGCCTACGCCTACAAGGCGATCAGCGGGAGGCTGAACGGCGTTTCCCTCTCCGGCATCGAAGGTACCCTGTGGTCGGGAAGCGCTCGCCATCTGCAGGCGGGAAAGATTCAGTTGCAGGAGATCCACTGGCAGGTCAGGTTCTGGCCGTTGTTGATGGGTCGTGCCGAGCTTGCGCTGGACAGCCGGGACAAAGGGATGAATTTCGAAACCTATCTCGGGTCGACCCTGGGAGGAAAACGCTATCTCCGGCAGCTGCAGGGTCGGTTCCCCGTGGCAGCCGTGCAGAGAATGACCCCCTATCCCGTCCCGGTACTGGATGGCGAGCTGGTGTTCGAAGGTGTGGATGTAGCGCTCGCGGAGGGAAAACTGGTCGAGGGTGAAGGCGTTGCCCGTTGGCAGAACGCGGCCATCAAGATGGGCACTCCCATCCCGCTGGGGAGCTTTTCTCTCGAGCTGAAGACGGAAGGGCAGCAGATCGGGGGACAGCTTCGTGATACCGGTGGCCCCCTGCAGGCGGAAGGTTCGGTGGCCGTGACCCCGGACGGAGCATATCACTTCAAGGGAGTCTTTACTCCTCGTGACGGCAGCAGCGATCTCGCCCGAAAACTCCGCATGCTCGGCGCCCCGGATGCGAGCGGAGGCTATACGCTGGAATATTCTGGAAAGCTGTCAATTCCAGCGCTGTAGCTGTGATTTCCTCAAGGGATTATTCACCCAGCAATCATATACGCCGCATTCAGGGTTTCAGGAACGGGCTGGAGCAAGGGGCTTCTTTGGCTGCTGAGAGACCATGGCTAGCTGGCTAATCCTTCGAGGGAAAGGACTCAGGCGGAGCTCTGCGAGTGGACATGCCCAACTTGCGTGACAGGGCTCATCGACTCTTCTAAAAAATCCTTTTTTCTTTGCTTGCACTCCCACGAACAAAAGGTTTTTCTTTCCGGAAAAAATTCAACTATACTTGGGAAGAGGGAATACGGATGGCTTTTGCGGGAAAGCATAAAGCCGCTGGAACGACAAGGATAACAACCAGCAAATGCAGGATGCGCGATGGGGATTCGATCGTCTTACCAGTCATACCTGCTGTTGCTTCCTGATAATTCATAATAGCCTTAATTATAAAACTGCAAATGTTAAAAAATTTGCGGTTACAAATCTTTTCGTGCTTTATGCAGCGCTTCCCCTGTTTCTGATCGCTGTCTTCTATTGCGGAGGAAGCTGACCGCTGTTTGTATCTGGTTTTTTTGGCGGTGTTTTTTGATTTTTTTCACAAGGAGTATGTCATGTTTGATGTTAAAGGGATTGTAAAAATCATTGCTGCAGCGGCCTTGGCTGTTCTGATCTCGGTTCCATTGACCGCCTCGGCGGGAGGGCATGGGCACGGTGCCAGCAGCACAGATGGGCTCATGCTTGCCGCATGCTGCGGCCGCGGTGGCGGTTGGGGGGGATGGAGTGGCGGCTGGAGCAGCGGTGGCGGTTGTTGTGGTGGTGGTGGCTATGAGGATGACAGTAGCGACTATGACGATGGTTACGATGACGGCTATAGCGACGGCTACGACGACGGTTATGCGGAAGGCGGTGATTACGATGAAGGCTTCAGTGATGGCTATGACAAGGGATACGAGGACGGCATCTATGATGGGAATCGTGACTATCCCGATGGCTATAACGACGGTTACAACGCCGCCCAGGAGGAGATGTACGACGAAATATATGCAGAGATCTATGACGAGGTCTACGAGGAGGGGTATAACGACGGCTACGCGGACGGCAGCGAGAACGGTGGCTGGGATGATAGTGACGATGGTGGTGATCGGGGTGGCTGTTGTGGTCACCATGGCGGCTGGCGTCGCTGATCTGCCCTCGCTTGGCTGAGAATACCAGCCGGACTTCGGGGGAGCCGGGAGGCAGAAGAACCTTCTGTTTCCCGGCTCCTTTCGGAGGAGGAAGTCGAGAATAGCCTATTCTGTGCGTGTTGCTCGTTTCTCCTTTCTTGCGGTTTCTCCGCCCGCTTCGCCGAACAGCCTTGAGGCGCCTGTAACTGCGTTGTTTGGTGGGCGGCTGTGCTTCACACATCTTTGACATCTTGGGGTTTTTGCTCGTGTTGCCAATATTGTTGGCGCCTGTTCAGGGGGTTACGTCATGAAATGGATGGTGTATAATCGGCCTCGGCCCATTTTCTCGGGTTGCGGTATCGGTTGGAAAAGGTATTCTGTCGCTGGTGGTCGTTGATCAAACCGCCTGAAAAAACAATAAGCAGAGACAGGGACTCAGCGATTAAAACGGAGAAAGACCTCTCCCGGATTCATGATTGAGCCAGAAAGGCCGGTTGATTCCAGCAGCACGAGAGGGACGAAGGTGGGAAGGCATCGGTTGTCGATGTTTTTTAGGAAGGGTGGCCAGCCGGTCACCGGTAGCATGGCCGGGCCATGCGAGTGAAGGGAACAGCTGGGTAGGGGAGAATCGTTTCTCATGAAAAGGCGCTATCACCATCACCTGGGCGGTACCGTGCTGGCTCTGTTGTTGGGAGGAGGTCTGGTTGCAGGATGCAGCTCTGTTCCGGAACTCAAGCCTTCGGTGCAGCCACAAAAGGAGGCGCGTTATCTCATCGGCCCCGGAGACACTCTGAACATATTCGTGTGGGGCAACCAGGAGGTATCCGGTGCTGTCAAGGTGCGTCCGGATGGCTTCATCACCACGCCGCTGGTAGAGGACCTGGAAGCCAGTGGCAAGACCCCCTCCCAGTTGGCGCGCGATCTGGAGCAGCGCCTGGCCAGATACATAAAGAACCCGGTAGTGACGGTTACGGTGGCAGATTTCGTGGGTCGTCCCACCGAGCAGATACGTATCGTGGGCGAGGCGGCCAAACCCAAGGCCATTCCCTACCGGGAGGACATGACCCTGCTCGACGTGATGATCTCGGTTGGTGGGCTGACCGAATATGCAGCCGGCAACAGCGCCACCATCGTCCGGATGGTCAACGGCAAGCGGCGCCAGTACCGGGTGCGGCTGGACGACCTGATCAAGGACGGAGACATTACCGCGAATGTCAACATGCTTCCGGGGGATATCCTGATCATCCCTGAGTCCCTGTTCTAGATTCCGGCACGGAGGCGCAGTCATGCAGGAAACATTTCAGCAGTTCTTGAAGTATCTGCACGGGATGTGGCAGTACCGCTGGTACGCGATGGCGTTTGCGTGGTTCATCGTGATTGTCGGCTGGGGGGTGGTGATGTTGAAGCCGGATCGCTACGAATCCACTGCGCGGGTGAATGTGGACACCGACTCCCTGCTCCGGCCCTTGTTGAAGGGATTGGCGGTGCAGACCGATGTACGGCGCCGTCTCGATCTGATGACCCGCACCATCCTCAGCCGCCCCAATCTCGAGAAGCTGGTGGAGATGGCCCAGCTCTCCGTCGACATGGATGACCCCAAGGAGAAAGAGCGGTTTCTCAATGAGCTGGCCAAGGACATCACGGTCAAGGGCGACAAGAGCCGGGTGAATCTCTTTTCCATCAGCTACACCGACAAGGATCCCAAGGTGGCCAAACGTGTGGTGGAGTCCCTGCTGAAGATCTTCGTCGACAGCACAGTGGGTGAGAAACGCAAGGACACCAAACAGGCCCAGAAATTCCTCGATGTCCAGCTCAAGGAGTACGAGCAGCGCCTGATCGAGGCAGAGAACCGTCTGCTTGAGTTCCGCCGCAAGTATGCGGGCTTTTTGCCCGGTGAGGAGAGAGGCTTCTTCGACGAGTTGCAGGATGTTCGAAATCAGCTGGCCAAGGCGAGGGTGGAGCTGCGTAGAGAGCAGTATCGCCGCGACGAGTTGCGTCAGCAGTTCATGGCGGCGCGGTATGCGGAAGAGGAGTTGGCCGGACACCCCGGTGTTGCGGCCATCGACGAGCGGATCCATGCACTCCAGGCGCAACTGGATGAGAAATCGCTGCGTTTTACAGAGGAACATCCCGATATCCAGGCGTTGCGCCGTACCATAGCAGAGCTGAAGCGGCAGCGTGAGCGCGAGGCGCTTTCAGCCACACCGAGTCCGCAACAGTCCAGCCCTTACATGCAGGAGCTGAAGCTCGCCCTGGGGGCTGCGGAAGCCGAGGTGGCGGCGATTCAGGCCATGGTCGACGAGTACGAACGGCGGGCTGCACAACTGCAGGAGCTGGTGGATACGCGGCCCGAGATCGAGACCAAGCTGCAGCAGCTCAACCGCGACTACGAGGTGAACAAGGAGAACTATCAGGCGTTGCTGGAGCGGCGTCAGAAGGCTGAGCTCTCCGAAGATGCCGAAGAGACCGGAGGTGAGTTCAAGATAGAAATCGTGGAGCCCCCCTTCGTACCCCTGGTTCCCGCAGGCCCGAACCGGCTGCTGTGGAGCAGCGTGGTGTTGCTGGCGGGGTTGGGAGGAGGTCTTGGCCTGGCGTTCCTGTTGACCCAGATCCGGCCCGGTATCTACAACCGCCGGATCCTGCAGGAGGCAACCGGGCTTCCGGTGTTGGGCACTGTCAGCCGCGTCACCACACCCCGCATCCGTGCTCTGGAGCAGAAGGAGCGTCGCGTCCTGCTGATGGGGGTGGCGATGCTGCTGATCTGCTATGTGGGGGTGGTGCTGGTCCAGATTTCGGGTGTGCTGGCGACTCTCAGGGGAGTGGCGGGTTGAGCTGGCCGGAAAGTTTCGCCCGGGAACATGTGATGATGGCGCCGGGATCGCTGTCCAGGTGCGACGACCCATTCAGTGGCGGTCGGTGGCGCTTTGCCTTTTGCTGATGTCACAGGTGGTTCATTCGATTACATGCAGCGATTCGCGGTGGGATTTTGATGACCGGGTGAAATGTTCGGGCTAGAGAGCAGGTGAGACCACGGAGCTGGTGAAAAGGGAAGACCTGAGGAGATGGAGGGACCAAACTGTGCGAGAAAACACCAAAAGAAAGCAAACTGCGATGTTGAAACAGGTCTGTCCCATCGATTTCGGCGCTTTGAAGCAGCAGGGCTTTCTCAGCCCCACCGACAAGCGGAGCCGGCAGGCTGAAGAGTATCGCATGATTAAGCGCCCGTTGCTGGACAATGCCTTCGGCAACGAGGCCGGGCTGGTCGATCACGGGAATCTGATCATGGTGACCAGTGCCATGCCGGGGGAAGGAAAGACCTTCACCTCGATCAACCTGGCTATCAGTATGGCCATGGAGCAGGATTTTACTGTCTTGCTGGTTGACTGCGACGATCTGCGGCGAAGTACGACGCGGCTGTTCGAGCTGGACGATCATTTGGGACTGGTGGATGTTTTGCAGGAACCCGAACTGGACCTGGGCGAGGCCATCCTGCACACTTCGCTGCCGCGGCTCCGGATTCTTCCGGCCGGAAAGGGCTCGGGCCATACCCCGGAACTGCTTGCCAGCGGACGGATGCGGCGGCTGGTCCAGGAGCTTTCCGAGCGATACAGCGATCGGGTCATCATCTTCGACACCCCCCCCCTGCTGGCGACCAGTCAGGCCACCACGCTGGCGCAACTGATGGGACAGATCCTGGTGGTGGTGGAGGCGGGAAAGACCCCGATGCAGGCGGTGCAGGACGCCATCTCGCAACTGGACAGGAACAAGGCGATCGGGATGGTGTTGAACAAGAGCCCTGAGGTGTTCAAGAGCGATTACTACGGCGGCTACTACGGTCGCTACGAGTAACGAGGGGGTGTGTTCGTCGAGCGCCTGGCCGGACAGGTCGTCGCCGCTTGCTTGGCCGCTATCGATTTTTCCACAAAAACCACAGAAGAAGATCAACGTGCTTCGTTTCTCATGGATGTTTCTGCTCTGGCTCGGTGGAGGTCTGGTGACGGTGCCGGTGGCGGCGAAATGGTCGTTGGAGCCATCGCTGAGGACGGCGATAACACTGAGCGACAACGTTGGCCTCGCTTCAGACGAGAATCTCCCTGCTTTCGGCAAACGGAGGCAGGATGTCATCTCCGAGCTCACTCCGGGGCTCTGGCTGCAGGGCAAGGGGCGTCGCTATTCGCTCGACGTAACCTACCGGATGCAGAATCTCTTTTATGCCCGGGAGAAGCAATACGATATCACCAATCACCAGGGAGGAATGACAGGGTTCGCAGAGCTGCTGCGTAACCGCCTGTTCCTGGACGTCGAAGGGCGCCACTTTCAACGTCCCATCTATGCGCATCCCGGGATCTTTCTGGAGTATTTTCTGCCGGGCGATCGGACGGATGTAACCACGCTGCGTATCAGCCCCCATTTTCGCCAGAACGTGGGCAAGAACGCCCGCCTGCTGGTGCGCTATACCCATGACCAGACCAGTATCGAGGACAGGGCGTCGGACAGCGTGACCCGGCGCGCCTTCGCCCGGCTCGCCAATCGCCGTTGGGGAAGGGTGGCGTGGAGCCTGAATTACAAGAAGGAGCGGGTCGAACGGGCGGATTACCTGTTGATGGACCATGAAACTTCACAGGGCAACTTTCGCTATCGTTTTGGCCGTCGTTTCGCTCTCGTGGCACGGGCTGGAAGCGAGAACCACGATCTCGGGCTCTCCACCTCCTGGACCCGCCAATACGACAACGGGGACTACTTGGCTGGCGGGATCAGCTGGCGTATCTGGCGAACTCTGCGGTTGGATACGTTGTACGGGGAACGTTACAAACTGGTTCGAACCCTGTGGAATCCGTCCCGGCGAACGAGTCTCGATCTCAGTTGGCGGGACAGGGATTACGGGATGAATCCCGGAGACAGCTGGCGGGGGGAGTTCAGCCTTCGTTTTCGGCGCAGCGTCTGGCTGACCAGCTACCAGGAGACGGTCGTGGCGTTGCAGCAGGCGCTGTCGGAGAGAGGGGTTTATTCGTTTCGTGATCCGGAGACCGGGCAGTTCATCCCTGGCGAGCCCGATCCCGATACCGGCCAACTGGTACCGGTCTATTTCGATCCGGAAACCGGTGAGCGGACCGAACACCCCTACGCTGGGAGGCTGACACCGTTGGTCCTGGACGACTTTGGTCTGTTCAACGAAACCTATCTGCGCAAAAGGGGGCAGTCGGTGTTTGGCTGGCAGACCGGCGAGAATGCCGTGACCGCCCTGCTGTTCTATGAACGGCGCAACTATCTCGAGCAGGGGGACAGCGCATTGAGCCAGGGGGCGCATACCAGCTGGCGGCACCGGCTGAATCCCGGGAGGGACCTGCTGATGGGGATCAACTACCAGCAACGGGTATATCGCTTCACCCGTTACGAGGGTGAGGTGTGGAGCGTCGAGTCGGGATTGCTGTGGGAGTTGGGGCGGGGCAACAGCGCTTCCTGCCTCTATCGTTATCTGGATCGCTCTGCTTACAGCAAGCGCAACCGCTACCACGAGAATCGCATCACCTGCTATCTGCAGTTGAGATTGTAGTTTTCTGGCAAAATGACATCATTGCCCCGGCAACCATATATGTCGCATTCAGGGTTTCAAG
>WFNS01000268.1 GCA_015488495.1 Gammaproteobacteria bacterium | reverse complement strand
GTCTCCCGACCGGCTATCCGGTCCCGTCCGGCGAGAGAGATATCGTAACACGCCACCAGCCTGTCGATATGGCGTGGGGATACCAGAGGAAAACCGGCCCGGGGATGTCCCTGCCGACGCTCCAGCACCATTGACCGGTTCCTGGGGACGATATAGGTTATCTTGTCGTCGCTGCGCAGCACCTCCCGTTGCAGCCCGGTGAGCAGAATCAACCGCTCCCGCTCCTTTCCCTCCTCCACGCTGTGGATGATACGAACACTCTGCATCTGGGCACCGTGGAGATAGACGAACACCCCCTCGTAGTTATATTCGTGTGCAGCCCGGGACATCTTCTCCAGCCACGCACGGACATCGCCTTCCTGCGAAGGTGGTGCACCCAGCGCAGCTCCGCTACAGAGGAGGAAAAGACAGCCGGCAGGAACGACCCCGGTGCTCAGGCGACCATACCGCCCGGGCACGACGCGCTGGAAAAGATGAAGGAAGGGGCGCAAAAGACCCGCTCGAGCAGGAAAGCAGAGCGATTTCGACGCGGCCCACGCACCACCGCGGGAAAACGGCACCTTCGAGGGAACTCTCTCACTCACCACTTACGTACTGAGGCGAGATCCCCCCTGCATTGCCCGCCATCACCCGGCTGTATGGCAACATCCCGGTGGTCACCGCATATTCGCTGTGGTTGATCAGATAGCTTTCGAAGCGGGGATCGAACGCATGGGGAGAGACCACCACCGGTTGCGGAGAGTGCGTCTCTGCCACCTGCACCGGATGCGGCTGCGGCATTACGGTGGCAGGGGGAGCAACCGGTTGTGACGCCACCCGCATCGCACCCGGTCCGGAGGGAGCCACATCGGCAACCCGGGTCATCACCGGGGCGGAAAGGGAACCATTCTGCCCCTCTTTGGCCAGCGGCACCCCTTCCCCGGATCCAGGCTGCTCCTGCAGTGCGGTCACCATCACCACGGCAACCGATGCCGCAACCGCCATTCCTCCAATCTGCTTGATCGCCGGCCGCAACCGCGGCGGAATCCTCATCCGTCGGGGCGCCAGAACGGTCGGTTCGTCCTTCAGCGCCTCCTGAACCCTTCTGGAAAGTTCGGTCTCCACCCGTTCCGGCAGGTTGTTGTGTAATGCGTCACTGATCAAGTTGTAGCGCTGCCATCGCTCTGCGGCAGCCGGATCATCGGTCAGCCTGGATATCACCTTCTCCAGCTCCGAACCGTGGACTTCGTCATCGACCAGCGCAGAGATCTGCTCATCCATCTTTTCTGTCATTTCGATTCACCGCCTATCCAGAGTTCCTCGTTACTCATCTGCACCCAGCAACGGCCTCAACTTGTTGTCGATCGCCTCCCGGGCGCGAAAGATGCGTGAACGTACGGTCCCGATGGGGCATCCCATCACCTTGGCTATCTCTTCGTAACTCAGCCCATCCAGCTCCCGAAGAGTGATCGCCGTACGCAGATCCTCCGGCAGCTCCTCGATGGCCTGAAAGATCACGTCCCCGATCTCATCCCGCAGGATGAGGCGTTCGGGAGTCGCATTTTCCCGCAGCTTGGGAATGCTTTCGACACGCACCCCCTCTTCTGCATCGATATCCACACTCTGCGGCCGGCGCCCCTGCGCGACGAGGTGATTCTTGGCCGTATTGATGGCGATACGATAGAGCCATGTATAGAAGGCACTGTCACCCCGGAACTTCGGCAGGGCCCGGTAGGCCTTGATGAAGGCCTCCTGGGAGACATCCAGTACTTCCGACGGATCCTGGATATAACGCGAGATCAGCTTTGCCAGCTTGTGCTGATACTTGCGAACGAGGATGTCGAAGGCCTTTTTGTCCCCCTTCTGAACGCGCGCAACCAGCTCCGCATCACTGCTATCCTCCCGCATCAGACCTGCCTTCGCGCGCAAGTCCGGCCCGCTTTTGTTCGATATGACATTGCGCTTAAGTTATAGTTCGCCTTATTGTGAAGATTTTCACTTTTGTATTATCAATTATTTGTTATGGGCACTGCAAACCCCAACCCTCCCCACCACGAATGTGATGTGCTCATCATCGGCAGCGGTGCCGCGGGCCTGAGCCTGGCCCTTCGCCTGGCAGGGAAGGCCAGGGTTGCGGTCCTCTCCAAGGGAGCCCTGCGCGAGGGGAGCACCCTCTGGGCCCAGGGCGGGATCGCTGCGGTGATGGACGACGACCGGGAGGCCATCGACTCCCACGTGCGGGATACCGTGGTTGCCGGCGCCGGGCTGTGCCACACCGACGTGGTCCGTTTCACCATCGAACACGGCCGGGAAAGCATCCAGTGGCTCATCGACCAGGGGGTTCCCTTTACCCGCAAGCACTCTGCCGGCGGCGAGCCTGAATACCATCTGACCCGGGAGGGGGGCCACAGCCACCGCCGCATCTTCCACGCCGCCGACACCACCGGCCATGCCATTGAGACCACGCTGGAGCAAAAGGTTCGACGACACCGGAAGGTGGCCCTGTTCGAGCACCATATTGCGGTGGATCTCATCACCGCCGCCAAACTGGGCAAGGGGGAGCAGCGCATCCTGGGGGCCTATGTACTGGACCGGAAGCGGGAGCGGGTAGTGCTGTTCCGCGCCCCGGTGGTGGTACTGGCCACCGGCGGCGCCAGCAAGGTCTATCTCTACACCACCAACCCCGACCTCTCCACCGGAGACGGGGTGGCCATGGCCTGGCGGGCCGGCTGCAGGGTGGCCAACATGGAGTTCAACCAGTTCCACCCCACCTGTCTCTATCACCCGAAGGCCAAGTCCTTCCTGATCAGTGAAGCGGTGCGGGGAGAAGGAGGTCGCCTGCTGTTACCGGACGGCACCCCTTTCATGGAGCAGTTCGATCGCCGCGCAGAGCTGGCCCCCCGCGACATCGTGGCCCGCGCCATCGATCACGTGATGAAACGGCATGGACTGGAGTATGTGCTTCTGGACATCAGTCACAGACCGGCGGAGTTCATCGAGGAGCACTTTCCGAACATCCACCAACGTTGCCTGGAATTCGGCTTCGACATCACCCGGGAACCCATTCCGGTCGTCCCCGCCGCCCACTACACATGCGGCGGAGTAATGACCGATTTGCGGGCGCGGACCGATATTCCGGGACTGTATGCCATCGGCGAGGTGGCCTTCACTGGTCTGCACGGTGCCAACCGCATGGCCAGCAACTCCCTCCTGGAGTGTCTGGTGTTCGCCGCCGCAGCCGCGAACGACATCGAGAGGGAGCTCCCCCGGCTCGCACCGCCGCCCGAGCTTCCCGCCTGGGACGAGAGCCGGGTCACCGATTCCGACGAAGAGGTGGTGGTGACCCACAACTGGGACGAATTGCGGCGTTTCATGTGGGACTACGTCGGCATCGTGCGCAGCGACAAGCGGCTGCAGCGTGCCATGCACCGGGTGGAGCTGCTGCGCCGCGAGATCAACGAATACTACGGTCATTTCCGCATCACCAGCGATCTGCTGGAGCTGCGCAACCTGGTGGTGGTGGCCGAGCTCATCGTGCGCTGCGCCATGCTGCGCACAGAGAGCCGCGGGCTGCATTACACACTGGATTACCCCGAGCCGGACGAGAGCCGGCCGCCACACGACACTATCCTGATTCCTCCGGGCCGTCGGTCCGCAAACGCACCCGCAGGCGACGAAAGGCGGACGATTCGGCCGAGTCGGGAAAGAGAATGATCGAACGGGCCCTCCTGCTACCGGGCAGGGCAAAATTCAGCACCGTGCACCAAGGAGAAACGAAACTGCCCGGCAGGAGCCGCGCCACCACCTCTTCGCCAGAGATCCAGAGCCGCCACGCTCCATCCCCGTCCCACAGCAGCGCCGTGACGACCGGCGACAGCACCCGGCGGGAAAAGGTGTAGGCCAGACTGGCGAGAAACAGGGCAGCGAGAGACAACCGCGCCCACCAAGATACCGGAATCAGCAGCGCACACAGGATTGCTCCCCCATGGATGACCAGGAGCAACCCGCCAAGCCAGCGAGAGGGATACAGTTCAAGATAGATTGGTGCGGATCCTCGAGACAATCCAGGCCATCTCCCGATCGGAAGGGGTGACACGCCCATAGAGATACCCCAGCAACTCCTGGTCGGAACATCCCAGCAGCCGCTCGAATGCAGCCCGCTCCCGTTTCCCGAGCTCCTCGCAACCCCTGCCGTCGAGGAACGCCTCCAGCAGCAGTTCCACCTCCCGCATTCCCCGCCGGCAGCGCCAGCGCAGACGAGCCGTTTCGCCGCTCACGTCAGCCGCCCCAGGCAGAGCCGGTGCCGGCGGTCGAACAGGCGCCGCGCCCCCAGGGAGACCGCCACCATGGTTCCGAAACCGGTGCCGGCGGCGATCAGGAACATGATCAGGATCTGGTAGTTGACCGCCACCACCGGTGGCGCCCCGGCAAGGATCTGGCCGGTCATCATCCCCGGCAGACTGACGATCCCTGCGGCCGCCATCGCATTGATGATGGGCACCAGCCCCACCCGCATCGC
This sequence comes from Gammaproteobacteria bacterium, assembly GCA_015488495.1. Lineage (GTDB taxonomy): Bacteria > Pseudomonadota > Gammaproteobacteria > Thiohalospirales > Thiohalospiraceae > DRMK01. Next base: position 8,004 of record WFNS01000268.1, on the reverse strand, counting down.
CTCCCGGCGAATGTCGCCGATCACCTCGCTCCAGCTGCCCCCCAACATCAACCGCTGCTCGATCACATCGCGCTGCTCCCAGGCGCTCCGGGTCAGCAGATCGAGCCCCAGGCTCACCCCGTTCATGGTGTTGCCGAGCAGCATTCCGAGCAGCGGAATGGCATACTGCGGCAGATACCAGGGTTGATTGTTGATCACCACGGTCAGGGCCAGAAAGGCCACCGCAAACGAGGAGACGAACATCGACAGGGTGCCCAGTCCAAACCCCCACCAGCCACGAAAGCGATGTTTCTGGCGCACCATCACCTCCCGCCCGGCCAACAGCAGCATGAGCAGGGAGACCGCCGCCAGCCAGGCGGGCTGCACGTTCTCGAACAGCGCCTTGAGCACCAGCCCCACCAGCAGCAGTTGCACCGTGGTGCGCAGGGCGGCGACCAGCAGCCGGCGTCCGACGCCGAGACGCAACAGGCCGCTGAGCAGCGCCAGCAGAAGAACCAGCGTGGCAGCCAGCGCCAGATCCAGCGGCGTCAGGGGAATGATGTTCACGTTACGATGATGGCCTGTCGCAGGGTTTCCCCCGGGGACTGGCCGAAGCCGGTTTCTTCACCGAATCCTGCGGCCCGCCCTCCTCTTCTCCATGGGTCGGCCAGGCACGCAGCACTGCACTGACCAGCGTCGCCAGGGGAATGGCGAAAAAGACCCCCCAAAAACCCCAGATCCCCCCGAAGAACAGCACCGCAGCGATGATGGCCACCGGATGCAGATTGACCACACCGGAGAACAGCAAAGGCACCAGCACGTTTCCATCCAGCGCCTGCAGAATGGCGTAGGCGATCATCAGCCAGGCGAACTGGGAATCCAGCCCCCACTGGAAATACCCCACCACCGCCACGGGGATGGTGACCACCGCGGCCCCGATATACGGAACCAGCACCGAAAAACCCACCAGCATCGCCAGCAACGCCGCATACTTGAGCCCCATGACAGTGAACAGCAGGTAGCTGGCCGCGGCCACGATGACGATCTCCCAGAACTTTCCCCGCACATAGTTTCCCAGCTGATGGTCCAGCTCTTCCCACACCTCGGTCAGCAGGGTGCGCTGACGGGGCAGGTAGCCTTTGATCCATTCCAGGATATGCTCCTTGTCCTTCAGCAGGAAAAACACCAGCACAGGGACCAGGATGAGGTAGATCAGCAGTGTGATCCCGCCGGTGAGCGATGAGACGGAGAGCGAAAGGAGGTGTTGTCCCAGCCCGCCCAGCTCGGTTCGGATCATGGTGATCAGCTCCTTGAGCTGTGCCTCCGAAATGAAGGGATAGCGGGCCGGCAACTCCATCAGGGCCTGTTGCCCCCGCGAGATGTAGGCGGGAAGCTCCTGAAACAGATCCGCCATCTGCTGCCAGATGGTCGGCAACAGACCGAAGAAGAGCACCGAGAGAAAGACCATGAACAGCATCAGCACCAGCACGACCACCAGCAGACGGGGTGCCCCCATGCGCTCCAGCTTGCCGATGGGCCCCTCGAGCAGGTAGGCGATGACGATGCTGGCCAGCAGCGGAGCGAGCATCTCCCCCGCCACCACCACGGTGGCGAATCCCGCCACCAGCAGAATGGCCAGGATCACCGCCTGGGGATCGGAGAAACGCCTTCGCAGCCAGTCGCCAATCACCTCTTTCATGACGGATCTTCAAGTTTACTCATGTTTTCAGACACTTCTAACCCTTGGCGGCAGAATCCCGATATGTTATCAATAACCCACCAAGCCAGCGGCACAAACACAACCACCATGCGCCAGGAGGAGGGCCCGCCGTGAAACCGATCCGGAAAATTCACACACTCATTCTAACCGTTGCCTCACTGTCACTGCCAATCGGAACCGCCTTTGGCGCGGGTTTTGCGCTCATCGAGCAGAGCGCCAGCAATCTGGGTAGCGCCTTCGCCGGCGGGGCAGCCAGCGCCGAAGATGCAAGCACCGTCTATTTCAATCCGGCCGGGATGACCGAACTCGGCCCCGCACAGGCGATCTTTGCCCTGCATCTCGTCCAGCCGTCCACCCGTTTCTCCGATACGGGATCGGCAGGTCCCGGCGGTGCGCCGCTGGGCAGCGAAACGGGCGGTGACGCGGGTTCCCTCGCCTTCGTCCCCAACGTCTATTACACCCATGATCTCTCTGCCGAACTCAAGTTCGGCTTCGGCATCAACGCCCCCTTCGGCCTCAGTACCGAATACAGCGAGAACTGGATGGGGCGCTACCATGCCATCGAATCCCACATGCAAAGCGTCAACATCAACCCATCCCTGGCCTACGAGGTCTCGGAACGGATCTCCCTGGGAGCAGGGCTCAACCTGCAATACCTCTCCGTGGAGCTGACCAATGCCATCGACCAGGCAACCTTGTGCAGCGGCCTTGCCGCACAGATCCCGGTGCTTGGAGCATGTGCCGGACTTCCCACCAGCAACGACGGCCACGCCAAGGTAAGCGGCACCAGTTGGGGCTGGGGAACCAACTTGGGGTTGCTCTACAAGATTGGTGACGACAGCCGGATTGGCGCCGCCTGGCGCTCCGGCATCGAACACAAACTGAAAGGGGAGGCGGAATTCGACGACATCGACCCCGTGCTTCGGGCGGCCGGTTTCTTCACGGACACCGATGCCAATGCCGAAGTGAAGCTGCCGGCGACCTTCTCTGTCAGTGCCTATCATCGCTTCGACCCACGCTGGGCGGTGATGGGAGATGTCACCTGGACCCAATGGAGCAATTTCGAAGAGCTGCGAATCCAATATGACCAGGGCAGCCAGGGGGACACCGTTCAGGACGAGAGTTGGGAAGACACCTTCCGCTACGCACTGGGAGTCCACTATCGTCACAGCGAACAACTGTTGCTACGCGCAGGGATCGCCTATGACGAGACCCCGATCCCGGATCCGGAGCATCGCACCCCCCGTATTCCGGGCAATGATCGCACCTGGGTCGCCCTCGGGCTGAGCTATCGGGCCACTCCCCAGCTGAGCTTCGATCTGGGGTACGCCCATCTGTTCGTGGACGATACCCGGATCATCGACAGGAACAAGCTGGGTGCCACGCTGGAGGGAGAGTTCGAGTCGGCGGTGGATATCCTGAGCGGCCAGGTGGTGTGGAATTATTGATTCGGGTTGCCCCCACAGTTTACTTGACGCCGCGGAAGGTCCTGTTGCGAAGATACTCCAGCAGTGTGGGGTGAGACCACAGCCGTGAGGGACCGATTCCCGGCCTCACGGTGAGGGTGCCTTGGGCCACGTCCCGCAGTGCCCGCTTCATCAACGGGATGGCCTTGGCGATCTGGAGGAAGGGGTAGGTATCGATGTTGTCGTCCGGCCCGATCTCGATGGTATCCTGATAGAGCACACCCCCGGTATCGATCCCTGCATCCACCAGGTGAACCGTAACCCCGCAGTGGGATTCATCTCCGCTGACCAGTGCCCAATACCCGCCGTGGACCCCGCGGTAACGGGGAGTTATCCCCACGTGGGTGTTGAGAAAAACCGCGTCGGTCGCGGCCAATATGCGCTCCGAGATGATTCGCGTGCCATTGACCACCACCGCATCCGGAGCGATTCGGCGAAGGATCTCCACCACCTGTTCATCGTTGACACTCTCCACGGAGGTCACTTTGTCGGCCGGATATCCGGTACTGTCAAGTCCGTGGCTCCGCTTGATGATCGCAATCCGCTGTGCAGAGAACCAGCGAATCACCCTGTTGAACAGCACGAACAGGATCTGCCCCGCGGTTCGCAACGGACCCAGGCGACGAATGCGCCTGCTTATCAACGACAACGAAGGGATGTCATCCTCGACCACCAGGTGGACGATGTCGAACTCCCCTTTCAGAGCGTTGTACATGATTCGGGAGAGCTCACCGCCATCCACCAGCATCACAACCTTGAATGAAGAGCCTGTCATCGATCCTCGCTGTTTCATTCCCTAGCATGAACGGGATCCGTGCAGTTCTCCGACGGACATCCGGGCTGCGTACCCAAGAGGGTCCAGAACCGGGAAGCCGCCCCCTCACCACACATCTGGAAAGAGAAGAGTTGAATCCGCGCCTAGGGAAAAAGTATATCCATCCCTGGAGATGACACAGGCAAGGAAAAGATAAAAATTCGTTAAATATCAGGAAGGAAAAGGAGGCCGGCCCGTTTCAGGACAGGTTCTCGAGCAAGGAGGGCTCGGAGGCCGACAGGCGGGCTGTCCGGCCCTCTCCCCGGTGGAAGAGATGGATGGTCAGATCCGCCGCCGGGAGCAGCCCCTCCCCTCGTTCCGGCCACTCGACGAAGCAGGTGGTGCTACCGTCGAAATAGTCACGGATCCCCATGTACTCCAGCTCCTCCGGACCGGCCAGCCGGTAGAGATCGAAATGGAGAATCCTGCGCCCCTCCAGCAGGTAGCTCTCCACCAGGGTGTAGGTAGGACTCTTTACCGCACCCGGGTATCCCAGCTCGCGCAGGAAGCCCCGTACCAGGGTGGTCTTGCCCGCCCCCAACTCCCCGCGCAGGAAAACGACGCTGCCGGCGGGCAGCCTGTGCGCCAGACTGGCCCCCAGAGATTCCGTTGCCGCTTCGTTCTCGAGGTGGAGCCCGGTTTCCATCAGTTGACCAGTTTGCGCACGTGAACCATCAAGTCGCTGGCCAGCAACCCCCGCTCCCCCATGGTCACCGCCCGGTCCGCCGCTACGGCATGGACCATCACCCCTTGCCGCGCCGTCTCCTGCAAACCGAAACCCTGTGCCAGCAACGCCCCCAGCACACCGCTCAGCACATCTCCCATGCCACCACTGGCCATGCCGGGATTTCCCGCTCCGCATACCGCGGGAAGTCCGTCGGGACCGAGTATCAGCGTTCCCGCCCCTTTCAGAACACAGATGCCGTGGTAACGCCGGTGGATCTTCTGCACCGCGGCAAACCGATCCCGCTGGATCGCCGCCGGGGTGCTGTTCAGCATACGGGCGGCCTCACCGGGATGTGGGGTCAGAATCCACTCTTCGCGCTTCACCGGCATGTCGGCAAGGAGATTGAGCCCGTCGGCATCCACCACCAGGGGCAGCCGGCTGTCCAGTACCTTCTCCAGCATCGATCTCCCCCACTGGTGGCATCCCAGCCCCGGTCCCACCACCACCGCATCGGCCCGATCCAGCAAGGGCGACAACGCTCTGCCATCCTCGATGCCATGACACATCAACTCCGGCCGGGTGAGGTTGATCAGGGCCGCATGGCTGCGCCGCGTGGCGATGCTCACCAGCCCGGCGCCACAGCGCAGCGCTGCCTCTCCCGCCAGGCGCGCGGCGCCGCTCATGCCCTCGTCCCCGCCAACAATCAACAGGTGACCATTGTCCCCCTTGTGTGCAGTTCGCGAACGGGGGGCAAAGGGCACCGGCCTGGTCAGCAGGATGGCGGCGGGAAAGACGGCTTCGTACACTTCGTCGGGCAGGCGCAACTTCTCGAGCACCACATCACCGCAAAACCCGGGACCCTCTCCGGTAAAGAGCCCCTGCTTGTACCCGATGAAGGTGACCGTCATGTGCGCCCGAACCGCCGACCCCAAGGGGGCTCCGGTGTCTGCCGACAACCCGGAGGGGATATCCAGTGCCAGCACCGGCACACCGCTTTCGTTCATGGCCGTGATGGCCTCCGCCCAGGGTTCGCTCACCGTCTCACCGCGCAGGCCGGTGCCCAACAGGCCGTCCACCAACAGTTCGAAATCGTCCAGTCTCTGGCCGCACCAGGGCTCGGGAGAGACACCGAGCTGCTGCGCCAGCCGCCTGGCCTGCAGGGCGTCGCCGGTCAACCGGCTCTCGTCACCCACCTGATAGAGGGAAACCTGGAGGCCGGCCTCCCGGGCACGGCGGGCAACGATGAAACCGTCACCACCGTTGTTTCCCGTACCACAGAGCACCGCCAGACGTTTCGCTCCGGGCCAGCGGGCACGCAGCCTTTCAAAGGCGGCGCAACCGGCCCGGTTCATCAGCTCGATGCCCGGGATCCCGAAGGTTTCGATGGCGATGCGGTCCAGTTGCCGCAGCTGGTCCGCTCGATAGAGGTCGCAAGAGAATGGTCCCATGTTCATGGCCGTAAGGAGAGGAAAAACAGGATTTGGAATGCCGACCCCGAAACATCCGGCGCGGAGGAGTCGGCCCCTATCTCGCCAGCAACACCCACTGATATGCGATCAGGAAAAGGTACAGCACCAGTAATCCATAGAGTATATAGCGAACCTTGAGGTGTCGCCACAGGGCCACGTGGTGATAACCGACGAACAGCAGGAGACCGGAGCCGGTGAGGAAGAACTTCCCGGCGACGAACAGATGGTGATCGGTCTGGATGAGATAGTCCATCAGCGGGTTTATCTCCCTGCCGCCGAGCTGGAGGATGAGTAGCGTATTGTGGGCATCCAGGGCACAGAGCAGGAGAATGGCGACGGTGATGACCAGCAGCGCCGGTGGATAGAGGTCCAGCCTCCCTTCCTCCCCGGCACTGTCGTCCGCGCGACGCAATCTTCTGCGCCTGCCACGCAGACCCGGGATGCTGAAAGGACGTATCCGATGGCGGCGCTCACGCCTGCTGCGTTGCTCTGGCTGATTCATCATCGAACCTCGGCTCCAGAATAACAGATACAATATCCAGCGACTGCAACGATTCTGTCACAAGGGACCCGAATGAACATTCTCGGCATCGGCATCGCCACCCTGGACATCGTGAATACGGTGGATGGATATCCGCGCGAGGACAGCAAGGTCCGCGCCCTGGAGCAGCAACGCCGCCGAGGCGGCAATGCCACCAACACGCTGGTGGTATTGAGCCAGCTCGGACATCGTTGCAGCTGGGGTGGTGTTCTGGCGAAAGAGCCGGACACGGCGTACATCCTCCGGGATCTGGAGAGACACCACATCGACTATCGGTACTGCCGCCAGGTCGAAGATGGCACGGCGCCCACCTCCTACATCCTCCTCAACCGGCGGAATGGCTCACGGACCATCATCCACTACCGGGACCTGCCGGAGTTCACCCACCGGGAATTCAGGCGCATCGACCTCTCCCCCTTTCACTGGATCCACTTCGAGGGGCGCGACGTCGCACAAACCCGCAAGATGCTCGAGAGATGTGTGGCGGAGCACCCCAGCCTGCCCCGTTCGCTGGAGGTGGAAAAAAAGAGACCCGATATCGAGAGCCTGTTTCCGCTGGCGAAGGTCCTGCTTTTCTCAAAGGAATATGCGCGGCAACAGGGATTCGACGACGGGATCCGCTTCCTGCAATCCCTCCGGGAACGGCTTCCCGGCACCATCCTGATCTGTGCGTGGGGGGAAAAGGGCGCCATGGCGGTGGACGAAAAGGGAACCCCGCTCACCAGCCCCGCCTGTCCCCCACCGCAGGTGGTGGACACCACAGGGGCGGGCGATGTATTCAACGCCGGCATCATCGACGGTCTGCTGCGCGGAGAGCGGCTCGACGACGCTCTCCGTTCCGCCTGCCGGCTGGCAGGGAGAAAGTGCGGCATGGCGGGGCTCGACGGAGTGACGTATGGCTGAAGCGCCCTGCCTCCGGAAGATGCTCCCGGCGCCATCACCGCGTTCTTCAAAGCATTCGGATCAATCCTCTCTCCCGTGAGATTGCCCCGCCGGGTCTTTCTTGCCCGATTCGAAACGTACCGTCACCTCCTCCCGCTTTCCATCCCGCTCCACCGTCAGCACCACCTTGTCTCCCGGCTGCTTCTGCTTGACGACATAGATTACATCGAAGCTCTTGGTCACCACCTCCCCATCGATGTCACGAATGAGGTCCCCCTTCCGCAGGCCCGCCTTGGCAGCCGGTGAGGAGGGGAGCACCCCTTTGATCTCCACTCCCTTTTCGCCCTCACCCAGCAATATCCCCAGCCGCACCTGCCGCTTGGGCAGCCGCTCGTATTTGGTGTAAACGATGTAATCGTACGGTGGCATGGGCATGCTGGGGAGGGTGACATCCATCACCTTGTCG
>WFNS01000267.1 GCA_015488495.1 Gammaproteobacteria bacterium | reverse complement strand
CCCCCTCCCGGATCAGCAAACTGACCACCTTCAGCCAGATCCTCCTGGTGGTCCTGGTGCTCGCCGTCCACGGCGACCTGATCTCCCTTCCCGTGTGGTCGATGGAAGGGGCGGAGCTGATCGTACTCCTGTTGACTCTCGTCAGCGGCCTGGGTTATGTCTGGGGCTGGGGCAGAAGGGCCCTGCAGTCGGCATGATCCAGCTTCCCCTGGGGATCCGGTTACGCGAGGACGTGACCTTCGACAACTTCCTGTTCGGGGAAGCCAACCGCGAGGTCAAACACACCCTCAGCGAGGGGAAGCAGCCGTTCGTCTATCTCTGGGGGCCTCGGGGAAGCGGCAAAAGCCACCTGCTGCAGGCCATGATGCACCATGCGGCAGGACGGCAAGAGGCGGCCGCCTACCTCCCGCTGGGAAAACTGGACAAACTCTCCCCCGACTACCTGCAAGGGCTGGAGCAACTGCCCCTGATCTGTATCGACGACATCGACCACGCGGCGGGGCACACGCAGTGGGAGGAGGCGCTGTTCCATCTATACAACCGTGCCCGCGTAGCGGAAACCCGCCTGGTGGTCACCGCCGGGAACAGCCCCTTGAACACTCCCATTCACCTGCCCGACCTGCGTTCCCGCCTCGGCTGGGGGATGACCCTGCGGCTCACCCCGCTGGACGACGACGGCAAACTGGCCGTGCTGCAACAACGGGCCCGCGCCCGTGGCATGGAACTCCCTCCCGAGGTGGGACGCTACCTGTTACGCCGCATCTCCCGCGACATGGAGAGCATCTCCACCTGGCTGGAGAGACTCGACGAGCAATCCCTCGCCGACCAGCGCAAACTGACCATCCCCTTCGTACGCAACCTGTTGGCCGGGGGAAAAGCGTTTTCTCCAGTCACCCGTCACAACCAGCGCCTCACTCGGGAACAGTAGCCCTCATACCTCTCCGCAAACAGCGCGCGCAGAATCCGCTCCTCGGGAATAATCTGAAACCGGGTCACATACCAGATGAAGAGGGCCAGAACGGCGAAATTGAGGGGATTGCCCAACCACACCGCCCATGCAGCGAGCAACAACGATACCCCCAGATACATGGGGTTGCGAGTGACACGATAGATACCGTGTTCCACCAGCCGCACGGTATTGCGGGGCCGCATCGGATTCACCGTGGTCCTCGCCTTGAGAAACAGGAGCACCGCAGACAGCTCCACCGCCAGCCCCACCACGAGCAAGACCGGTGACAACAGCCCCCTCAACGGGATCTCCAACCCGAAATATGTCAGCTGCTCCGCGACCAGCCACATGGTGGCTGCGGAGATCAGCGCCACGAAAGGGGGTGGAATTTTCAACTCCATGCCCTAACCCCCCGTCATTACTTGCTTTCGAACGCACCCCGCGTCGATCGAGTCACTCTTTTCCTTTCACCAGCGCCCTGGCACTTTCTGCCAGCCGTCTGCCCAGCGCAAGGCACAGCCGTTGCTCTTCTTCGCTGAGGGGCAGATCGCTGTCGACGCCGGCCAGGTGGCTGGCCCCGTATGGAGTTCCACCGCTGCGGGTATGGAGCAGATCGGTTTCGCTGTATGGCAGGCCGACGATCAGCATGCCGTGGTGGAGCAGTGGCAGCATCATCGACAGCAACGTACTCTCCTGGCCCCCATGCATGCTGGAGGTGGAGGTGAATACCGCAGCCGGTTTTCCCGCCAGGGCGCCGGAGAGCCACTGCGGCGTGGTGCCGTCCAGGAAATATTTCATCGCCGCGGCCATGTTCCCGAAACGGGTCGGGCTTCCCAGTGCCAGGCCGACGCACTCCTGAAGATCGTGCGGCTCCACATAGGGCGGGCCGGTTTCCGGGATCTCCTCCTCTACCGCCTCGCACACCGTGGACACCGCCGGCACGGTGCGCAACCGGGCCTGCATCCCCTCTATTTCCTCGATCCCGCGAGCTATATAGCGGGCCATTTCCGCCGTCGCCCCGTGACGGCTGTAGTATAGAACCAGGATATCGGCCATGTTCGCTCTCCTCAGGCGGACGTCGACATATACATTCTAGCACGCGCCTCTCCTGCCGGGTTTCACCTTGACACCCCCCGGTGGGCGATGTTAGCGTGCAGCCCACGAGCTACCGTTTTTTCGCAGCTTTTTCAGTAAGTAACGGAGCATCCTGAAAAACTTGGCTGTTTGCGCTCCAGCATATACACAATGATGTTTGAATAACTGTAGAACGGAAGCGGCCAGCGCAGGCTGCCGGAATCGTGGCAGACGAACGACGACATGTTGAACGCACTGATTGCACACATGAAACGAATTGCCCTCGCCATATTGTTGCTGTTCGGTGCGGGTTGCGCCAGTACACCACCGGTGCAGGAGATGAGCGACGCGCGGCAGGCGGTACAAGCGGCCCGTGAAGTGCACGCCGAGCGGTACGCGCCCATCAGTCTCAGTGAAGCCGAACGGCTGCTGGAGGAGGCCACCCGCCAGCTGCAGGCGAAGAACTACCGCAGGGCGCGGGAAAATGCGCTGGCGGCCAAAAAGATGGCCCTGAAGGCCCGTCACGCCTCATCTGCAAGGGAAGAAGAGGAATAGAGATCCCACCCAGATTCCCGAGCAGCCTGTTGCAAGCAGCCACACAATCAACTGGATACCCATGAAAAAACTGGAAGCAGCTTTTGAGAATTTTCTGTGGAACAGCCGTTTCATCGTGCTGGTCGCGGTGGTCGCCAGTCTGTTCATCGCGTTTGCGGTGTTCTACGTCGCTACGGTGGATGCGTTCTATACCGTTTACCACGCACTCGAGTATGGCACGCCCGGAATGGAAAAGACGGAGAAGATGGCGCTGCGTGCCTCCATCATCACCCACGTGGTGGAGATCGTGGACGGCTACCTTCTGGCGGCGGTGCTGCTGATCTTTGCGCTGGGGCTATACGAGCTGTTCATCAGCAAAATCGATCAGGCCGAGAACTCGGAAAAATCTTCCAACGTGTTGCTGATCCACAGCCTCGATGACCTGAAAAACCGCTTGGCGAAGGTCATCCTGATGATCTTGATCGTGCGCTTTTTCGAATATGCAATAGGCATGAAGTTCTCCTCTCCGCTGGATCTGCTGATGTTTTCCGGCGGCATCGCCCTGGTGGGGCTGGCTCTCTATCTCTCTCACTCGGCGGAAGGAAAGCATTGATGCGACGCAAGTATCGAAGATTCCATGCCGTGACCCGGTTTTCGCTCCTCCTTGCCACAATGCTGCTCGTCTGCTCCCAGGCGCTGGCAGCGGTAGACTTCACTCTTCCAGGGATCGATGGAAAGCGCTACAGCCTTTCCGATTTCCGGGGCAAGTGGGTAGTGGTCAACTACTGGGCCACTTGGTGTCCCCCTTGCCGGGCCGAGATCCCCGACCTGATCGAGTTTCATGAACAGAACAAGGAGAGGGCAGTGGTGCTGGGCGTCGCCTACGAACAGATCAGCGTCGAGAGGCTACGGAAGTTCGCCAAGAAATTCGCTATCAACTACCCCATCCTGATGGTCGAACCCGGCTCTTCCGAGGTACTGGGCCCGATTCCTGGTCTGCCCACTACCTATCTGGTCTCACCGGAAGGCAAGGTGGTGGCCCAGCAGGCGGGCATGATCACCGGCAAGGCGATAGAGAAGTTCATCCGTAACTACGAGAAGTGACCATGGCTGCTTGCATTCGCTGTGTCGTCCGCGGGCGGGTGCAGGGGGTATTCTTCCGTGCCAGCACTCGGGAGGTCGCGCGCGGGCTGGGATTGCACGGAGGGGTCAGCAACCTGCCCAATGGCGATGTCGAGGTGATCGCCTGCGGAGAAACCGAGGCCCTCGGTGAGTTGAAGCAGTGGTTGCAGAAAGGGCCTCCGCTGGCGCAGGTGGTATCACTCCACTGCGAAGAGATCCCCGCCCCGCCCCCTGGCTACCGCCCAGATCTCTCATTCTGATCCACTATCCCGTATATCGCAGCCCTTCCGGCAGTTTGAACACCACCTGCTCGGGACGGGTGACGAAATCCTCCACCGACTCGACACCCCACTCTTTCAGACGCGCAACCACCTCCTGCACCAGCACTTCCGGGGCGGAAGCTCCCGCGGTGAGTCCGATCCGCCGCTTCCCCGCCAACCACTCCCGTTGAATCTCTTCGGCATTGTCGATCAGATAGGCAGTTGCACCGTTGCGCTCCGCCACCTCACGCAGACGGTTGGAGTTGGAGCTGTTGGGAGAACCCACCACCAGCACCAGTTCACAACGCTCGGCGAGATCCTTGACCGCATCCTGTCGATTCTGGGTCGCGTAACAGATATCGTCCTTCTTCGGCTGCAGTATATTGGGGAAGCGCTGCCGCAAGGCATCGATCACCGCTTTGGTATCGTCGAGGGAAAGGGTGGTCTGGGTCACCAGAGCCAGGTTGTCCGAATTCTTTACATGCAGATGAGCAACGTCTTCCGGCACCTCCACCAGATAGATTCCGCCCTCTTCACTGTCGTACTGCCCCATGGTCCCCTCCACCTCCGGATGACCGGCGTGGCCGATCAAGATGCACTCCCGCCCCTCTCTGGCGTAGCGCGCCACCTCCATGTGTACCCGGGTAACCAACGGACAGGTGGCATCGAAGACCCGCAACCCGCGCCGCCGCGCCTCTTGCTGCACCGCCTTGGAAACCCCGTGGGCGCTGAAGATGACGATGGCCCCATCCGGCACCTCGTCCAGCTCCTGCACGAAGCGGGCCCCCTTGGTACGCAGCCCCTCGACCACGAAGCGATTGTGGACCACCTCATGACGTACATAGATCGGCGCCCCAAAGAGTTTCAGGGCGCGTTCCACGATCTCGATGGCCCGATCGACTCCCGCGCAAAACCCGCGCGGGTTGGCTAACAGAATATCCATGAAACGATTTTTACCTCATAATAGGCGGTCCGACAGACCAATCGTGGAGCAGTTTAATGAGCAACCTGTCCCGTGCACAAGTGGAATCGGCCATCCGCGAATATATCGACCCCTGGCTCGAGCGGGATCTGCTGTCTGCCAAATGTATCAAGGATATCCGTACAGACGACGGCAAGGTCCACGTGGAGGTGGTGCTCGGGTTTCCCGCCGCCGGTTATGAGGAGCGGTTGGCCGGGGAACTGCGCCGGCGTATCATGGCGGTCGAGGGGGTGGACGAGGTCACCATCACCACCGGCACCCGTATCATCCGTCACGCGGTGCAGAAAGGCGTGAAGCCGCTCAAGGAGGTGAAGAACGTGATTGCCGTCGCCTCGGGCAAGGGCGGCGTGGGCAAATCCACCACTGCTGTCAATCTGGCGTTGGCGCTGCAGGCCGAAGGGGCCTCGGCAGGGGTCATGGATGCCGATATCTACGGTCCCAGCCTCCCCCGCATGCTCGGGATCAAGGAAAAACCGGAGTCGAAAGATGGCAAGTCGATGGAGCCGGTGATCGCCCACGGGCTGCAAAGCATGTCCATCGGCTACCTGGTGGACGAAGAGACTCCGATGATCTGGCGCGGCCCGATGGTCACTCAGGCGCTGCTTCAGCTCATCAACGACACCAACTGGCGCGGTCTCGACTACCTGGTAGTGGATCTTCCACCGGGTACCGGCGACGTGCAGCTCACCCTGGCCCAGAAGATACCGGTGAGCGGTGCCGTAATCGTCACCACGCCGCAGGACATCGCGCTGCTCGACGCCCGCAAGGGATTGAAGATGTTCGAGAAGGTGGGGGTGCCCGTGCTTGGCATCGTGGAGAACATGGCCACGCACATCTGTTCGAAGTGCGGCCACGAAGAGCCCATCTTCGGCGAAGGGGGCGGAGAACGGATGGCCGAACAGTACGGGGTCACCCTGCTCGGCTCGCTGCCGCTGGACATCTCCATTCGCGAACAGGCGGACAGCGGTCATCCCACCGTGCTCGCCGACCCGGAGGGACGCCTGGCCGCCATCTACCGGGATATCGCCCGGCGGATGGCTGCACAGCTCTCCCTCCGGCCGCGGGATTTCAGTCACAAATTCCCCGGTATCGTGGTCGAGAAACAGACAGGGGACAGATAGCGATGAGCATCAAATCGGACAACTGGATTCGGCGCATGGTTCAGCAGCACCGGATGATCGAGCCTTTCGTGCCGCATCAGGTACGCGACACGGACGACGGACGGGTAATCTCCTATGGCACCTCCAGTTACGGCTACGACATCCGCTGCGCCGACGAATTCAAGATCTTCACCAACATCAACTCCGCCATTGTGGATCCGAAGGAGTTCGATGCCGACAGCTTCGTGGATTTCCAGGGCGACGTCTGCATCATCCCTCCCAACTCCTTTGCCCTGGCCCGCACGGTGGAATACTTCCGCATCCCGCGCAACGTTTTGACCATCTGCCTGGGCAAGTCCACCTACGCCCGATGCGGCATCATCGTCAACGTCACTCCCCTCGAGCCGGAGTGGGAAGGCCACATCACCCTGGAGTTCTCCAATACCACCCCCTTGCCCGCCAAGATCTACGCCAATGAAGGGGTGGCACAGGTACTGTTCTTCGAATCCGACGAGGTATGCGAAACCTCTTACAAGGACAGGGGCGGAAAATATCAGGGGCAGACCGGAGTCACCCTGCCCACCTCGTAGCTCATTGCACAGGCGAAGCAGCTTATACCTTGACCAAACACAAGTAGCGTCGGCAAAAGCGATGGTATAGTGGTTCAGATAGCTATCAAGCAACCGAAACCAATGGTATTCCTGTCGGCGGACTCACCCGTGTCCACGGCGGGTTCGCTGCATGAAGAACATCCATCGCCTATTTGCTGCCTGCCTGCTCCTGTTGGTGCTCCTGCTGTTGCTACCGGTAGCGGCCTGGAGCAGGACGACAACCTACGTCGTGCACGTCAGTGTCGACGGACTGCGCTCGGACGCAGTAACCATCCTCGGTCACTCCAACGCTCCAAACTTCTACCGTCTGCGCGCAGAGGGGGCCTTCACCGATAACGCACGCACCGATGTGGACTATCTGGGCACTCTGCCGAACCACATCACCCAGCTGACTGGGCGCGGTGTCGGGGGGTCCCGGGGGCACAACTACAAGGACAACCGTTTTCCTCCCCTGCTGCGCACCATTCACTCGAACAAGGGAGCTTATGTGGCCAGCGTGTTCGACGTGGTCCATGATCACGGGCTCTCCACAGCCCTGTTCACCAGCAAGGAAAAATTTCAGATCCTGCGCCAGAGCTACAACAGCATCAACGGAGCGATGGATCAAACGGGGGCCGACAATGGCCGCGGCAAGATCGACTATTATCGCTATCAGGAAGATACCGGGAAATTGATCGATGACTTCATCGCCACGATGCACATCCGCCGTTTCAATTACAGCTTCATCCATCTGCGTGATCCCGACTCTGCAGGGCACGAGGAGTACTGGGACGTCACCCCTGGCAGCGCCTATCTGAAGGCAGTGGCAAGGGTGGACCGATTACTCGGAAAACTGCTCGATTTCATTTCCCGGGATCGGGAGCTGGCTGGCAAAACGGTGCTGATCGTCACCTCCGACCATGGTGGAACCTATGGCTCGAACCACACCATCGTCGACGGGAGGAAGAACTACACCATCCCCTTCTATGTCTGGGGAGCCGGAGTTCCCGCAGGCAAGGATCTCTATGCCATGAACCGGGAGACGCGGCTCGATCCAGGCACCGGGCGTCCCCCCTACTCTGCCCCCATCCAGCCGATACGGGAAGGAGACGCGGCCAACCTGGTGTTGTCGCTGCTGGGCCTCGGGCCGGTACCGGGATCTACCATAAACCATGCCCAGGATCTGAGGGTCACAGGGGAACATTCGGCCATTTCCCCGGTCTGGTTGGTACTGGTTCTGACGTTGGTCTTCCTGTTGTAGCAGAACACTCATGCTTTCCCTCCACAGATTTCCCCTCGCACTCGCTCTCTTTCTCGGTGCGAACTTGTTGCTGGCCGCACCCATTGCATCCACGGGGGAGCGCCTCGATGAAACCATCGAACGCTACCGGCCGTTGCAATGCAGGGAATCCGATTCCCCCCTGTTTCAGGCAAAACCCAATGACGTACTGCAGATGCAGATGATCGCCGATTTTTCCCACATCAACACCGACACCTACAGCGAAGAGAGCGGCGGCGACTCTGGAATCCTGTCCTACCGCGACGAAGAAGGCAGATGGCGTTATCTACCGGTGTTCATCTGGGATCGGGGCAACTCCCGGCGGGATTTTTGCGAGTGGGTACCGCTGCGGATTCTCTTCCAGAGCCCAAAGCTGAAAGAGGCACTGGAAAAACGGGTGGCAGGCTCGCTCCCCTTTCAGGAACGCATGGTGGCGATGTACCAAGCCCTGAAGAAGAAACAAGGGAGCAAACGCCCTTCCAAAGGGGTCCCGCAGAAAAAAGGGCTGTTTCGCAATCTTGGGGACGACATCAAGCTGGTGACACACTGTGGCAAGAGCAGCTGGAGGCACGTGGGCGGAGAGACCCGGGAAGAGCAGGAAGATCGGCTGTTGCAGGAGTATTACCTCTATCAAGTGCTGGGGCAGATGGGTTCGGCAATCATGAAGACACGACTCGCCGAGATCACCTACCGGGATCCGAAAGGCAACCCGCTCATCACCCGCAAGGCTTTTTTCCGTGAACCGAGATCACGGCTGGCAAAACGTTGTGGACTATCCAAGCGGCCCTACCCCGGCGTTCCGGAAAAGGGTTTCGACGAGACCTCCTGGTTTCAGCTGGAACTCTACAACCGGTTCATCTACTTCAGGGATTACGGCCGGGACGGACGCAATGTCAACAAGCTCTACCGCGGTGATGGATGGATCATCGCCGGTCCCTACGATTTCGACCTGTCCGGGATCATCGTCCCCACCTATCGGCCCAACAGCGGCACCGTCGAGGAGAATCTGAAGAACTATTTCCGCCCCTGGGTCGCCTATCACGACGGAGACGAACGGGCCCTGGTACAGATCCATTTCATGGTCGAAAATCGGGAGAAGATGCGCCACGTTCTGGATCAATCCCTGCTCAGGAAAGAGAAGAAAGAACAGATGCTGCATTGGTTCGACAGCTACATGGCGGAGCTGGAGCGCTTCCTGGAAAGAAACCGCGTGTTGCTGCCGGCGCTGGCGGAAAGGCTGGAGAAATCCCATTGACTGGCGGATCTCATCCGGCCCGCTCTTTTGGCCGGGCCCCTCCCGTTTTGCTCTCACTCGGGATTTTTCGATAGCAAGCCTGATCTAGATCAGTCGCAACTGCTGGTAGTCCACCAACAGGAAACGGGCGTTCCTGCTGTTCTTGCGATCACCGTCATCACTGACGATCAGGATGCGGCTCTCACCACCAATCCGCACCGGGGCAATGCCCTCGGCATTGGCCACTCCGTAGCGACCGTCTACCACTATGGCGTGCGGAACGGCGTCGGGTTCCCCGCTCCAGAACCAGATCCGGTTTTCCCTGCCGCTGCCCTTGGTGGAGCTGCCCGCAGCGATCAGGTAGCCACGCAACCGGGGATCGTAACTCATGCCGCGAATGGCGTTACCGTGCAGATCCAGTCGAATCAGATCTGGCATGAAATGGAATTCGGGTCGTGCCGAGAAGAGCCGATCGAGTTTCCCAAGCACCGCAATCAGCGCCTTGCCGTCACCATCCAGCGGACCACGAAAACCCAGCATCAACCGCTCCCCGGTCTCATCGAGGGAGAGGGCCTCTATGTTGAGCTCACCCGCAGTGACAGCCCGCCGAAGAATGGGAAACCGCGAGGCCAATGCCTTTTCCAACCCAGTCACCACCACAGGCTCCTCGATCGCATCGCCGGAAACGACAAACCGTACCAGTTTGGCCCGATTCTTTCCCATTTTTCCCCCTCCCGTCATCGAATGGGAGGTGACGGCATAGATTCGCCCTGCTCCGTCTCCCGCTACGCCCTCGAGATCATCCAGCTTGCGAAATTCGCGAAACGGCCCTTTCTTGTCGAACATATCTTCCGGAACGAGCCGGGAAGAATCGACCACCCCACCGGAGCCGAAAGTCAGCAACGTAAACGGCTGGCTGACTTCATCCTCCACCACAAGAACCCGGCCATCACTCAGCTGAAGCACTCCGGAAGGCTCATAGATGCCGCTCGAGAGAGGAAAACGGCTGAAGCTGACCGGCTCGTTCAGCAGTCGTCGGACCACCTCGGTCGGCTCCTCCGCCTTTAGCATGATAACGCCAGCTACGCCGATAAAGGTGACGATGCAAAGTCCCAGTCCCACGATGAACACGGAGTAGGAGGTACGCAGCAGAAAAAACTTGCGACGGATGATCACGCTCATGGTGTGGATATAGCTGACCATATCCTCGTACACCATGTTCTTGTCCTCCATCACCGCCTTCATCACCTCCACATACTCCTCGTTGGAAAGGTCGGCATTGTCCATGAAATACATCACGTTGGCCTGGCCTTTGAGAAAATCCTCCGGCCGCTTGACCGCATCGCAGCAACGTGCAGCGATGGGGCGCGCCGAGACGACCGCATAGAACATGGAAATAAAGCCGGAAATGAGCAGAACGATGATCGGCAGGATATAGAGGTTGTTGTCGGCGAACGCCACCACCGATCCACCGGTGGCCAGCAGGATGGAGATGATCAGACCATTGATGGTAATCATGATACTGGCCTTGTTGTCAGCCAGACTGGTGAGGTCGAGGTGGGTACGGTAGGCCGAACGCAGCATGGTTTCGATACCACGACTGGAACCGGCCTTGAACTCCTTCCCCTTGACACGGGGTCGGCAAGAGCTACGGCTGCATCGCTCTTTTTTGCACGCTTTCGCCTTGTCCGTTCGGGGTGTCTTTTTCGGTACTTCCCGCGCAGGGGTCGAAGGGTTCTCCATCACGACTCGATTGTGGTTACCTTCCGCCGCATTCTCTGGAAAGCATAGGGGAGAGGAAACCCTTTTGCAATGCCCGCGGCTGTGTCAGCCAAAGAGCTGGAAACGGTCTCATGCCGGTTTCAACAACTCGCCGCCAAGCCGGTGCAGAGCCCCCTGGTTTGCAATGTGGGAAACGAGGATCCGCTTGAAGACATCGGGATCCTTGCTATGGGTGATCTCCCCTTCACGTGGGAAGTGGAGATCATTGAGCCGGGAGAGCCAGAAGCGCAGTGCCGCCGCACGCACCATCACTGGCCAGGCCTCCGGCTCACCGGGGCGGAGAGACCTCTGCTCCCGGTATCCCCGCAACAAGGCCTCCAGCCGCTCTTCGTCGAAGCCTCCGTCGGCAGTGACGCACCAGTCGTTGGCGGTGATCGCCAGATCGTAGAGCAACAGGCCATCGCAGGCATAGTAGAAATCGATGATACCAGTCAGTCTCTCGCCGACGAACAGCGCATTGTCCCGGAACAGATCGGCATGAATGACGCCGCGGGGTAACCCTTCGAAATGGTAGTCGGACTGGAACACGAGCTCCTCTTCCAGCAACCGCCGATCGGCCGGTTCCAGCAGCGGCTCCAGTGTCCTCGCGGTCCGTGCCCACCAGTGGGGACCGCGGGTATTGGCCCGGTGCTCGGGGAATCCCTGCCCCACCCGGTGAATCCGCCCCAGCTCCCTGCCAAGGGAAAGGCAATGGGCCGCGGTGGGGTGATCGACACTCCTGCCCGGCAGGCGCTGTACCAGCGCGGCAGGTTTCCCTTTCAACATACGCAGATAGTGCCCCTCCCGATCGGCGAGGGGATGAGCCGAGGGAACGTCATGCTCGGCCAGATAGGCCATCAGGTCCAGAAAATAATCGAGTTCATCCGCCGTATGCTGCTCGAACAGGGTAAGCACATACTCGCCCTGCTCAGTGGTGACGAAGTAGTTGGTGTTCTCGATCCCGGCGCTGATACCGGCGAATTCGATCAGGCGACTATGGGAATAGTGGGCCAGAAACCCCTCCAGCTCGGAGCGCTCGACGACGGTGTAGACAGACATTCCGTTATCCGGTCACCACTGAAACAGGATCCACTGATTGACAGGGCCGGCCTCCAGATCGTTGCGACGACTGTCCAGAATGCCGTCCCCATCGGTATCGATGAGATAGTAGGGAAACCCCTTGGCGGGTACGATCTTGATCATGTAGAGCCGACCGTCGATGCGATACTCCTCCACCCGTGTGTTCTTCCCGCTGGTGGTGATGGTCACCTCCGGCTCGGGGACGTTGCCCTGTCTGACTTCCGGCATGGGCAGCGGCTTGCGTTCCACCTTCTCCGGATTGCCGGTTTCGCGGTGATCGGCCGCCCAGCCCGCCGAGCCGGCAAGAGAGAGAACCAGTACTAGTGACAGGATGACAAGATGATGAGTCATGGGTAATCGTTCAGCGAATTACGAATTTCCTGGTAACGGACCGGATTTCCAGGGACAGCCCGGAATCATAGATCGAGCAAAACCTCTCTCTCCTGTGCCGACGGCTCGAAGCCCCGGTGCTCGTAGTGAGCAAAGATAGCATCCACCACCTGCTGCGGTTTGTCCAGCACCTTGACCAGATCGAGGTCCTCGGGATCGATGGTCTTCTCCTCCACCAGCGTGGTGCGGAACCACTCCAGCAGCCCCTCCCAGAAAGGGGCATGCACCAGGATGATGGGGATGCGCCGGGTCTTGCCGGTCTGGACCAGGGTCAGGATCTCCGCCAGCTCGTCCAGGGTTCCGAACCCTCCCGGCAACACCACATAGGCCGCGGCATACTTCACGAACATCACCTTGCGCGAGAAGAAATGGCGGAAGTTGAGGGAAATATCCTGGTAGGGGTTGCCGATCTGTTCATGGGGAAGCTGGATGTTGAGCCCGATGCTGGCCGACTTGCCGGAATAGGCCCCCTTGTTGGCCGCTTCCATGATCCCCGGACCACCACCGCTGACCACCGAAAAACCGGCGTCGGACAGCGCCCTGGCGATCTCCTCCGCCAATTCGTAATATGGGTGATCCGGCGCGGTGCGCGCCGAGCCGAAAATGCTCACCGAAGGCTTGATCCGCGCCAGCCGCTCGAACCCCTCCACGAACTCCGCCATGATCTGGAAGATCTTCCAGGACTCGCGGGTCAGCTCGGTATCGTTGACCGGGGTGAGACTCAACTGGTGATGCCTGTTCTTCTTGTCCATCCTGTTGATAGATTCCGAATTACTCATGTGAAAACGCCCTTTTTAGCACATTGTCGGCGAATGCGACATAATT
>WFNS01000266.1 GCA_015488495.1 Gammaproteobacteria bacterium | reverse complement strand
GCCAGCGCGACGGCCTGGTCGGGAAGCGCATGGCGGCGTTGTCTCATCGGCTTTCTCATCCTGGTACCACCGTGGGCCGCGCTGGTCGTTCTGCACGGCCACGGGGAGCAGGGCCCCTGGTTGATCCTGCTGCTGATGCTGCTCATCTGGGGAGCCGATAGCGGAGCCTATTTCGTCGGTCGCAAATGGGGGAAAGACAAGCTTGCCCCAAGGGTCAGCCCGGGGAAGAGCCGACAAGGGCTCTGGGGCGGCTTGATCACTGCCGCTGTAGTGGCACTGCTCTTCGGACGTCTTTTTCCAATTCACGTGGAATACGAGATCTATTTCATAGCCGTTTGTATCATCGTGGCGATGTTCTCCGTTCTCGGTGACCTTGTGGAGAGCATGTTCAAAAGGGATGCGGGTGTGAAGGACAGCGGAACCCTGTTGCCTGGTCATGGCGGTGTGCTGGATCGAATCGACAGCCTCACCGCCGCGGCACCGCTCTTCGCGCTGGCCACGCTGGGAGTCTGCCTGTGATCGGGGTCGCCATCCTGGGAGCCACCGGCTCGATAGGAACCAGCACCCTGGAGGTCATCGCCAGGCATGGTGACCGTTTCCGTCCGGTCGCCCTGACTGCCAACCGTCAGGTGGAGCGGCTGTTCGAGCAGTGCGTTCGACACCGGCCGGACTATGCAGTGATGGTGGAGAGGAGTTGCGCGCGGCGGTTGGAGGGGCTTTTGCGCCGAGAGGGGGTCGCCACGGAGGTGCTCGCCGGGGAGGAGGGGCTCGTGGAGGTCGCCCGGCTCCCGGAGGTGGACCAGGTGATGGCCGCCATCGTCGGTGCGGCCGGCCTCCAGTCGACTCTGGCTGCGGCAGAGGCGGGTAAACGGATCCTGCTCGCCAACAAGGAGGCATTGGTGATGTCCGGCCGGATCTTCATGGATACCGTGCGCAAGAGCGGTGCCGAACTGTTACCGGTGGACTCCGAGCACAACGCCATCTTTCAGTGCATGCCGACGCAGCGAGAGGGTGGGCTGGCCGGCACTGGAGTCACCCGGATCCTGTTGACCGCCTCCGGCGGACCGTTTCGGGCCGCACCCCGGGAAGAGCTGGTCCACGTCACGCCCGAGCAGGCGTGTGCCCACCCCAACTGGGAGATGGGGCGCAAGATTTCGGTGGATTCTGCCACCATGATGAACAAGGGGCTGGAGGTGATCGAGGCATGTTGGCTGTTCGATGCCGCTCCCGATCAGGTGGATGTGGTGCTCCACCCCCAGAGTGTGATCCACTCGTTGGTGCAGTATGCCGACGGTTCCGTACTCGCTCAGCTCGGTAATCCCGACATGCGTACGCCGATCGCCCACGCCCTGGCCTGGCCACAGCGCATCGATGCCGGGGTGGCCCCGCTGGATCTGTGCGCGGTGGGCAGGCTCGACTTCGAGGCGCCGGATCCCGCCCGCTTTCCCTGTCTGCGGCTGGCCTACGAGGCGATCCGTGCCGGAGGGACGGCCCCCGCGATCCTCAACGCCGCCAACGAGGTGGCGGTAGAGGCATTCCTGGATCGCAGGCTGGGGTTCATGTCCATTCCCGAGGTGATCGAGCTCACCCTGGAGCGGGTCGGCCCCTCTTCCGCCGACAGCCTGGCAGACATTCTGGCGGACGACGAGGCCGCTCGCCGCGTGGCGCTGCAACTTATCGCGGAGCGACCGGGTCAGAGCAAGGCATGAACGGTTTCCTGACCTCTCTGCTTTCGTTTCTGGTTGCCATCGGTATCCTCGTGGCGGTGCACGAATTTGGCCATTTCTGGGTGGCACGCAGGTTGGGAGTCAAGGTGCTGCGCTTCTCCATCGGGTTCGGCAAGCCGCTGTGGCGGTGGCGGAAAGGGCCAGATGCGACCGAGTATGTGATCAGTGCGATCCCGCTCGGGGGCTATGTCAAGATGCTGGACGAGCGGGAGGGGAAGGTCGCCGTGGAGGATCTTCCCCGGGCGTTCAACCGGCAACCCGTGGGAAGCCGCATCGCCATCGTGGCCGCGGGTCCGCTGGCCAATTTCATCTTTGCGGTGTTTGCCTACTGGCTGGTTTTCGTCCTGGGTGTGGAGGGGCTCAAACCGGTGGTGGACGAAGTGCAACCGGACACTCCCGCAGCCGTCGCCGGCCTGCGCCATGGTGACGAGATCATCGCCGTGGATGGTGAAAGTACTCCGACCATGAACAGCGTGGTTCAGGCCCTGCTCTACAAGGCGGTCAAAGGGGAGAGCGTCACTCTGCGGGTGCGGGACAGCCAGGGGTTCGAGCGACAGCTGGCCCTCTCCCTGCCTCCCGTGGGGGAGGAGGCAGGTTCGCCGGACATACTCGAAAAGGTCGGTATCACTCCCCTCAAGCCGGTGGTGGAGCCGGTCATCGACGAGGTGCTTGCGGGGAGCGCCGCGGAGCGGGCCGGGTTACGACCGGGTGACCGGGTGATTGCGATCGACGGCGAACCCATCGAGGAGTGGAGTGAGCTGGTGGAGCGTGTCCAGGCCCACCCGGGGGTGCCAATGACCATGGTGGTCGAGCGTGGAGGGGAGCGGGTCGAGCTGGAGGTGACACCGGAAACGGTGAATGCCGGAGAGAGAGAGATCGGACGTATCGGCGCGGCGGTAAAGCCGCCCCCGGCACTGCCGGAGAGCTATCGGGCGGTGCAGCAGTACTCCCCCCTGCCTGCCGTCGCCGAGGCACTGCGCAAGACCTGGGAGATGAGCGCGATGACCGTGCGCATGCTGGGCAAGATGCTCACGGGGCAGGCCTCACTGGAAAATGTGTCGGGCCCGATTACCATTGCGCAGTATGCCGGCTATACCGCAGCGGTCGGGCTGGTACAATTTGTCGGTTTTCTGGCCATCATCAGCATCAGTCTGGGTGTGATCAACCTGTTTCCCGTGCCGTTACTGGATGGTGGACATCTGCTGTATTATTTCATCGAACTGGTGAAAGGGAGCCCCCTGTCTGAGCAGGCCCAGATGCTGGGGCAGCGAATCGGAATCGCATTGCTGGCGGCATTGATGGCGCTGGCGTTCTACAACGACATCGCCCGTCTGTTCAGATGAAAGAGCGGGGACAGGGTTCAGACGTCACAACAATGGATAACGCATGAAACGAACTCTATGGCTTGTTGTCCTGCTGTTGTCGGGTTTCGGGAGCGCATCGGCGTTCGAGCCTTTCCTGATCAAGGAGATCCGCGTGGAGGGACTGCAGCGGATCGCCGTCGGGACGGTGTACAACTACCTGCCGGTGAAGGTCGGGGACCGGCTGGACGAACGGTTGGCAGAGCAGGTGCTTCGTGACCTGTTCAAGACCGGTTTCTTCGACGACATCAGGGTGGCCAGACAGGGTGATACGCTAGTGATCCAGGTGAAGGAGCGCCCCTCAATCGCCAAGATCGAACTCTCCGGCAACAAGGATATCTCCACCGAGGAGTTGAAAAAGAGCCTCAAGCAGATTGGTCTGGCCGAAGGCCGGGTGTTCGATCGCTCCCTGCTGGACAAGGTGCAGCAGGAGCTGGTTCGTCAGTATTACAACAATGGCAAGTATGCGGTGCGTGTGGAGTCGAAGGTGGAGCCACTGGAGCGCAACCGGGTCGCCATCCATATCGACATCAGTGAGGGAGAGGTTGCGAAGATACACGGTATCAACATCGTCGGAAATCGCGCCTTCAGCGAAAAGGAGCTGCTGGACGGTTTTCAGCTGAAGCCGAGCGGTCCCTTCTCTTTTTTCTCGAGCAGTGACAAATACTCCAAGCAGCGTCTGGCGGGGGATCTGGAGACCCTCCGCTCCTATTACATGGACCGTGGATATATCAATTTCAGCATCACCTCCACCCAGGTCTCCATCACTCCGGACAAGCGCCATGTCTACATCACCATCAATGTCAACGAAGGAGAGAAATACAGCGTCGGTGACATCGCGCTGGGCGGGAAGCTGATTCTCCCCGAGCAGGAGTTGCGTGCGCTGATCCCCTTTCAGCCGGGGGACACCTTCTCGCGTAAGCTGGTGACCCAGGCCATCGATGACATCACGGAGCGGATCTCCATGGAGGGATACGCCTTCGCCAATGTCAATGCCATACCGGAGTACAACCGTGAAAAACGGCAGGTGGCGCTGCGCTTCTATATCGATCCGGGCAAGCGGGTCTATGTCCGACGTATCCAGATCTCCGGTAACTCCAAGACCCGTGACGACGTGATTCGGCGCGAGATCCGGCAGATGGAAGCGGGGCTGCTCTCCATCGAGAAGCTCAATCTGTCACGGCGGCGCCTGAACCGGCTGGGATATTTTGGTCAGGTGAACGTCGAGACCCCCGCAGTGCCGGGGACGCCCGACCAGGTGGATGTCAAGGTGAGCGTGACGGAACAGCCCTCGGGCTCTTTCAGTGCCGGAATCGGCTATTCTCAGGCGCAGGGGGCATTGGTCAATGCCAGCGTCACCCAGAACAATTTTCTGGGAACGGGGACCTCGAACAGCCTGACCATCAACAACAGCAAGGTCAACACCATCTATAGCTTCTCCTACAACAATCCCTATTACACCAGGGATGGCATCAGTCGCGGTTTTCGCGCCTTCTATCGCGAGACCAACGCCGGTAACGCCAACGTGGCCCGGTATCTGACCGACGTCTATGGCGGGGGAGTCAACTACGGTCTGCCATTGGATGAGAACAATACATTTCGCCTTGGCTTGGATTATGAACACACCTATCTGAAGACAACGGAGAACACGCCCCAGGAGTTTCTGGATTTCATCGGCGAAAATGGGGACAAGTACGACGTGTTCAATGCCAGCGTGGGCTGGATCTACGATAGCCGCAACCGCGGCCTGTTTCCCACCGAAGGAGTGCGCAACCGCTTGAATCTGCAGGTGGCGGTGCCGGGCAGCACCCTTGAGTACTACAAGGTGGAGCTGAACCACAAACGCTATCTCCCGGTGGGAAAGAAATCCACCATTCTGCTGCGTGGTGAAGTAAACTATGGAGGGGGACTGAAAGGACTGAGCGGGCCGCCCCCTTTCGAGTATTTCTATACCGGCGGCAGCCAGTCGGTACGTGGCTTTCAGGCCAACTCGCTGGGACCACGCCCTGCTGATGGCTCCAGCAGCCGATCGCTGGGCGGGGCCTTCGAGACGGTAGGCGGCGTGGAATTCCTCTTCCCCCCGAGTGAAGAGAGCGAGAGCCTCCGACTCTCCTTGTTCGCCGATATCGGTAATGTGTTTGCCAGCGCCGACGATTTCGACGCAGGGAAGTTGCGCTCTTCCTACGGGGTGGGCTTGGTTTGGCTTACTCCGGTGGGCGTACTAAAATTGAGCTACGCAAAACCGCTCTACTACGAGCCGGGTGATGACCTGGATGCGCTCCAGTTCACCATCGGCATGGGTTATTGAACTGAATCTTCAAAGCAGGTGCCTTTTTGAATAACGTGAGAAAAGCAGGGCTGCTGCTGTTTGCCTGGTCCCTGATGGGGTTGGTAGCGGCGGAGGCAGCCGAGATCAAAATAGGTGTAGTCAGCCTTGGGCGCGTGTTCCAGGAGGCCCCTCAGGCACGCACCACCGCCAAAAAACTCGAAAAGGAGTTTTCTCCCCGCAAGAAAAAACTCCAGGAGAGCGAGAAAAGGATAAAGGAGAAAGAGGAGCGCCTGCTGCGCGACAGCGCAGTGATGAACGAGACCGAACGGCGCAAATCGGAACGGGAGCTGCTTTCGATGAAGCGTGCGCTGAAGCGCTCCCAGGAGGAGTTTCGCGAGGATCTGAACATTCGCCAGAACGAGGAGTTCAACAAGCTGCAGCAAATCATTTCCCGTGTCATCGATGAGCTGGCCAAGGAGAAGGGCTTCGATCTCATCCTGGGTGAGAATGTGATCTTCGCCAGCAGTGAGATCGATGTCACCCAGGAGGTGCTGGATCGGCTCAACAAAGACAGCACCGCCAGATGACAGGGCCAGGCGGCGGTGGTTCCGTTTTTTCGTAAAAACAAGATGTTGTAGATGGCAAGTTATACGCTGGGTGAGCTTGCCGAACTGGTGGGCGGGCAGGTGGAAGGTGATGAAACGCTTCGTATCGAAGGGGTTGCCACCCTGGCTGGAGCTTCAGAGAGAGAGATCGCCTTTCTGGCCAACCCTCACTATCAGGATCAGCTCCGGCAGACCCGTGCCGCGGCGGTGATTCTGCGGGAGTCCGATCTCGCTCTCTCTCCGACGGCCTCGTTGGTCACTTCCGATCCCTATCTCGCCTATGCACGAATCGCCGCGCTGTTTGCGCCCTCCCCCGAGGGTCGCGCGGGGATCCATCCCACTGCGTGGGTCAGCGAAGAGTCTTCTGTTCATGAGTCCGCCTGGATCGGTCCCAACTGCTCGGTGGAAGCCGGTGTCACCATCGGTCCCAATTGTCGGATTGGGCCCGGTTGCTTCGTGGGAGAAGGTTCAGTCATCGGTGCGGACAGCCGCCTGGTGGCGAATGTCTCTGTCTGCCACGGGGTGCGTATCGGAAGACGCGCCGTGATACACCCCGGCGTGGTGATCGGCGGCGACGGTTTCGGCTTCGCTCCTCATCGAGAGGGGTGGCAGAAGGTTCCCCAGCTCGGTGGCGTAGTGATCGGAGACGATGTGGAGATCGGCGCCAATACCACCATCGATCGGGGTGCGCTGGAAGACACCGTCATCGAAGACGGTGTCAAGCTGGACAACCAGATCCAGATTGCCCACAACGTGCACATCGGTGCCCATACGGTAATCGCCGGCTGCGCAGGTATCTCGGGGAGTACCCACATCGGCCGGCGCTGTGCCATCGCCGGCGGCGTGGGGATCGCAGGCCATTTGAACATCGCGGACAACGTAACCATCACGGCGATGTCGCTGGTCATCAAATCCATCGACAAACCTGGTGTCTACTCATCGGGAATCCCGGTGAGTGAAAATTACCGCTGGAACCGGAATCTCGTGCATCTCCGGCATCTGGAAAAGATGGCCGGCCGGCTCAAGACCGTAGAGCGTCGACTCGACAGCAGACCCCACAAGCAGGAGGATTGAATCTTGGAACGCATGGATATCTATCAGATATTGGAACACCTTCCCCACCGCTACCCGTTTTTGCTGGTCGACAGGGTGCTGGAGGTCGAGCCGGGGCGTTATCTCAAGGCGGTCAAGAACGTCACCTTCAATGAACCCTATTTCGTTGGTCACTTCCCGAGTCGTGCCATCATGCCGGGGGTGATGATTGTCGAGGCCCTGGCCCAGGCGGCGGCGATTCTGGGAGTCCTGACCGTTGAGGAGCAGCCCGGTGAGGATGTCTATCCGTTGCTGGCCGGGGTGGACGGATTTCGTTTCAAACGACAGGTAATCCCAGGTGACCAGCTCCTCCTGGAGGCGGAGTGCCAGAAGAACAAGCGTGGCATCTGGCGGTTCGAAGTTCTGGCGTCGGTAGAAGGGAAGAAGGTCACCAGCGGCGAAATCCTCTGCGCGGAGGGGCGGGCCGAATGAGCATCGATCCCCGCGCCGTGGTCGATCCATCGGCTCGTCTGGCGCCGGGGGTCAGCGTTGGTGCCTATACCATCATCGGTGCGGATGTGGAGATCGGGGCCGGTACCACCATTGGTTCTCACGTGGTCATCAAGGGTCCCACGGCGATAGGCGAGGAGAACCGCCTCTATCCGTTTTCTTCCATTGGTGACGATCCGCAGGACAAGAAGTACGGTGGAGAGCAGACGCGGCTGGAGATCGGCGACCGCAACGTTATCCGGGAATATTGCACCATCAACCGAGGCACGGAGCAGGGGGGGGGCGTAACCCGTATCGGCAATGACAACTGGATCATGGCTTATGTCCATATTGCGCATGATTGTCTCATTGCCAATCACACAATATTTGCCAACAATGCCTCTCTGGCCGGCCATGTGAAGGTGGATGACTATGCGGTGCTGGGAGGGTTCACCCTGGTGCATCAGTTCTGCGCCATTGGAGCGCACAGTTTCAGCGGGATGGGCAGCACCCTGAGCAAGGATCTGCCGCCTTACGTAAGGGCCAGCGGCAATCCCGCAGTCCCCCGGGGCCTGAACAGCGAGGGGCTCAAGCGGCGGGGGTTCAGTGCCGAGAGCATCCAGACGCTGCGGCGGGCCTACCGGGTTCTCTATCGTTCCGGACTCGGCCTCGAAGAGGCTATCCGGCAACTTCGCTCCATGGCGCAGCAGCACCGGGAGGTAGCGGTGTTGGTGGAGTTTCTCGATCGTTCCCAGCGCAGTATCCTGCGCTGAGTCTCAGCCGGCCTGCTCAGAAGGTCGTCCCGTTCCATCCCCACAAGTGGCGCTCCGCATTGGAGAACTCGATGTAGATGCGGTCCCTGGCGATGCCGACCTCCTCTTCCAGCAGGGTGCAGAGCGCCTCACTCAATTCCCTGGTTTTCTGTTCCGGCAAACCGATGCTCTTGAGCTCCAGATACGCAAGCGCTGCATCATTACCTCCAAACAGCATCAGTGCCGGTGGCTCGAGGGAAGCCATTACTACCAGGACAAACGATAATGAACCCTAATTCAGCGAGTCTCTGGGCGGTCAGCCCGCAAGGCGCGGTGGCGCAGGCAGGGTAGGTTCCCTGTCAAGCCACCGCAACGCCGCGGATGGCTGCCCAGAGGCTCGCCCAAAGGGAGCGCCCCACACGTCCCGGCTCGGCGTTGCGGCTCTTGGAAAGGGCTTGGGCCATTCCCTGCGAGCCGCGCCTTGATCCGAGACGTGTGGGGCACTCTGAATGAGGGTTCATTATCGTTTGTCTTGGTGTTTTTCTGATTTCCCCAACTCCTTGGCGATCAACGCAGATGCCTTGTACAGCATCCTGCGGCCAGTTTCCTCTTCGATGTTCTGGTTGGTGCGAATGGTCAGATAGGGCGTTGGAAATCTCCTGTGAAAAACGGTTTTCCTGAAAGATGGGAGAGATTCTACCCGATTCCATATGGCGTTGCGGCCAGGTCGATTGGCGGTTCAAAGTGGAACGCGATTGAGGTAACATAAGCCATTTTTACCGTCCGACGGTCTTTCCGCCTGCCGGAGGCCCGACGATCGTCGAGTCGGATTGAGCGTACAACCACTCTTTGCATCAGAACTGGAGAACAAAGATGCCGCTACGTTTGGCAGTACCGAAAGAGGTAGCTCCGGGAGAGCGTCGTGTCGCCCTCCATCCAACCGTCGCCGAGCGACTGATCAAGATGGGTGTCGAGGTGACCATGCAGAAGGGTGCCGGTCTTTCGTCCCACTTTACCGACGAGGATTTCGCGGGCGTGAAGATCGTGGGCACTGCCGCCACTCTCTACAAGAATGCCGATCTCATCTTCAAGGTTCAACCGCCGACCCTCAAGGAGCTGGATCACATCCGGGAGGGCGCGGTGATCGTGGGCTTCATGGCTCCCGGCAGGGATCCGGAGATCACCGAAAAGATGTGTGAGAAGCGCATCACCAGTCTGGCCATGGAGCTGGTGCCCCGCATCAGCCGGGCGCAGTCGATGGATGCCCTCTCATCTCAGGCGGCCATCGCCGGCTACAAGGGGGCCCTGATGGGTGCCGACCTGGCGAGCGTCTTCTTTCCGATGCTGACTACGGCCGCAGGTACCATCCGTCCCGCGAAGGTGCTGGTGATTGGAGCGGGTGTTGCCGGCCTTCAGGCCATCGCTACCGCCAAGCGGCTGGGTGCCATCGTCGAGGCCTACGACGTCCGTTCCGCCACCAAGGAGCAGTGTGAGTCGCTCGGGGCCAAGTTCATCGATACGGGAGTCAAGGCGGAGGGCGAAGGAGGTTACGCCCGGGAGCTGACCGAGGAGGAGAAACAGAAACAGCAGGATGTACTGGCCGAGCACATCGCAAGATCGGATGTGGTGATCACCACGGCTGCCATTCCAGGCAAACCCTCACCGAGAATCATCACCAAAGAGATGGTGGAGCGCATGAAGGCCGGGGCCGTGGTGGTGGATCTGGCGGCCGAGGGAGGGGGCAATTGTGAGCTCACCCAGCCGGGCAAGACCATCGAATTTGAGAAGCGGGTGATCATCCATGGGCCGCTGAACGTGCCCAGCCAAACCCCGGTGCATGCCAGTGAGATGTATGCCAAGAATCTGTTCAATCTGATCTCTCCATTCATCAAGGATGGCGAGTTGCAGCTCGACTGGGAAGACGAGGTGATCAAGAAGTGCACGCTGACCCATGGTGGTGAAGTGAAAAGCGAGCTTTGTCGCCGCCCATTGGAGGAAAAGAAATGATCGAAGGATTTACCGCGCTCTATATATTCATGCTGGCTGCCTTCACCGGTTACGAAGTGATCAGCCGGGTGCCGGTGATACTGCACACTCCGTTGATGTCCGGCTCCAATTTCATCCACGGTATCGTGCTGGTAGGTGCAATGGTGGCCTTGGGGCATGCCGAAACGGGGTTGGAGATGCTGATCGGCTTCATCGGGGTCATTCTGGCTGCGGGTAACGCGGTTGGTGGTTATGTGGCTACGGAACGTATGCTGGAAATGTTCAACAAGAGCAACCGGGGAGGGGCGGCCAAGTGAGCGGGTTCATCGAGATTGTCTATTTCGTTGCCGCGGTCGTTTTCATCCTTGGCCTGAAGAAGATGAGCTCGCCGGTCACGGCGCGTGATGGTATCGTCTGGGCTGGAGTGGCCATGGTGGCCGCGACGCTGGTCACATTCTTCTCACCCAGCGTCTATGGTCACGGATTTTTCAACCTGCTGCTGATCGTGGTCGCCATCGCTGTCGGTTCCTACATCGCCTACAAGAGCGCGAAGAGCGTGGAGATGACCGACATGCCGCAGATGATCGCCATCTACAATGGCATGGGTGGCGGTGCAGCGGCGGCCATCGCTGCAGTCGAGCTGGTGCGTTTCGCTGGTGGGCACGACATCGGTGGCGGAACGGTGCAGCTGCTGGCCGTGCTGGGAGCCTTGATTGGTGCGGTTTCCTTCTCGGGATCGGCAATCGCCTTCGCCAAGCTCCAGGGTTTGATGAACAAGACCTTGCGTCTTCCTTCCCACCAGGCGCTGAATATTGCACTGTTCGTCATCACCGTGCTGTTCGGTGCAATCCTGGCCTTCAGCGGGGAGGTCGGCGGCTTTACCGTGTTTCTCTTCTTCCTCTGCGCCCTCGCTCTGGGGGTGATGGTAACACTGCCCATCGGCGGGGCGGACATGCCGGTGGTGATCTCCCTGTTCAATGCCCTGACCGGCCTTGCGGTGGCCTTCGAGGGCTATCTGCTTGGCAACGCCGCGATGATCATCGCCGGTACGGTGGTGGGTTCCTCCGGAACCCTGCTCACGCAGTTGATGGCCAAGGCGATGAATCGTCCGCTCTCCAACATCCTGTTCAGCAGCTTCGGCAGCGCTGGTGGCGCAGGGGAAGAGACGGTTGAGGGCACCATGAAGGAGATCGAGGCCAGCGACGCGGCGGTGATGATGGCCTATGCCGACAAGGTGATCATCGTTCCCGGCTATGGCATGGCCGTGGCGCAGGCGCAGCACAAGCTGGCGGAGCTGGTGCAGTTGCTGGAGGACCGGGGGGTGACCGTCAAGTTCGCCATCCATCCGGTGGCTGGACGGATGCCGGGACACATGAACGTGCTCCTCGCAGAGGCCGGCATCGACTACGACAAGATCTACGATCTGGAGGAGATCAACCCCGAGTTTCCCACCGCCGATGTGGCTCTGGTCATCGGTGCCAACGACGTGGTCAACCCTGTGGCCCGCACCAATCCGGACAGCCCCATCTACGGGATGCCCATTCTGGATGCGGACAAGGCGAAGAACTGCATCGTCATCAAGCGGGGCAAGGGTTCCGGTTTCTCCGGTATCGAGAATCATCTCTTCTACGCGGAGAACACCCGTATGCTCTATGGTGATGCGCAAAAGGCCATCAGCGAGCTGATCGCGGGGGTCAAGCAGCTCTGATGGCTGTAGTACGGGGAAGGCGATATGACGGGATGGAGAGCGGTTGGTGTCGCTTGACCTCGGTGCACTTTGACAGTAGCGTATTCATTATATCGATATCATGATTGATTCGACCGCCCGTTCGAGACGGGCGGTTTTTGTTGGGAGACAGGTCAGTGGAATTGAGCGGTGCCGAAATCCTCGTCCAGTTTCTGAAGGATGAGGGGGTCGAGTATGTGTTTGGCTATCCCGGGGGTAGCGTTCTGCACATCTATGACGAGCTGTACAAACAGGATGAGATCAAGCATATCCTGGTGCGGCACGAACAGGCGGCGGCGCATGCCGCGGATGGTTATGCCCGCACCTCCGGCAAGCCGGGAGTGGTGCTGGTCACCTCCGGTCCGGGTGTGACCAATGCGGTCACCGGCATCGCCACTGCCTACATGGACTCCATTCCGCTGGTGGTCATCACGGGCCAGGTGCCCACTGCGGTCATCGGCAGCGATGCCTTCCAGGAGGTGGATACCGTCGGCATCACCCGCCCTTGTTCCAAGCACAACTTCCTGGTCAAGGATGTCCGGGATCTGGCGGTGACACTGAAAAAGGCATTTCACCTCGCCACTACTGGCCGACCCGGCCCGGTGGTGGTGGATGTGCCCAAGGACGTGACCGATCCCAACGTGAAGATCCCCTACAGCTATCCCGAAACCATCTCCATCCGTTCCTACAACCCGAAGGTGAAGGGAAATGCGCGGCAGATACGGCGTGCGGTGCAGTTGATGTTGTCGGCCAAGCGGCCCATCGTCTACTCCGGCGGGGGGGTGATTCTCAGCGGTGCCTCGGAATCCCTCACCGAGCTGGCCCGCATGCTGGAGATCCCCGTGACCAGCACCCTGATGGGGCTCGGTGGTTATCCGGCGACCGACCGTCAGTTCCTCGGCATGCTGGGGATGCACGGTACCTACGAGGCCAACATGGCGATGCACGAGTGTGACGTGCTGATCGCCATTGGAGCACGGTTCGACGACCGTGTCACCGGCAAGATCGAGCAATTCTGTCCCGAGGCCAGAATCATCCATATCGACATCGATCCCGCTTCCATCTCGAAGACGGTCAAGGTGGACGTGCCCATCGTCGGTGACGTGGACACGGTGCTCACCGACATGTTGCAGCTGCTGCGCAGCAGCGAATCCAGGCTGGATCCGGAAGAGCTGAAGAGATGGTGGGAGTTGATCGACCGCTGGCGTGCCACCAACTGCCTGGCCTATGACCGGGAGAGCGAGCTGATCAAGCCCCAGATGGTCATCGAGAAGCTCTGGGAGCTGACCGCTGGAGAGGCCTTCGTCACCACCGACGTGGGACAGCATCAGATGTGGGCGGCCCAGTTCTACAAGTTCGACAAACCGAACCGGTTCGTCACCTCGGGCGGGCTGGGTACCATGGGTTTCGGCCTGCCTGCGGCGATGGGGGTGAAATTTGCCAATCCCGACGCGGATGTAGCCTGCGTCACCGGTGAAGGGAGCATCCAGATGTGTATCCAGGAGCTCTCCACCTGCTTCCAGTACATGTTGCCGCTGAAGATCGTTAACCTGAACAATCGCTATCTGGGGATGGTGCGGCAGTGGCAGGAGTTCTTCTACGGCAGCCGTTACTCCCACTCCTATATGGAGGCGTTGCCGGATTTCGTCAAGCTGGCCGAATCCTATGGGCACGTGGGGATGCGCATCGAAAAACCGGGGGATATCGAAGGAGCGCTGCGGGAGGCGTTGGCGCTCAAGGATCGTCTGGTGTTTCTCGATTTCATCACCGATCAGACAGAAAACGTCTATCCCATGATTGCCGCAGGAAAGGCACATCATGAGATGCAGATGTCACCCAAGAGTGTGTTGATCTAGCCATGCGTCATATCATCTCCATATTGATCGAAAACGAGGCGGGGGCGCTCTCCAGGGTAGCCGGGCTGTTCTCCGCCCGCGGTTACAATATCGAGTCGCTGAGCGTGGCGCCCACCGAGGATCCCAGCCTGTCGCGCATGACCCTGGTCACCCGCGGCTCGGAAGAGATCGTCGAGCAGATCACCAAGCAGCTCAACAAGCTGGTGGATGTGGTGAAGCTGCAGGATCTGACCGAGGGCGCCCATATCGAGCGTGAAATGATGCTCATCAAGGTCAGGGTGGATGCCAATGGCTCCCGGGAAGAGGTGAAGCGACTCTCCGATATCTTTCGCGGCAACGTCATCGATGTGGGCCCTACCAGCTACGTCGTCGAGCTCACCGGCGACGGGGGCAAGCTGGACGCTTTCATCGAGGCACTGGGTGACATCCCCATACTGGAAACGGTCCGCTGCGGCTCCATGGGCATCTCCCGGGGAGAGAAGTCCCTGCGCCTGTAGGCTGACCGGGGTGCCACGACCGGCGTATCCGAAAAAGGTTTAATGAACGAGAAGGAAAGAGACGGAATGAACATCTATTACGACAAAGATTGCGACCTGTCGATCATTCAGGGGAAAAAGGTCACCATCATCGGTTACGGCTCCCAGGGGCACGCCCACGCCAACAATCTCAAGGAATCGGGTGTCGATGTCACGGTGGGATTGCGGGCCGGTTCCGCTTCCGCGGTCAAGGCGCAGAATGCCGGTTTGACGGTCAAGGATATCGACGCGGCGGTGGAAGGCGCCGACGTGGTGATGATTCTGGCACCCGATGAGCATCAGGCACTGCTCTACCGCAAACATGTGGCGCCAAACATCAAGCAGGGAGCGGCGCTGGCCTTTGCCCACGGCTTCAATATCCATTTCGAACAGATCGAGCCACGCGCCGATCTGGATGTGATCATGATTGCACCCAAGGGCCCGGGGCATCTGGTGCGCTCCACCTACACCAAGGGAGCCGGGGTGCCCACCCTGATTGCCGTCTATCAGGATGCCACCGGCAAGGCCAAGGAGATCGCGCTCTCCTACGCATCCGCGAATGGCGGAGGCCGTGCCGGGATCATCGAAACCACCTTTCGTGAAGAGACCGAAACCGACCTCTTCGGTGAGCAGGCGGTCCTTTGCGGCGGGGCCACCGCCCTGGTCCAGGCCGGGTTCGAGGTGCTGGTGGAGGCCGGTTATGCGCCGGAGATGGCCTACTTCGAATGTCTGCACGAGCTGAAACTGATCGTGGACCTGATGTACGAGGGAGGCATCGCCAACATGCGCTATTCCATCTCCAATACCGCCGAATATGGCGATCTGACCCGGGGTCCACGGATCATCACCGAAGAGACCAAGGAGGAGATGCGGCGCATCCTGCGGGAGATCCAGACCGGAGAGTTTGCGCGTGAGTTCATCCTGGAGAACCAGTCGGGCGCGGCCACCTTGAAGGCCAAGCGACGGCTGGGCAAGGAGCATCCCATCGAGGAGGTGGGAGCGAAGCTGCGTGACATGATGTCCTGGATCCAGGCGGACAAGATCGTCGACAAGAGCAAGAACTGAGAAATACCGGTTTGGTTCCGGGATGGGTTCCGGATCCTATCCCGCCAGCGAAGAAGAGGCTCTGACAAGAGAAATCCGGGGTGTAAGGTCGATGAGACCATCCCATGCGTTCTGAATATTATCCCCTGGTGGCTCGGGCAGGGTGGTGGTTCATCCTGCCCGTGGCGGCCGGAGGGTTCTATCTAGGGGTCATTCACGGCTGGTTGTTTTCGATTCCGCTGTGGCTCATGGCCGCAGCTATCGCCTTCCTCTTTCGTGACCCCGAACGGCCTGTTCCCGCCAAGCCGTTGGGGCTGGTCAGTCCGGTAGATGGACGAATCCTCGCCGTTCGCGAGGGGGACGATCCCTATCTGCAACGCAAGGCTTGCTGTCTCCTGCTGGATACCTCGAAAACCGGAAGTTACACGGTGCGCTCCCCGATGGAGGGCAAGCTGCTGAAACAGTGGTATGCTGTACCAGGGGGGAAAAGGGCTGCCCGTCGCCTGCTGGCCAGCTGGATCCAGAGTGACGAGGGGGACGACATCGTCCTGGTGGTGCGCCCGAAACTGGGGTGGCTGCGCGTTGGAAGTCATATCGGACCGGGAGAGCGGGTCGGACAGGGCATGCGTTTCTGTTATGTACCGTTTGGAGCCAGAGTGGAGCTCTGGGTGCCGGCGGATACGCGCGTCGAGGTACAGCCCGGGCAGAAGGTCTTATCCGGTAGCGACGTAGTGGGCACACTGAATCATGGGAGCTGAGGTGGGCGAAGGACCCGGGGCAGCAAACGGTGGTGGAACCCGTCCGCGACGACGGGGTATCTATCTGTTGCCCAACCTGTTCACCACCGCCGCGCTCTTTGCCGGCTTCTACGGCATCATCGCGGCGATGAAAGGGCACTTCGAGGCCGCATCGGTGGCCGTGTTCGTGGCCATGGTGCTGGATGGGCTCGATGGGCGTGTGGCCCGTCTGACCAACACGCAAAGCGATTTCGGCGTTCAGTACGACAGCCTCTCCGACATGCTCTCGTTTGGACTGGCTCCATCCCTGATTATCTATCAATGGTCCCTGACCGGGATGGGCAAGCTGGGATGGCTGGCGGCATTCATGTTCACCGCCTGTGCTGCGCTGCGTCTGGCCCGTTTCAATACTCAGGTGGAAGTGGTGGACAAGCGCTATTTCCAGGGCCTGCCCAGTCCTGCGGCGGCCGGCGTGGTTGCCGGGCTGGTGTGGGTGGGGTTCGACAACGGCATCACCGGCGGAGCACTCCGTATTCCTGCCTTCCTGCTCACCGTGTTGACGGCCATTTTGATGGTCAGTAATGTACGCTACCACAGTTTCAAGGAGCTGGATCTGAAACACAAGGTGCCGTTCATGGCGGTGCTGGCGATGGTGATGGTGTTCGTGTTCATCGCCGTGGATCCGCCTCAGGTGCTGTTCTTCCTGTTGTTGATCTATGTATTTTCCGGTCCAGTGCTGACGCTTTTTCACCGGCAGCGGTTGAAGGCGTCGGCAGGCGACGAAAAGGGAGAGGGGAAATGACAGACAAGCGGGTCGCTCCGGACCACACCGTATTCAGTAAGGGATTCGATTGATGTTTCATGGGAGCATGGTTGCCCTGGTGACGCCGATGCAGGCGGACGGGGCGTTGGATGTCGAGAGCCTGCAGCGGCTGGTGGAGTTTCATGTCCAGAATGGAACGGACGCCATCGTCGCAGTGGGTACCACCGGCGAATCGGCGACGCTGGATCACCAGGAGCACTGCCAGGTGATCCGCCAGGTGGTGGAGTTCGCCGCCGGGCGGATCCCGGTGATCGCCGGTACCGGCGCCAACTCCACCACCGAGGCCATCGAGTTGACCCGCTGTGCCATGGAGGCGGGGGCCGATGCCTGTCTGCTGGTCACACCCTACTACAACAAACCCACGCAGGAGGGGCTTTACCTGCATTTCCGTGCCGTTGCCGAAGCGGTGCCCATTCCGCAGATTCTGTACAACGTGCCGGGGCGCACCGCGTGTGACATGCTGCCGGAGACGGTGGAGCGGCTGTCGCACATATCCAACATCATTGGCATCAAGGAAGCGACCGGGGATCTGCAGCGTGGCCGCGAGATCCTGGAGCGCTGTGACGGGCGGCTCGATCTCTACAGTGGAGACGACAGCACGGCCATGGAGCTCATTCTCAACGGAGCCAGGGGAGACATCTCGGTGACCGCCAATGTGGCGCCGGCGGCGATGCACGAGATGTGCGCCGCCGCCCTGGAAGGCGATCGGGAACGCGCCGAGACGCTGAACCGGCCTCTGGAAGCGCTTCATCGAGACCTGTTCGTGGAGTCCAATCCGATTCCGGTAAAGTGGGCGTTGTACGAAATGGGATTGATTCCGCCGGGGATCCGGCTCCCTCTGACCCCACTGGCAGAGAGGTATCATTCCGTCGTTCGTCGTGCACTTCGCGAGGCAGGGGTGATGGAGTGATCTCGGTCAGGACGGGGAGGTGGCGCTTTTCTCTGGTGGCGGCCGCCTTGATGCTGGCGGCTGGCTGCTCCAGCAGCGGCGAGAAAGAGGTTCCCGACTATTTCAACGCCCGCGTGGTTCCGCTGTTGCAGCTGCCGGCGGATCTCGACAGCCCCTATCGTGCGCAGGAGATGCAACTGCCGGAAGAGGCTTTTCGGATGCAGTTCTCTCCCGATACCGATGTGGAGGCGCTGGCCAGGCCACCCCGACTCATCGGCGGGAACGACTCCTGAGCCCGGGGTGATTCGCGGGAAATGCGTTTTGCATCACTGGGGAGCGGCAGCAGGGGGAACGCGCTGCTGGTGGAAGAGGGGGCGACCTGTCTGCTGGTGGATTGCGGTTTTTCGGCACGGGAGACCGGGCGTCGTCTGGCCCGGCTCGGCAAGCGGCCCGAAGAGCTGACCGCCATCCTCATCACCCACGAGCACTCCGATCACATCGGCGGCATGGAGGTGATGGCACGCCGCCACCATCTTCCGGTATGGATGAGCCATGGCACCTGGCTGGCCGGATCCTACGCCCACCTGCCAAGAGTGGAGCGTTTCGATTCTCACCAGCCGTTTGCCATAGACGGGCTTCGTATCGAGCCGTTTCCCGTTCCCCATGATGCGCGGGAACCTTGTCAGTTTCTGTTCGACAATGGCCGGTGCCGGCTCGGCCTGTTGACCGACTGCGGCTCGGTGACTCCCCATGTCCAGGCCAAACTGGATGGGTGTGATGCGCTGTTGCTGGAGAGCAATCACGACAGCGGAATGCTCCGTGACGGCCCTTATCCACCTTTGCTCAAGCAACGGGTGGCGGGGCATCTCGGCCATCTCAGCAATGATCAGGCGGCGGCATTTCTGCGTCGGATGGACGTTTCCGCCCTGCGCCACGTCGTGGCCATGCACCTGAGCGAGCAGAACAACACCCCCCAGCGGGCGCGCGCCAGCCTCGCCGCGGCACTGGGTTGCGAAGAGCACTGGATCGCCGTTGCCGATCAGGCGCACGGACTGGAGTGGCGCTCGATTTGACCAATGACGAAATACGAGGTTCGAAGCGAAAACGATGGAGAAACGGACTGAACTGTACGCAGGCAAGGCAAAGACGGTCTACACCACGGATGATCCGGAGCGGCTCGTTCTGGAGTTTCGTGACGACACCTCGGCCTTCGACGGGGAGAAGGTGGCGCAGCTGGCCCGCAAGGGGCGGGTCAACAACCGGTTCAACGCCTTCATCATGGAGCGGCTGCAGGCGGCGGGAATACCCACCCACTTCGAACGTCTGCTCTCCGAGCGTGAATCCCTGGTCAAGCGGCTGGATATGTTGCCGGTGGAATCGGTGATTCGCAACGTGAGCGCCGGAAGCCTCTGCCGCCGCCTGGGGATCGAGGAGGGACTGGATCTGGAGCCACCGGTGCAGGAGTTCTTCCTGAAGAACGACGCCTTGCACGATCCCATGATCAACGAATCCCACATGATCACCTTCCACTGGGCCACGGAAGGGGAGATCAGTCGCATGAAGGAGCTGACCCGGCAGGTCAACGGCGTGTTGCAGACGCTGTTCGCCGATGCCGGTCTGGTATTGGTGGACTACAAGCTGGAGTTCGGGCGGTTCCGGGGCGAGCTGCTGCTGGGGGACGAATTCACTCCAGATGGCTGTCGGCTGTGGGACCGGGAGACGCGGGAGAAGCTGGACAAGGATCGCTTCCGGCAGGGACTGGGTTCCGTGGTGGAGTCCTACGAGGAGGTGGCCCGGCGCATCGGCGTGGAGCTTTGAAGCATGGCGGGTGGCAGCTACACTTCGGAATCCATCCAGGTGCTCACCGGCCTGGAACCGGTGCGCAAGCGGCCGGGGATGTACACCCAGACGGAGCGCCCCGACCATCTCGCCCAGGAGGTGATCGACAACAGCGTCGATGAGGCCCTCGCCGGATTTGCCAGGAATATCGAGGTGATTCTCCATGCCGATGGTTCCCTCTCGGTGGAGGACGACGGCCGGGGCATGCCGGTGGACCTCCATCCGGAGCAGAAACGGCCGGGGGTGGAGGTGATCCTCACCACCCTGCATGCGGGAGGCAAGTTCTCCAACAAGAACTACACCTTTTCCGGCGGGCTGCACGGGGTCGGGGTGTCGGTGGTCAACGCCCTGTCCAAACATCTGGAGGTCTGGGTGCGGCGCGACGGGAAGGAATACAACATCGCCTTCGCCGACGGAGCCCTGGTCTCTCCCCTCGAGGAGGTGGGCCGCGTCGGCAAGCGTAATACCGGTACCACGGTACGCTTCTGGCCGGATCCCGGATTCTTCGATTCGCCGAAGTTCTCCATTCCCCGGCTCAAGCATCTGCTCCGCGCCAAGGCGGTCCTCTGTCCCGGTCTGAAGGTCTCCTTCATGGACGAGAAGAGCGGGGAACGGATGGAGTGGTGCTACCAGGAGGGGCTGAAGGAGTATCTGCGCGGCGAGTTGAGGGGCGTCGAGACGCTACCCCCGGAGCCCGTCGGGGGTGAGCTGAAAG
The DNA here is from genome assembly GCA_015488495.1 of Gammaproteobacteria bacterium. Lineage (GTDB taxonomy): Bacteria > Pseudomonadota > Gammaproteobacteria > Thiohalospirales > Thiohalospiraceae > DRMK01. The sequence continues at coordinate 1,695 of WFNS01000266.1, read as the reverse complement.
GCAACGACGAGGCGGTGGAGTGGACGGTGCTCTGGTTGGCGGAACCGGGAGAGCTGGTGACCGAGAGCTACGTCAACCTCATTCCCACCAGCCAGGGGGGGACCCACGTCAACGGCCTGCGTACCGGCCTCACCGAGGCGATGCGGGAGTTCTGCGAGTTCCACAACCTGCTGCCGCGGGGAGTGAAACTCGCTCCGGAGGATGTGTGGGAACGCTGCTGCTATATCCTCTCGCTGAAGATGCAGGATCCCCAGTTCTCCGGTCAGACCAAGGAGCGCCTCTCGTCGCGCAAGAGTGCCGCGTTCGTCTCCGGCGTGGTCAAGGACGCCTTCTCGATATGGCTCAATCAGCACCCGGAGCAGGGGAAAGCTGTCGCGGAGGCGGCCATCGCCAATGCCCAGCGCCGCCTGCGCGCAGCCAGGAAGATCGTGCGCAAGCGGGTGACCCAGGGACCGGCGCTGCCCGGCAAGCTGGCCGACTGCGCCTCCACCGATCCCGCCCGTACCGAGCTGTTCCTGGTGGAAGGGGATTCCGCCGGCGGATCCGCCAAGCAGGCGCGCGATCGGGAGTTCCAGGCCATCATGCCGCTGCGGGGCAAGATCCTCAACACCTGGGAGGTGGATCCAGCCCAGGTGCTCGCGTCACAGGAGGTGCACGACATCGCGGTCGCCATCGGCGTGGATCCCGGCTCCCGCAATCTGGAGGGCCTGCGTTACGGCAAGATCTGCATTCTGGCCGACGCCGACTCCGACGGGGCCCACATCGCAACCCTTCTCTGTGCCCTCTTTCTGCGCCACTTTCGTCCCCTGGTGGAGGCGGGTCACGTGTTCGTTGCCATGCCGCCGCTGTTCCGTATCGACGTCGGGAAGGCGGTCCATTACGCTCTGGACGAGGCGGAGAAGGAGGGGATTCTGGATCGCATCGCCGCCGAGAAGCCACGTGGCAAGGTGACCGTGACGCGCTTCAAGGGGCTGGGGGAGATGAACCCCATGCAGCTGCGCGAAACCACCCTCTCCCCCGATACTCGCCGCCTGGTACAGCTCACGGTGGCATCCGGCGACGGTACCGAACAGGTGATGGACATGCTGCTGGCCAAGAAGCGGGCCAGGGATCGCAAGTCCTGGCTGGAGAACAAGGGCAATCTGGCAGAGATCCTCGACTGAGTCGCCCCCGCTCAACGGCGAAAAAACAGCCAGAAAAGCAGACTCAGCAACAGGCTGATCACTATCGACGTGGTAACCGGGAAATAGAAGCGGAAGTTTTCCCGCTCGATGACGATGTCACCCGGCAGCCGTCCCAGGCCGATCTTCTGCAGCCAGGGCCAGAGCAGGCCCACCAGAAGTATCACGAGCCCCAGAATGACGAGAGTTCTGCCCATGGATCATCTACTCCGTTGCAGTTGTGACGAGGGTCGCAAACAGATTCTTCAATCGGGATTATAATGGCATTCAGGACGGTAGGGTGGCCCCGGAATTCGGAGACAACAATGGAGATGCCAGGCTGGAAGGTGCTTCGTTTCGTTCAGGTGGCGGCCATGCTGTTAATGGCCGCTTGCGGTGGCAACAACGGTGGTGATCTCGGAAACCTGCGTCCCAAAGCGGACGCAGGGGTGGAGCAAGCGGCCAAGTCCGGTGCCGCCGTGACCCTGGATGGCAGCGGCAGCAGCGATGCGGATGGCAGCATCGCCAGCTATGC
>WFNS01000265.1 GCA_015488495.1 Gammaproteobacteria bacterium | reverse complement strand
TGGCCAGTTGCAGGTCTACTTGTGGTGTCTTCTGTGACTTCTTGATGAATCCATGCAAAAGAATCATCTGCTCACCTTTCACCGTAAACAGGATTCTGGCGATGCGTTTATCGAGCCGGCACCTGACTTCCCAAAGCCCATGGTCCATTTTGCGTACCACGGGCATGCCCAAAGGCCAGCCGTATTGAACCGTCTTGATATCGCCGCCGATAGCCTTCTTGTCCCGTTTGCTCAAACCCTTCAGCCACTCACGGACCGGTTCGTTCCCCGACTCCGTTCGGTAGAAAACCACTTCAAGAGACATATCGGCATCCACGCGAAAAAGTGTACCACATTTGGTACACATCACAACCTTTCGAATGAAATGATGTTTTCGACATAATATACTATGAAACTTGCTTGGCCTTTTAAAATCAATATGTTATCGGAAGTTTATGTTCTCGCTTGACGATGAACTCATCCCCTGGCCAGATCTAGGGACGGGCTGAAGAGGGTGGGTGGCTGGCTCCCGAAGTCCGCGGCTTTCCGCAAGAACCCCCGGGAATACGAAGCCTTTCCCAACGAAAAAGGCCAACCCGTCTGGGTTGGCCTTGTGGAATTGGTGGAGGCGGCGGGAATCGAACCCGCGTCCGCAGGCACTCCGCCGTTGGCTCTACATGCTTAGCCTGGTCTTTGGATTTGACCGCTTGCTACCCGACCGGCAGGGAAGGCAAACGGCGAGTCCGGTAAAGGTTTTAACTCATCCACCCCGGACGGGCTTCAGAGCGAGCTTGTGAGAGTCGACCCCTGGATCCGGGTGCACAAGCACAGGCCCGGGCCAGAGGCTGGCTGGTTAAGCAGCCAGAGCGTAGTTGTCGTCGTTGGCAACTATCTTTGAGTGCAGCTGGATTTACGAGGGAATCTGCTCCTCGGCATGCACCTTCGGTTTTGCTACCTGCGTCGAAGCCAGGTCGCCCCCGTTGGTATCTCAATCAGACAGTGTAGTGGCTTTGGAAGTTCCCGGCAAATCGGGCCTCCCGGGTTGTCAAAAGGTGAAACCTCCCCCATATATTCAGGATGTGGTTTGCCCGGGAGAGAGCCGGATGAGCGCAGCGCAATGGCAGCATTTTCCCCACGAGGCCGATGTGGGGGTGCGAGGCATCGGGGAGAGCCTGGAGGAGGCGTTCGAGCAGGCGGCGGTGGCCCTGACGGCAGTGATCACCGATCCGGAACGGGTGGAGCCGCGGCAGGCGGTGCCCATCGCCTGCGAAGCACCCGATCGGGAGCTGCTGCTGGTGGACTGGCTCAATGCCCTGGTTTTCGAGATGGCGTCGCGGAACATGCTGTTCAGCCGGTTCGAGGTAACCATTCGCGACGGCAGGTTGCAGGGTACCGCCTGGGGGGAGCCGGTGGATCGGGAGCGGCACCGGCCGACGGTGGAGGTGAAGGGGGCCACCTACACCGGGCTGCATGTGGGCAGGCGTGCCGACGGGCGCTGGGTGGCGGAGTGTGTGGTGGATGTGTGAGGGCAGAAGCCCTGAATCGCTCCCGAGGAGCAGCGAGAGATGGATACTGGACAGTTTTCCCGACATACCGATTACAGCTGGCACATCGAGCCACGGGGAAGGATGCGGGTGCCGGCGATCATCTATGGTGACGAGGCGCTGGTCCGTGAGATGGACCAGAAGGTGTTCGAGCAGATCACCAACGTGGCCACCCTGCCGGGTATTGTGAAGGCCGCCTATGCCATGCCGGATGCCCACTGGGGCTACGGTTTTCCCATCGGCGGTGTGGCGGCCTTCGATGCGGAGCAGGGTGGGGTGATCTCTGCAGGCGGCGTGGGGTTCGATATCTCCTGCGGGGTACGCAATCTCTGCACCGGTCTCACGGTAACGGACATCCTGCCGCTGCAGGAGCAGCTGGCGGACATGCTCGCCTACCGGATCCCGGCAGGTGTGGGCAGCACCGGCGCCATCCACCTCTCCCCCGCGGAGATGGAGGCGATGCTGAAAGGGGGCGCCCGCTGGGCGGTGGAGCAGGGCTACGGCACAGCGGACGACCTGGCCCATACCGAGGAGCGGGGGTGCATGGCGGGCGCCAGGCCGGAATACGTTTCCGAGCATGCCCGGAAACGGCAGCGCAGCGAAATGGGTACGCTGGGTTCCGGCAACCATTACCTGGAGATCCAGCGGGTCACCGCCGTCTTCGACGAGGACAAGGCAGGCGCTTTCGGCGTGAAGAAGGATGACATCATCGTCAGTATCCACTGCGGTTCCCGCGGCCTGGGTCACCAGATCGGGACCGAATTCCTGAAGAAGATGGTGATCGCGGCGGGCGAGTACGGCATTCATCTGCCGGACCGGGAGCTGGCCTGCGCCCCCATCGACTCCCCCGTGGGCCAGGAGTATCTCGGTGCTATGCGGGCCGCCATCAACTGCGCGCTGGCCAACCGCCAGATCATCACCCATCTGGTGCGGGAAGTGTTCGCCGAGCTGCTGCCGGCGGCACGGCTCACCCTGCTCTACGACGTCTCGCACAACACCTGCAAGGTGGAGGAGCACGAGGTGGATGGCCGCAAGCGGCGGCTGTACGTGCACCGCAAGGGTGCGACCCGCGCCTTCGGCCCGGGCCATCCCGATCTTCCGGAAGCGTTTCGCGAGACCGGGCAGCCGGTGCTGATCGGCGGTACCATGGGGACCGCCTCTTACATCCTGGTGGGGACCGACCAGTCGGAGGAGCGCTCCTTCGGCTCCGCTTGTCACGGTGCCGGGCGCAGCATGAGCCGCCATGCGGCGAAGAAGCAGTGGCGCGGCAAACGGGTGGTCTCCGAGCTGGCGCAGCGGGGGATCCTGATCCGCAGCCCCTCCGCGCGCGGCGTGGCCGAGGAGGCGCCGGGGGCCTACAAGGATGTCTCCGCGGTGGTGGAGGCGGCGCACCAGGCCGGGTTGGCTCACAAGGTGGCGCGTCTCGAACCGCTCATCTGCATAAAAGGATAGCCGTGCCGATCCACAACGCCGACATCGCCGACATCTTCGACGAGATCGCCGACCTGCTGGAGATCGAGGGGGCCAACCCCTTCCGGGTGCGCGCCTACCGCAACGCCGCCCGCACCCTGCGGGGGCTCGGCACCGAGGTGAAGGCGCTGCTGGAGCGGGGCGAGGATCTGACCCGTCTGCCGGGCATCGGCCAGGATCTGGCGGCCAAGATCGAGGAGATCCTGGAGACCGGCCACGCCGCCATGCTCGACAAGCTGCACCGGCGGCTGCCGCCCGACCTCAGTGAACTGCTCACCATCCCCGGCCTGGGCCCCAAGCGGGTCAAGATCCTCTACCAAGATCTCGACATCCACACCCTGGAGCAGCTGCACCGCGCCGCCAGGGACGGCCGCCTGCGGGAGTTGCCCGGCTTCGGCGAGAAGACCGAGCAGAACATCCTCCATGCGCTGGAGAGCCGGGTGGGGGTGAGCGACCGGTTCAAGCTGGCGCTCGCTGCCCAGTATGCCGAGCCGCTGACCGATTTCCTGCGCAAGGTGGAAGGGGTGAAGGAAGTGGTGATCGCCGGCAGCTATCGCCGCGCCAGGGAGACGGTGGGCGACATCGACATCCTGGTCACCGCGG
>WFNS01000264.1 GCA_015488495.1 Gammaproteobacteria bacterium | reverse complement strand
CCGGTGACGCTCTCCCGGATAGCCGACTCACGCAACCGGGCCGCCCGTTATCCCTCCAGACCCCATCGGGACAGCGCCCGCTATCCGCTGGTGCGGGCCAAGATCCGGGTGATGCTGAGCGAGAGCGCCGACGATGCCCTGCTCTATTTCAAGAACCGCACCGATGACGCCGGACGCTATGGTTACGCCCTCGCCCTCGACCGCAAGGGACGTTACCGGGAAGCAGAGCGCTTGCTGCGGACACTGAGTCAGCGACAGCCGGACAACATCACCTATCAGTATGCCCTGGCGAAAGTGAAAACGGATGCCGGCAAACTCGACGACGCGCTGGCCATCTACAAGCGCAACCTCCACCTCTATCCCCTGGACACACCCCTGACCATGCAGTACGCCTTTACCCTCATACAGGCCGATCGAGCGAAAGAGGCCAGGGAGGTGCTGCACCGCTATCTCGGCGTCAAGCCACCCACCCCGGCCCTCTACCGCCTGCTGGCCCAGGCGGAGCAGAAAGCGGGATTTCCTGTCGCTTCACGTCAGGCGATGGCAGAATACTACTTTCTCGAAGGATTCACGCTGGAAGCGATACGCCAGCTGAAACAGGCATTGGAATCATCGGCCATCACCCCCTACGAGCGCGCCAGCATCGAGGCCCGCAAGAAGCAGTTCGAGGAGCACGCCAGAATGGAGACAGCATCACAGGATCGGCCAAAGCAGCGGGAGCAACGAAGGTAGCATGCCCGAAGGACCGGAGATCCGCCGCGCGGCAGACGCCATAGCGGCCGCCATCCAGGGACACGAGGTGGAAACGGTATCCTTCACTTTTGAGAGGCTCAAACCCTGGGAACGACGGCTCGCTGGAGCCACCGTCGTCGACGTCGCGACCTTTGGCAAGGCCATGCTCACCCGCTTCGGCAACGGCCTGAACATCTACAGCCACAACCAGCTCTACGGACGCTGGTATTGCGGCAGGAGGGGGGAGTCTCCCCCCTGGAAACGCCAACTCCGCCTGGCCATCCATACACGGAGCCACTCTGCCCTGCTCTACAGCGCCTCGGACATCTGCGTGTTGCGGGACGAAGAGGTAATGGAACACCCCTTCATCGGCAAGCTGGGACCGGATCTGCTCGCCCCGGGGACGAAAGAACAGCTCATCATGGAACGTCTGGAAGAACGGCGCTTCCGCAACCGGCGACTGGGCGGACTGCTCACCGACCAGTCGTTCGTCGCCGGCTTGGGCAACTACCTTCGCTGCGAGATCCTCTTCGTGTGCGGACTCTTACCAGCCCGGCGACCGTCGGAACTGGACGGGGCAACGAAACGGCGGCTCGTCGATGCGATGCTCGCGCTGCCGCGGCAATCCTATGAGACGGGCGGCATCACCAACGATCCCGCCACGGCCGGTGAATTGATGGAAGCGGGGGCGAGCTTCGAGGAGGCCCGTTTCTGGGTGTTCCGGCGCGGCGGCAAACCCTGTTATCGCTGCGCAACACCCATCCAGCGCACCACTCACGGCGGACAGGTCACCTACCTCTGCCCCGCCTGTCAACGATGACCTCCCCCATGGGGGCGGCCACTCAATCGGTCTTCTTCATCTCCTCCAGAATCCGGACGGCGCTGTCCACCAGACGCGGGCAGATGTTCTCGAACAATCCTTTCTCCTGCGCCCGGCGATAACCTTCCGGGGTTCCGATGTCACAATCCAGCAGCTCGCGGCACTCCAGAGAGCCGTGCTCCTCCTGGAAACGGTTGAGAAACTCCCTCACCAGGTAATAGGTCTCTTCCTTGGCTGCCACGTCATTGACCGACACGGGACCTTTCTTCAGGCCGATCACCAGGATGGCGCCGGTGACCGCGCCACAGGTGTGGGCGGTACGCCCCATGCCTCCACCCAGCCCGGTCGCCAGCTTGAGCGCCAGCTCTCTCTCCAGCCCCTCTTCCTCACCGTAGACCGAGAGGATGGCCTGGGAGCAGAGAAAGCCGTCGCAGAAACTGGATACCGCCTCTTCACTCTTGGTCATTACAGCAATCCCCCTCTCTTTGGAACAGCGCCCCTATCTTCTTCCGGTCCGGATTCAAAATCACGCCTCTCTCGGTAACTATAGCATCGATCAGCTCTGCGGGAGTGACATCGAAGGATGGATTCCAGGCGGTTGCACCCGCGGCAGTGAGGGGCTGGCCGGCCAGCTCGAGGATCTCCTCCTGGGGACGCTCCTCGATGGGAATGGAATGGCCGTCCGGTGTCTCCGGATCGATGGTGGAGAGCGGTGCCACCACCATGAACTTCACCCCGTGACGCCTGGCGTTCACTGCGGCGCTGTAGGTGCCGATCTTGTTGGCGACATCCCCGTTGGCCGCGATACGGTCCGCGCCGACAATCACCCACTCCACCAGGCCCCGTGCCATGAGCCAGGCGGCGGCACCCTCCACCAGCAGGGTCACGGGGATGCCGTCCTGCACCAGCTCCCATGCGGTGAGACGGGCGCCTTGCAACCATGGCCGGGTCTCGTCGGCATAGACCCGTTCTATCCGTCCCGCAGAAAAGGCCGCCCGGATCACCCCCAGGGCGGTGCCGAATCCGCCGGTGGCCAGGGAGCCCGCATTGCAGTGGGTCAACACCGCACAACGCTCCCCGATGAGTTCGGCACCGAGCTCCCCCATCCGGCGGTTGGCCCGCACATCCTCTTCGTGGATACGACGGGCCTCCTGCAGCAGCCGCGCCTCCGGATCTTTTTCAATCTGCTGCATCACGGCCCGCATCCGCTCCAGGGCCCATTTCAGATTGACCGCCGTGGGGCGGGCACTCTCCAGCAGTCGGAGATCCAGCTCCATGGCACTCCGCCACCCTGCCGGATCCACGGCGTGGGCATCCCTTGCCGCCAGCACCACTCCGTAAGCGGCAGCGATCCCGATGGCGGGGGCTCCCCGCACCACCATCTTCCGAATGGCTTCAGCCACAGCGGGTGCCGTCCCGCAGGCCAGATACTCCAGACGATGGGGAAGCAGGCGCTGATCCAGCAGGTAGAGCCGGTCGTCGCGCCACTCGATGGCGCGGATGGTATCGTGGCGATCACTCATGAAATGACGTGGGTTCGATGGCAAATGGCGGAGGGTCAGGGATTCGAACCCTGGATGGGCGTGAACCCATGCCGGTTTTCAAGACCGGTGCTTTCAACCACTCAGCCAACCCTCCCGTGTGACGCATAAGGCTACCTAAATGAAGGCGAAAATACCAGTGCCGGCGGGCCGTTCCCGGAATCCCCGGATGGAACGACTGCACTCCTTGCCTTTTGCAGCGGCCCTCGCGTATGCTTGAACCAAGCCGCGCCAGCAGTGTCTCACACGGTAGCGAACTCAAGAGAGGAAAAACCGAATGATAACCAACCGTTCCATCGCGACGACCCGCCGGGAAGGGGTGCTGTCCACCAACAAGCTGATCCGCAACACATACCTGTTGCTCTCCATGACCCTGCTGCTCAGTGCATTGACGGCGGGAGTATCGGTCCTGTTGAACCTGCCTCCCATGGGATTGCTCATCACCCTGGGCGGTTACTTCGGACTGCTGTTTCTGACCACCCGGTTCAGCAACAGCGCCCTGGGACTGGTGTTCATCTTCGCCCTGACCGGATTCATGGGGTTGACGCTCGGCCCCTTGATCAACGCCTACCTCGGTCTCCCCAACGGTGGCCAGATCGTGGCCATGGCGATGGCCGGCACGGCAGTCATCTTCCTGGGCCTTTCCGCCTATGCCATCACCACCCGCAAGGATTTCAGCTTCATGGGCGGATTCCTGATGGTGGGAATCCTGGTGGCATTCCTCGCGGGACTGGCAGCATTCTTCTTCTCCATGCCGGGGTTGTCACTGGCGGTCTCCGCCATGTTCGTGCTGCTGATGTCTGGGCTGATCCTCTATCAGACCAGCGAGATCGTGAATGGAGGAGAGACCAATTACATTCTCGCCACCATCACCCTGTTCGTCTCCATCTACAACCTGTTCACCAGCCTGCTGCAGTTGCTGGCGGCATTCAGTGGCGACGAGTGAACACGGGGGAAACGAACCCTCCCCCCCAACCCCGCATCTGCGGGGTTTTTTGTCGCCGCGAGTAAAGAAAAAGAAATGGACCGGCCCCACCGGCAGCCTGCCGAATTGTGAGCTGGTCCACAACCAATATCCAACTATTGGGCCATACTAACTCATTGCTTTGACGAGCATTTGGTATAATGTCTCGAACACCAGAGAATCGAAGAGGCTGGCACCTGGCAGCCGATGACAAGGAACCGGTCGTTCATCCACCACCATGATCCACGGCTTGCTGGGAAAACCCCTCTTTCTTTCTCTTCTCCTGATCGTGCTGTTCGCCCCAACACCCTCTTTTGCCACCGATCTGCTCCTCATCCTGGTCAATAAAAGAACCGGAGAGCCGGTGGAGGATGCCACCGTGGTGATCGAAGATGGCAGTGGTCGACATGGCCTGAGTGACGATCAGGGGAGGATCGCCTTCCGTGGATTGCGGTTTCCGATCCGCATGAAGATTTTGGCCCCTGGCTATGCTCCGGTGCGGTTTCCGCTGAACCCGCGAAAACGGTCGGTGAAGGTGCTGCTCACGCCGCTGGCGGTGGAAGCCGAGGAACTGGAGGTGGTGGCGGATCGGATACCGGAGAAGGTCTCGAAGGTCACCCTCTCCCATGAGGAGATCATCCGGACGCCGGGTGCACAAGGAGACGCGCTGAGGGTGATCCAGTCCCTCCCCGGGGTGGTGACCGTCAACGGCAACAGTGGAATGATCTATGTCCGCGGCAGCAGCCCGGAGGAGAACGGTGTCTGGATAAACACCCTCCCGGTCGGGTATCTCTACCACTGGGGGGGGCTGCGCTCCACCCTCAATCCGGCTCTGATAGAGGATTTCAACCTTTTTCTGGGCGGTTTTCCGGTGGAGTACCCGGATCGCCTGGGAGGAATGCTGGACATTCGCCTGCGTGCCCCGCGCAAGGACCGGCTCCATCAGCGCTATCACGTCGGGACCTTCGAATCTTCGCTTCTCGTCGAGGGACCTTTGGGCAAACCCGATGGCAAGGATGGCTTCTATCTGGCGGCCCGGCGCAGCTATATCGATCTGCTGACCTCCCCCGACACCTTCAACGCGGCTTTGGGTAACGAAGACGAAAAGGACGACCAGGTAATCACCGTTCCCACTTTCTATGATGCGCAGGCACTATGGCAGCGGGACCTTGCCAACGGATCGATCGAGCTACAGTATTTTGCCGCAGGCGACAGGCTCGACCTGGACAACCGCACCGCCGCAAAGGCGGATCCGGAGCTGGTGGGAGAGCTCAGCCAGGACACCTCCTACCAGACGGCGGGACTCACCTGGCATCAGCGCTGGGGAGCGCGATGGAGCAGCCGGATGGCGCTCTCCCAGACCGAGCAGCGGGACAGCATCTCCCTGGGCACCAGCCTGGAGAGCGGCCTTCCCTACTTCGCCAGGAGCGTGGTCCGCACCACCCGCCTGCAGCCGGAGCTGACCTGGCAAAAGGACGACGGAAACGACATCACCGGCGGTGTCGAACTCGCCTATGTCGAGGCGCCCCTGAATCTCTATATCCCTGCGCCACCGGCCGAGGACGAACCCTTCTACGATTTCACCGGTGCCGACAAATACCGCAAACGCGCCAACGTGCGCGCCAACAGGGAGGCCTTCTTCATCAAACAGCGGCTGGCCTGGAGTGAACGCTTCAACACTACCCTGGGTCTCCGCTACAGCAGGGTGAACGGCACCGCGGGCATCGACATGGCGGGAGCCGCTCCGCGGCTGGCAGCAGAATACCGTCTCGGTGAAAAGGTGGTGCTCACCGCCAGTTGGGGACGTTATTTCCAGATGCCCGGCGGTGAGAAGCTGATCGAGGGGTTCAGCAACCCCCGTCTGAAATTCAAGGAAGCGGAACACCGCATTCTCGGTGTCCGGTACCAGTGGG
>WFNS01000263.1 GCA_015488495.1 Gammaproteobacteria bacterium | reverse complement strand
TCCACCAGCTGCGTCCTGCCGGTGAGCGGAACCTCCTGCTGATTGGAAAAATAATAGTAGATCAAGAAGATGCCGAATATGGCGATGGGCCACAACCGCAATCGTCCCCGTCCTCGATACATTGTGCTACCCTCCCTGGCCCAAATGTTTCACCCGCTCACCAGCACTCCACTGCAATCCAACAAACTGTCTCGGAACACAAGCGAAGAGCAAAGTGCCATCGGGCGCGCTGAACGCCCCCTCATGCCGGTCCCGCCGCGAAATCAGGCGGAACGGTCCGCGGACTTGGGCTTGCTCTTCTTCTCCTCCTTCAAGGAAACCACTTGGCTCTTCGGCTCCGCGTTGCGCACCAGACTGCCGTTCACCTCCGCCCCCATCGCCATCTCGATCAGGTTGTAGTAGACGTTTCCCGTCACCCGGGCCTTGGGACCCAGCTCGATCTTCTGCGCGGCATGCACGTCGCCGGTAATGGTCCCGTTGAGCACCACGTTGGCCACGTGCACCTCCCCCTCGATGACCCCGACCTCACTGACACTCAGTACCGAATCGGCCGAATCCTTGGTCAAAACATTGCCCTGCACATGCCCGTCCACATGCAGGCCGCCGTTGAAGATGACATTCCCCTCTATCCGGGTATGCTCTCCAATCAATGTATCCACCTCGGTATTTGCTGCCACCTCGGTACTACCCTTGTTTTTCCCCCACATTGTCGTCACCTCGCATTGCTTTCGGCTCAACCGGCCAATCGAAACTCTTCCTTACTTCGGTCTTGTTTCCCCGCCCCCCCGGCTTCAACACCACCGTAGCACGAGAGGGAACGAATCCTTCCGGGAGTTCCACCTTGCCCTCGATATTCTGGAAATACTTGAAATTATAGCGCAGCCGCTGTAACGGAGTAACGGACGAATGCTTCCCCTGGGCATCCATTCCATCGACCTGAACCTCCACCGTCCCTTTGGCAACACCCTTGTTCTTCAACACCCGGGTGAGCACCAGCTTGAAGTTCCAGGTACGTTTCTCGCTGTCTTTGGTTATGTTGAACCGCTGAATCTGCAGTCCCCGGCCGCTCTCTTCGGGAGAGACGATGCCACGGTAGAACGCCAGTTCCTCTTTCAGCTCCAGCAGCTCGTTCTGCAGATCCCGCAGATCCTTGCGCACCAGACCATAGGCCCGGCTCTCGATCTGCCGGGTCTGCTCCAGCTCCATCTTCTCCTGGCGCAAGCGCCTGAGCTCCGCCTCGAGCTCGGAATTGTTCTTCTCCAGTTGCTGACGAAGCTGGTTGAAGGCGAGCCGGTCATAGCCGGCCCGATAGCGCCCGTATTCGAACAGCCCCCAGCCGGAAACCAGCAGAGCGAGTATCAGGGCCACCATACCGATTCGCCACCAGGGACCACTCTCCTCCTCTTTCTTGACGACGATACGGGTCATGGCAGCAAGGCGATGGCCTCCAGTCCGGCGCTCTCCCGCAGGCCGAACATCAGGTTCATGTTCTGCACCGCCTGCCCTGCGGCACCTTTCACCAGATTGTCGATGACCGAGAGAACCACCACCGTGCCCCCCCCTTGCGGACGATGCAGGGCGATTCGGCAGACATTGGCCCCCTTCACGCTCCGCGTCTCGGGATGGGAGCCAAACGGCAACACGTCCACGAACGGTTCCGCAGCGAACCGCTGCTCGAACAGCGCCTGGAGATCCGCCGTCTCCCGGGTCAGGGTGGCGTAAAGGGTGGCATGGATGCCGCGAATCATCGGTGTCAGATGGGGAACGAACACCAGACCCACTTCGGTCCCGGTGGCCGCCTGCAATCCCTGCCGAATCTCTGGCAGATGGCGATGACCGGACACCGCGTAGGCCTTCATGCTCTCACTGCATTCCGCCAGCAGGGTACCGACGCTGGCCTTGCGCCCGGCCCCGCTCACCCCCGATTTGGCGTCGGCGATCAGGCTGCCCGGCTTCACCACGCCCGCCTCCAGCAGGGGCAGAAACCCAAGCTGTACCGCGGTGGGATAACAACCGGGACAGGCCACCAGGCGGGCTTCCCGAATGGCCTCCCTGTTCGTCTCGGGGAGACCGTATACCGCCTCGGACAGCAGTTCGGGGCAGGCGTGGGGCATACCGTACCATTGCTCCCATTCTGCAGCATCCTTGAGCCGGAAATCGGCCGCCAGATCGATCACCCGCACCCCGGCCTCCAGCAGTCCCGGCACCATCCCCATGGCGGTCCCGTTGGGAGTGGCGAAAAAGATCACGTCGCACCGGCGCAGGATCGATTCCTCGGGCGGGGTGAAGACCAGATCCACCATCCCGCGAAGGTTGGGAAAGATCTCCGTCACCCGTTTTCCCGCCTCCGCACGCGAGGTAATCGCCACCAGCTCCACCTCCGGATGGAGTGCCAGCAGCCGCAGCAGTTCCGCTCCGGTGTACCCCGTTCCTCCAACGATACCCACCTTAATCATCAGCTCGTCCTGTCAACCATTAAATCTTATTAACTTGGCCACATAATATATCGTGTTCAGCCACGCTATGCGCGGCCTCTCTTTCGCCTCTTCCCAAATCGTGTGGGTGGAACGGCGAATCACCGCATAGCGGCTTCGTCCTTGACAGGCAGAAAGGGCGCCACATACTCGCTAGCCAGAAGGGGATTGGGGCCGTCCGGCTGGAGACCACCTGATATCCACTATCTGTGCGAACGGAAAGCGCAAGCGGTTCGGCCATCCCAAAGCGGCCCCAATCCCTTCTGCCGACCATCTTCGGGCGCACTTTCTGCCTGTCAAGGATGATTCGCCGTTCCACCCACACGATTCGGGGAAAACCCTCTTCTCCTGCCAATCGGCCAGGAGGCTCCGAACACGATATACCATGTGACCGGGTCAATGGTAACGAACTCGCGCCGAAAACACCCGATATCGACCCGACGACGATGCGGATCGCGTTCAGGGCTTCGAGCATCCTTCGGGTCCAGGCATCACTCGTCCGAAGCTTCGAACGCCATCCAAAAGGTTGCCGGCTCGATATCATGGCATAATCTATGGTTCACCCGATGATGTCCGGCTTCAGGGCGGCCCCAAGGCAAACGCTTTTCCACGGCGGCAGCGTCGATGCCGCGCTCCTCGCAGTCGCGCATTCGGGATGATGACCCAACCGCAGATAGTGGAAATCAGATGCTGGAAAAACTTCGTCTACGGCTTGCCGATCCCGACGCCATCCTGCCCATGGCCGTCCTGGGGTTGCTGGTGGGGCTGCTGGCGGGTGGCATCATCATCGCGTTTCGCCTGCTCATCCAGTATCTGCAGTCGTTCTATCTGCCTCCCGGCCCCGAGGATTACGCCACGGTGGAGGTCTATTACCGCCTGCTGCTGCCAACGCTCGGCGGTCTCCTGATCGGGCTGCTCTTCCATCTGGCACCACCGGCCAGTCGCTACGTAGGAGTGGTTCATGTCATCGAACGGCTCACCTACTTTCATGGCTATCTGCCGTTGCGCAATGCGGTGATGCAGTTCTTCGGTGCTGCACTGAGCATCGCCAGCGGCCATTCGGTGGGAAGAGAGGGTCCCAGCGTCCATCTGGGGGCAGCTTCGGGAGGGATTGCCGGAAGGTGGCTCCATCTGCCCAACAACAGTATCCGTACCCTGGTCGCCTGCGGAATCGCCGCTGCCATCGGTGCCTCCTTCAACACCCCGCTGGCAGGGGTGATCTTCGCCATGGAGGTGGTGATGATGGAGTACACCATCGGCAGTTTCACCCCGGTGATCCTCGCCTCCTTCAGCGCCACCATGTTGAGTCGACAGGTCTACGGAACCGCTCCCGCCTTCATCGTTCCGCCGCTGCAGATGGGAGCGATACATGAACTTCCGGTGCTGGTGGCCACCGCGATCGCGGTGGGATTCATCGCCGCCGCGTTCACCCGGATGCTACACTACTTCTCCACCACCCTGACCTATACACCCATCTGGTTTCGCATGGCGCTCGGGGGGTTGATCACCGGGCTCTGCGCCGTGAGCATCCCGCAAATCATGGGGGTCAGCTACGAGGTGGTCAACGATACCCTGCTGGGACAGCTGCCGCTCTGGCTGATGCTGAGCATCCTGATCCTGAAGCTGCTGGCCACCGCAGCGGGACTGGGACTGGGGCTGCCTGGAGGCCTGATAGGTCCGTCCCTGGTGCTGGGTGCCATGGTGGGCGGTTCTGTGGGGCTGACTGCGTCCACGCTGTTTCCGGGCGAGATGTCCTCCCACGGCTTCTACGCCATGCTCGGCATGGGGGCGATGATGGGTGCCACCCTGCAGGCCCCCCTGGCCGCCCTGATGGCCCTGCTGGAGTTGACCGCCAATCCCAACATCCTTCTGCCCGGCATGTTGACGGTGATCGTGTCGGGGCTGATCAGCAAGGAGCTGGTGGGCGGCAAATCGGTCTACCTGATCCTGCTGGAGGCCCGTGGTCTGACCTTCCGTCACAACCCGTTGGCCCAATCCCTCCACCATATCGGAGTGGCCAGTGTGATGAACCGCAACTTCGCCGCCAGTGA
>WFNS01000262.1 GCA_015488495.1 Gammaproteobacteria bacterium | reverse complement strand
TTCTTTTTGGCCCTCTCCATGGCAGCAACTGCGTTGTTGGTTCCCTGTTGCAGTCGTTCGATCATTTCATGGATTTCCTGTGCAGACCGCTGGGTGCTTGCGGCCAGGTTTCGTACCTCGTCCGCCACCACGGCGAAGCCGCGTCCATGCTCTCCGGCACGGGCGGCCTCGATGGCTGCATTGAGGGCGAGCAGGTTGGTCTGATCGGAAATCGCCTTGATCACATCCAGCAGGGCGCTGATCTGTTCGCTCTCTTTGGCCAGCTCGTTGATCGCGTCGGCGCTATGGTCCACCTCCGATACCAGTCCCTGAAAGGCCTGCATGGTGGCCGATACCATCTCCCTGCCGTTCGATGCACTCTCCCTGGCGCACTCCACGGTGCGGGAGGTGGCAACGGTGTTCTCCGCGACGCGGTTTACCGCTTCCACCATCTGTTCCATTGCGGTGGCCAGCTGGCTGGTATCTGCCCGCTGCCGATTGGCAAGCTCTCCCGTCTGCTCCGCAACAGAAGCTGCCTGCATCGTGGCGTTGGTCAACCGCTGGGAGTAGTGCACCACACGTGTTTTTACGGTGGCAGCCTTCGCATCGCCTATCAGTTTGGCCAGTTGCAACTGGCCCAGTTCGTCACATCTGCCGGTGTAGATCCACAATCGTAGCTTGTCCCGGGTCAGCTCGTTGCCCTCCAGCTCCGCGATCCTTGCCAACGGTTTCACCACCAGACGGGAAAGTGCCCAGGCGATGCCGCCACCTGCGACTACTCCGGCACCGGCGAGATAAGGAGAGAGGAAGCCCGCGACAGAAAGGGCTGCCATTGTGACGACCAAACAGATCAGCTGGGCGGCGAAGATCCAGCCACCCAGTCCAACAGCTGGTTTCAACGGCAACCTGCGCCTTTCGTTCATGGCCTTGTAGAGGGATTCGGCCCGCTCGACCCATTCCCGGCGTGGCTTGGTCCGGACCGACTGATAGGCCACCACTTTGCCGTCCTGGTACAAGGGGGCGACAAAGGCGTTGACCCAGTAATGATCCCCGTCCTTGCGGCGGTTCTTTACCAGTCCCAGCCACGGTTTGCCCTGCTTCAATGTGCTCCAGAGATCCTCGAAGGCCTCCGGCGGCATGTCCGGATGGCGAACGATATTATGGCTCTTGCCGATCAGCTCTTCCCGGCTGAATCCGCTACAGTGGCAGAACTCATCGTTTGCATAGGTAGTAATACCCTTCAGATCCGTCGTGGATACCAGAATGGTATCTTCGTCCAGCGGATATTCTTTCTGGGTTACAGGGTAGTTCTTTTTCATTTTTTTCCCCTTGGATAACCATGCGGTTCCCGATCGTGGTCTTGAGTCAAACGACAGGGAATACCCTCTCTTGGTCTGAGAGAATATCGTTTCGTTGTCATTCATCGGAGCCAGGAAAAAAATCTTTAATAATCCTTTGCGATCATTATATTAGGTGATTCTTATTTGCTGGCTTTTCTCTGACAGAAGGCCAGGCAAAAGATCGTCCACCGATTGTCTCGGGGCATCTGACTCGAGCCAGAAAAGCTTTTCCAGATCGATGATGGCCTCTACCTGAAAAGTCCCTTGATCCTGGTTTCAAAAGACCTGACTTTTTCGGTGGCGACCGCTCGCAGCCAACTGATGTCCCCATCCCCTGTCCAGCAGGCAGACGGCGGCGGGATTGCCGGAAAAGGGGCGGTCGGTGAAGGCATCGACCTGAAAGAGAGGAAGGTACGGAGTCATCCCGGTGAATCGTGACGGTTGAAGGGATCACCGACAGGCTCGAAGGTTCGCCGGATTTCTTGGCCTGTATTCTCTTGCGACTTGTTTCCGCAATATAGTCAGCAAATTGCTCCTTCACACTGATATGCCAATTCGGCCTGACAGAAAGCCATCATTTTGAAAAACAGCCTTCCATTTTCGACCCTCCGGGTTGACTGCGTTCGTACCCATTGATATAAATGAGAATGAATGTTATTAGCGTTATCGTTGTTGTTATCAATATGAGTCGGAGGTTGTGAAGATGAGATCATGGCGTGATGTCTATATGTCGTTGATTGGAGGGGCGATGGTTCTGGCGACCCAGTCAGTATGGGCGGTCGAATACCCCATTGGCGTGCCCGAACAGCGCTTCGGCATGGAGATCACCGCCGTCTATCTGCAGCCGGTGCGCATGGAGCCAGAGGGCATGATGCGCCCGGCCGAGGAGTCCGACATCCACCTGGAGGCGGACATCCGCGCCCTGGACATCAACGCCAACGGCTTTGCCGAGGGTGACTGGATCCCCTATCTGCACGTGAAGTATGAGGTCACCAAAAAGGGTTCCGACTGGAAGGCGGCGGGGGACTTCATGCCCATGGTGGCCAACGATGGCCCGCACTACGGCGACAACGTCAAGCTCGCGGGTCCCGGCAAGTATCACGTCAAGTACACCATCTATCCTCCCAGCGCCCCGGAAAATCCGGTGGGTGGGCACTTCGGCCGTCACACCGACCGGTTGACCGGGGTGCGGCCCTGGTTCAGGACCTTCAGCGTCGAGTACGACTTCATCTATGCCGGCATCGGCAAGCGGGGAGGGTATTGAACCATGGCTCTCTACGGGCCGCTGTTCCGACCTGCCTCTTTGCTACTCCCTCTCCTGGCCGCGTCGTTGCCGGGCGGAGTTATGGCCGGAGGGGTCGATGATGCGCAGATCCTGCATCGATTGAACACACTGGAGGAGCGTATTCAGCGGCTGGAAAGGGAGAAAGAGGAGTTACAACGCTCGCTGGAAGAACCTTACATCAGCGCCGAGGAGCCGGAGATCGCGGCGCGGCTGAAAGCGGTGGAGTCGCAGGTCAACAGCTACCGCCGGGCGGCACGAACCGTGGAGTCGCTGGAGGGTATCAGCGCCGGTGTGGGGTTGACCATGATGGCCCAGGGGCTCACGGATGCTCCCGCCGGGGGCGGCAAGGATGCCGAGCTCAACTACCGCGGTGACGCCACGGTGAGCCTGCCAGCCGGTACCCTTGGAGCGGCCGAGGGGTTCATCTTCACCCACTTCCGCATGGGTCAGGGGCTGGGACTGGAGAACCCCGGGGGGGCCTTTGCCTCGCTCGATTCCACCAGCTTCCAGCGTCCCGGCTCCGAGGCCTCCGACAGCACGGTCCTGCTGGCCCAGGCCTGGTACCAGCTCAATGTACCCCTGCCGCTCGGTGGCAATCCGGATCTCTCGCGCCGCCACGTCGAGTTCAACTTCGGCAAGATGGACCCCTTCGTGTTCTTCGACCAGAACGCCATCGCCGACGACGAGACCCGCGGCTTCGTCAACCAGTCCTTCATCCACAATCCGCTGCTGGATGTGGGGGGAGACGTGGGTGTGGACGAGTTCGGTTTCACGCCGGGTATGCGGCTTGCCTACATCAATGACTTTTACAAGCCGCAGCAGTATGGCATATCGCTGGGCGTGTTCGGATCGGGGGAGGGCGCCAGCTTCAGCGACAGTCTCGATTCGCCCTTCGTGATCCTCCAGGCGGAGACCGCGCAACGCCTGTTCAGCGGTCTGGCCGGCAACTACCGCTTCTATGCGTGGCGTAATGGCCGGCGGGTGGATTTCGACGGCAGCGTGACCACCCACGGCGGCATTGGCCTCAGCCTCAACCAGCAGGTCGCCGACTACACCACCCTGTTTCTGCGCGCGGGGCAGCAGACGGAGGGCAGGGTCGCCTTCGACCGCGCCCTGACCGTGGGTGGCGAGTGGGGTGGCAGCTACTGGGGGCGTGGCGCCGACGCCCTCGGCGTTGCCCTGGGCTGGCTGGCCATCTCGGACGATTTCCGCCAAGCGTCGCCGACCCTGGATGCCGACGGCGACGGGGTGCCGGACTACGGATACCGGGCCGGCGGCAGCGAACAGATCGCGGAGATCTACTACCGCTACCGGCTGAACGGCCAGTTCGAGCTCTCCCCCAATCTGCAGCACGTCCGCAATCCGGGCGGCAACGGCGGTGCTGCCGCGTTGACCGCCCTGGGCCTGCGGGTGCAGCTCAGTTTTTGACGAGGAGGACACGGAACCATGAAACCAGGAATCCCCGCAACCGGTTTGCTCATGTTGCACCGCCCGCAACCGTTGCAGCGGAAGACGATCCATACGGTGGAGGCGGGCTGAGATGAACGAGCGGGTCGCGGTTCTCGCCCCGGATAGCGGAGTTCGTGCGCGGCTCCAGGCGCTGGGCGACTGGATGCGTGATCACCGGGGCGCCATCCAGGCCATCCAGTGGACCGTGGTGCTCTTTTACCTGGTGCTGTTGATCTGGCCTGCCATGCTGCCGCTGCCGAAAGAGTATGCCCATTTCTATGAAAACCTGGTGCTGTTCGCCCAGTTCGTGTTCTGGGGGATCTGGTGGCCGTTCGTGATGGTCGCCACTATGCTGGTGGGCCGGGTCTGGTGCGGGGTCTTCTGTCCCGAGGGGGCGCTGAGCGAATGGGCCAGCCGGCACGGCCGCGGCGGGGCCATCCCCAGATGGGTGCGCTGGGGTGGCTGGCCCTTTACCGCCTTCGTGCTCACCACCATCTACGGCCAGCTGATCAGCGTCTACGAATACCCGAAGGCGGCCCTGCTGATCCTCGGCGGCTCCACGGTGGCGGCCATGGTGATCGGTTATCTCTACGGCAAGGGCAAGCGGGTCTGGTGCCGCTACCTCTGCCCGGCGAACGGCGTGTTCGCGCTGCTTTCCCGGCTGGCGCCGGTACACTTCCGGGTCGATCGGGAGCGCTGGCGCCGGTCGTCCAACCGTACCCCGGCCGTCGATTGTGCACCGCTGATCAACATCCGTGACATGCGCGGCAACGCCGCCTGTCACATGTGCGGCCGCTGCAGCGGGCACCGCGGTGCCGTCGCCCTGGCGCCGCGCTCGCCGAACAGTGAAATTCTCTCGGCCGGCGAAAGGGAGATTTCCCCCTGGGAGGTGCTGCTGCTCACCTTCGGCCTGCTCGGCGTCGCTACCGGCGCCTTCCAGTGGTCCGCTTCCCCCTGGTTCGTGGCCTTGAAGCAGAGGGTGGCGGAGTGGCTGATCGAGCGCGACATCTACTGGCCACTGGGCGATGGCGCTCCCTGGTGGCTGCTTACCCACTATCCGCAGACCAACGAACTGTTCACCTGGCTGGATGGCGCTCTGATCCTGTTCTACATCGGCGCCAGCGCGCTGGTTCTGGGCGGTGCCTTGCTGCTGGCCGTGCGCCTGGCCGGGTGGCTGCTCGGCCAGCGCGTCATGCCCTGGCGGCTGGCCTACGGCTTCGTTCCCCTCGGCGGCATCAGCGTCTTCCTCGGCCTCTCTGCGCTCACCATCAGCATGCTCAATGCGGAGCGGCTGGATCTCGCCTGGGTGCCCGGCGCGCGCGCCGCGCTGCTGGTGGTAGCGCTGCTGTGGAGCGGCCGGTTGCTGTGGCGCCTGATCGGAACCGAGGCGGCCCTCGTCCGCCGCGTCGCCGCCTGGGCCGGCCTCATGGCCGCCGCCGGCCTGGTGGTAGGCAGCTGGGTGGAGATGTTCTTTCTCTGGTGAGAGCGGCTTTTTCCGAGCCGGAATCATTCTCCTTCCCAGTAATCGACCGCAGCATCCAGCGGCAGGCAGATCGAGAGGGTGCGGGCCGCCTTCTCTCCGCCGGGCGGGCTGCCCGCCATGACGTTGATCTTGCCGGAGTCGGGCATCGCGACGATGTCCGGCGCCTCCATGGTGCTGACGCACAGATACCTCAGATCGGTCTCGCTGTCGTTGACGATCTGGTGCGGCGTTTCCGGGCCGGGAGGTGCGGCCACCACGTCCCCGGCCCGCAGCGGCCAGTTCTCCTCGCCAAGCCTCAGACTGCCGCTACCCTCGATGATGAAGAACATCTCTTCGTTGACATAATGGGCGTGCAGGGGCCAGGCGGCCTTGCCCGGTGGCAGCACCACCAGCCGGTAGCCGAGCTTTCGCGCCCCCAGCAGCCGGCCGATCTGGGCCATGCGGGCCTCGAACCTCTCTCCGTGACGCCACTCCTCCAGGGGTAACTGGTCGATGTTCAATATCGGCTTTCTCGTGTTCATCTGCTAACTCCTCCACAGTGGGTGACGATCTGTTTCTGAAAGGCCTCGTGGCACCGCAGGAACACCGGTCCGGGACAGCTGCCCAAGGGGCGGCCGTCGATCTCACGGACCGGGATCAGTTCGGCACCGGTGCCGGTAAGGAAGCACTCGTCGGCGGTATGAAGGTCGTAGGGTGCCAGCGATTGTTCGCATGTCTCGATACCCATTTCGCCGGCCAGTTCTAGAATCAGTGCGCGGGTGATGCCGGGCAGGGCACCGTCGATCACCGGCGGCGTGAGCAGGCGATTATCCCGAACGATGAACAGATTGTCCGCCGCGCCCTCGGCCACGCGGCCCTGGGCGTTGAGCAGCACGGCCTCATCCACTCCGGCGCGGTTGGCCTCGATGCGCGCCAAAATGTGGTTGAGGTAGTTGAGGCTCTTGATGCGTGGATCCAGCCCATCCGCCGGCAGGCGCCGTGTCGAAGCGGTAATGAGCCGCACACCCGATGCCCTCGCGGCGTGGTTGACCATCTCCAGGCGACCGGCGATCACGATCAGCCGCGGTGATCTGCAGGGGGCGGGATCGATACCGAGCGGGCCGTCCCCGCGGGTGACGATCATGCGGATGTAACCCTGCTCCCCCTCGAACGCGTCGATGACGGCGGTGGTCACTCCAGTCAGCTCCCGGTCCGTCCAGGGGCAGGCAAGGGCGATGGCCCGCGACGAGTCGCGCAGCCTTCGCAGGTGCTCCTTCAGCAGGAAGGGGACACCGGCATAGAAACGGATCCCTTCGAACACCCCGTCCCCATAGAGCAGGCCGTGATCCAGGACCGGGATGCGAGCCCGATCCAGTGGCAGGATCTTTCCGTCGAGCCAGCAGACCCCCTTGTTCATTTCGATCTCCCAATGAGTCAATGATATTGACATATATCATCATGCCGCCAATTCCGCTAGAATGTCAACATGGTTGACTCGAACATGTCTCCGGAAGAAGTGCATCGCCTGAATGAGGCGTTGGAGGCGTTGCATTTCGGCTTTCGCGCCGTCACTGCCCATCCTGACGAACGACTCAAGGCCCTGGGCTACTCGCGCGTGCATCACCGCATTCTCTATTTCGTGGGGCGCAACCCGGGCTGCAGCGTCAACGAACTGTTGAGGATTATGCGGGTGAGTAAGCAGTATCTGAACCGGCCGCTGCGCCAGCTGGTGGAGGACGGCTACATCCAGGCCGGACAGGACAAGCGCGATCGGCGGGTCAAGCGCCTCCGACTCACCCGCAAGGGACGCCGGCTCGAAGAGCGGCTCACGGGAGAGCAGAGGACACAACTGGCTGAGGTATTCGACCGGGCCGGGCCGCAGGCAGAGGCGGGATGGCGCAAGGTGATGGAGTTGCTGGGAACCCGCGAACGGCGGGGATGAACCCCGTTGTTGGTTACCCCAGGGCTACTTGATCGACCCCGTGGACCATGAGGAGCAGCGGAAAATCCTTCAACCCGAGGGCTGAACCTCAATCATCCGGCCCGCGGTGGGCCGTCTCCTCCTCATCCACCCAGTCCTCTTCGACCCAGGTCATGCCCTTGCGACCGGGCACCTTGCGGGGCGCA
>WFNS01000261.1 GCA_015488495.1 Gammaproteobacteria bacterium | reverse complement strand
TAGCGCCCCATGCCAAGCCGCTTTGCAAGTGTACGGATTACAGCCATGACGATGTCCGCAACACCATCCGGCAGGCCCATCTGACCTCCATCCGCGCGGTGATGGAGACCTTGGACTGGCGGAGCCCGGATGGCTGTGCCACCTGTCGGCCAGCCATCAATTACTACCTGATCTCCACCTGGCCGGAAGAGGCGAAAGACGATCCCCGATCACGACTCATCAATGAGCGGGCGCATGCCAACATCCAGAAGGATGGTACCTATTCCGTGGTTCCCCGCATGTGGGGTGGCGTAACCTCGCCGCAGGAGCTGCGCGCCATCGCGGACATTGCGGAGAAGTACCAGGCCCGCATGGTCAAGGTCACCGGGGGGCAGCGAATCGACCTCTTCGGCATCGAGAAGAAGGATCTGCCTGCGATCTGGGCCGATTTCAACAAGGCGGGAATGGTATCGGGTCATGCCTACGGCAAGTCCCTGCGTACCGTGAAGACCTGTGTCGGCTCCGAGTGGTGCCGCTTCGGTACCCAGGACTCCACCGGTCTGGGGATCAAGCTGGAGAAGATGGCCTGGGGTTCCTGGACTCCCCATAAATTCAAAATGTCCGTTTCCGGATGCCCGCGTAATTGTGCCGAAGCGACCATCAAGGATTTTGGCGTGGTTTGTGTGGAATCGGGCTACGAACTGCATATCGGGGGAAATGGTGGAGTGAAGGTGAGGGCCACCGATCTGCTCTGCAAGGTGGCCACGGAGGAAGAGGCGATGGAGTATTGCGCGGCCTTCATGCAGCTGTACCGGGAAGAGGCGCACTATCTGGAGCGTACAGCCCCCTGGATCGAGCGGGTGGGTCTGGCTTACATCAAGGAGAACATCGTCGAGGATGCGGAGAGGCGCAAGGCGCTCTATGAGCGTTTCGTACACTCCCAGCGGATCATGCAAAAGGATCCTTGGGCGGAGATCGCCAATGACGAAGCGTCCAGGCGCGACTTCGAACCGCTCGAGATTGCGGAACCATCCAGCCTCGAGAGCTGAATTCAATCATCCACTCATTCTCACAAGGGTTTGAAATATGTCCGAATGGATAGAAATAGGGCCGCTCGATGAAATTCCCCGACTGGGCGCACGCGTGATCCAGACGCCGCAGGGAGACATCGCGCTGTTTCGCACCCGCGGCGACTCGGTATTCGCTGTGCAGGATCGCTGTCCTCATCGCCAGGGCCCCCTTTCCCAGGGACTGGTTCACGACAACACGGTGACCTGTCCCCTCCACAACTGGGAGATCGATCTGGAATCCGGCAGGGCGCTGCCGCCTGATGAGGGATGTGCCAACACCTATCCCACGCGCGTGGAGAACGGTGTAGTCATGATTGAGCTGGCGACAACCAGGTGACAGGGCCTGGAGACGGGCGTTCGAACGGGTGGATTCCAAGGAGTCGAGCGGCTGCTCTCAGGTTCTACGGCCCGCAAGCCGCTGTACCCTGGAATGATTCGCAGAAGGCCCGGGGTCACTCCCGCCAGATTCGGGAGAAATCGAAGACAATCCGGCAAGTTCCGAGAACGAACGGGTAGGACTCCTCCGTGGCGTCCAGCTCCTTTATGTACCGACCGTCGTGGAGACGAAACACCTTTGCCACTTCGTTTTCCGGATCGACGATGACATAGTAGGTTACCCCTTCGCGCTCATAGATGGCGTACTTGGTCCGCCTGTCCTTTTCCGCCGACGCCGCAGACAGAACCTCGAAGATCAGCGAAGGGGCCTTGGTAAGGAAGGGTTGGACCGGGCGATAACAGATCACCATATTGTCGGGCTGTAGTACCGTATCCTCGGTAACACGCCAGTCGGTAGGCAGCAACGCCCGGCAATCCGGACACCCCTCGAGGGAACGTTCCAGCTGGTAGGCGATGATTTGACTGATGCGCTGGTGGCGAACCCCGGGCGAAGGGGTCATCGCGTACGGGATTCCCTCGATCAGTTCCCACCGGCCTTCCCATTGCAGATAGTCGTCTATGGTGTAGTGGGGAAGCTCTTCCGGCGTCAACACGCTCTCTTCTCCTCGGAAACCAACTCAAGGAAAACTACGTTATTCATGACCGAAAAGCAAGAACCGGTTTCTTCTTTTGCATGGCCATACGGAAGGTGATTGGGGTAAAAACTTTGCGTATCAAAACATTAAAGCAATAATTTAATGTGATATAATCATAATGGATTGCGCCTTTTGCGACCCCTCTGGTCTTTCTTCTGCTGCCGCAACCGCTTGATGGTGTTAATATCGACCCTATTTTTTATCGCGCAAGGAGTTCTCATGACCTATAAAAAGATTGAAGTTCCCGCTGATGGGAGCCAGATAACCGTCAATGCCGATTTTTCGCTGCAGGTTCCGGAACGGCCAATCATCCCTTTCATCGAAGGGGACGGGATCGGTGTCGATATCACGCCGGTCATGCGCAAGGTGGTGGATGCCGCAGTAAGCCGGGCCTACGGAGGGAAGCGGGGAATCGCCTGGATGGAGGTGTATGCCGGAGAGAAGGCGGTCAGGGTGTACGGGGACGACTGCTGGTTGCCGGATGAGACCCTGGAAGCCATCCGTGACTATGTGGTTTCCATCAAGGGGCCACTGACCACCCCCGTGGGTGGGGGAATCCGTTCCCTCAACGTGACCTTGCGCCAGGTACTCGACCTCTATGTCTGCCTGCGTCCCGTCCGCTATTTTCAAGGGACACCCAGCCCCCTCAAGGAACCTGAGAAGACCGATATGGTCATTTTCAGAGAGAACTCTGAGGATATCTATGCCGGCATCGAATGGGAAGCGGGGACGCCAGAGGTAAAGAAAGTGATTGAATTCCTGCAAAAGGAGATGGGAGTCAAGCAGATCCGTTTTCCGGAAAGCTCAGGTATCGGGATCAAGCCGGTATCGCGGGAAGGGACGCGGCGTCTGGTGCGCAAGGCAATCCGTTACGCCATCGACAACGGCCGGCGCTCCGTGACCCTGGTGCACAAGGGAAACATCATGAAGTACACCGAGGGCGCCTTCAAGAACTGGGGCTATGAACTCGCCCGGGAAGAATTCGGTGCCATGGAGATCGACGGCGGACCCTGGTGCCGCATCGAAAATCCCCGCGGCGGTGATGATATAATTGTCAAGGATGTCATAGCAGACGCCTTCCTGCAGCAGATCCTGTTGCGGCCGGCGGAATACGACGTAATCGCCACCCTGAACCTGAACGGGGACTATATCTCGGATGCGCTTGCGGCGCAGGTGGGGGGTATCGGTATCGCGCCGGGGGCCAATCTGTCGGACGGTGTCGCGCTGTTCGAGGCCACCCATGGCACCGCCCCCAAGTATGCGGGGCAGGACAAGGTCAACCCCGGTTCGCTGATTCTGTCCGCCGAGATGATGCTGCGTCATCTCGGCTGGACCGAGGCGGCGGATCGCATCATAAAGGGGATGGAGGGCGCCATCGCGGCGAGGACGGTGACCTACGATTTCGCCCGCCTCATGGACAACCCGGTCGAGGTCAGCTGCTCAGGTTTTGGTGAGGCCATTGTCAAACATATGTGAAGCAGTGGAAAAGGAAACGGATTGAGATATTGTTATGGGTAACTACGCCGATAATCAACAGAGTGACGTTTCCACAGAAATATCTCGGCCAAAATTGAAACGTCCGCCGATGTATAAGGTCATAATACTCAATGACGACTATACGCCGATGGACTTTGTAGTGATGGTATTGGAGCGTTTTTTTGGAATGAGTCGCGAAAAGGCGACGCGAATCATGCTGCAGGTACACACCCGGGGTGCCGGGGTGTGTGGGATATTCACCCGCGAGATCGCCGAGACCAAGGTGGCGCAGGTGGAAAACTACTCGCAGCAGCACAATCATCCCCTGAAGTGCACCATGGAGGCAGCCTGATCCGTGTTGAACAAAGAGCTGGAATTCACGCTGAACCTTGCCTTTCAACAGGCACAGGAAAAAAAGCATGAATTCATCACCGTCGAACACCTGCTGCTGGCGCTGCTGGACAATCCCGCAGCGGCGGAGGTGTTGCGGGCCTGTGGTGCCAACATGGAGCAGTTGAGGCGGGAGCTGACCGAGTTCATCGACAACAACACGCCGGAGCTGGCAGCCGAAGACATTCGGGACGTGCAGCCCACTCTGGGATTTCAGCGGGTGATGCAGCGAACCCTGTTTCACGTTCAGGCCGCTGGAAAGAGCGAGGCCACGGGGGCCAACGTGCTGGTCGCCATCTTCAATGAGCAGGAATCCCAGGCGGTCTATTTCCTCAACAAGCAGAACATCACCCGCTTCGACGTGGTGAACTACATTGCCCATGGCATCTCCAAGCTGCCGGAAGAGAACGCCGGCCCGGAGTCCCATTCGACCTCCGAAGAGGAAGAGACCGAGCATGCGGGGGGCAGCTCTCCACTGGAGAGCTTCACCACCAATCTCAATGAGCTGGCGCTCGAGGGGAAGATCGATCCCCTTATCGGCCGCAAGAAAGAGATCGAGCGGACCATCCAGATTCTCTGCCGGCGGCGCAAGAACAACCCGTTGTTCGTCGGTGAGGCCGGGGTAGGGAAAACGGCACTGGCCGAGGGACTGGCCAAGAAGATCGTGGATGGCGAAGTTCCGGAGGTACTGGCCGACAGCGTCATCTACTCCCTGGATCTGGGTGCCCTGCTGGCGGGAACCAAGTACCGCGGCGATTTCGAGAAGCGCATCAAAGCGGTACTGGCGCAGCTCAAGAAACAGCCCCATGCGGTGCTGTTCATCGACGAGATTCACACCATCATCGGCGCAGGCTCTGCCTCCGGCGGCGTAATGGACGCCTCCAACCTGATCAAGCCCATGCTGGCGTCGGGTGAACTCCGCTGTATCGGCTCCACCACCTACCAGGAATATCGTTCCATCTTCGAAAAGGACCGCGCGCTGGCACGCCGCTTCCAGAAGATCGATGTACCCGAGCCTACCGTTTCCGAGGCGGTGCAGATTCTGGAAGGGCTGAAATCCCGCTACGAATCCCACCATCAGGTCAAATACAGCAGTGCGGCACTGGCAAGCGCGGCCGAGCTGGCACACCGTCATCTCACCGATCGCCATCTGCCGGATACGGCCATCGATATCATCGACGAAGCGGGGGCGAGTCAGCGGTTGTTACCCCCTTCGCGGCGCAAGAAGAACATCGGAGTCAGGGAGATCGAGAACATCGTCGCCAGCATGGCGCGGATTCCTCCGAAACAGGTTTCCAGCTCCGACAAGGAGCAGCTCGGCAAACTGGAACAGCATCTGAAGCAGGTCATCTTCGGGCAGGACGAGGCCATCGAGACCCTGGCCGCCGCCATCAAGATGTCCCGCTCGGGCCTGGGTGAGGAACACAGACCCATCGGTTCGTTCCTGTTTGCCGGCCCGACGGGGGTCGGCAAGACCGAGTTGACCCGACAGTTGGCCAAGACGCTGGGTATCGAACTCGTCCGGTTCGACATGTCCGAATACATGGAGCGTCACACCGTCTCGCGCCTCATTGGCGCGCCACCCGGCTATGTTGGTTACGACCAGGGCGGGCTGTTGACCGAGGCCATCAACAAACACCCCCATGCCGTGCTGTTGCTGGATGAGATCGAGAAGGCCCATCCCGACGTCTTCAATCTGCTGTTGCAGGTGATGGATCACGGAACACTGACCGACAACAACGGTCGGGAGACCGACTTCCGCAATGTGATCATCGTCATGACCACCAATGCCGGGGCGGAGCAGATGAGCCGCCCATCCATCGGCTTCACCTCGCAGGATCACAGTTCGGATGGCATGGAGGCGATCCGGCGCAGTTTCACACCGGAATTTCGCAACCGGCTGGATGCCATCATTCAGTTCAATCCGTTGGATGAGAAGACCATCGGTTTCGTGGTGGACAAGCTGGTGGCCCAGATCGAGGCACAGCTGATGGACAAACACGTGATCCTGCAGGTGGATGACGAGGCGCGTTCCTGGCTGGCGCGGCACGGGTATGACAAGAGCATGGGTGCAAGACCCATGTCACGTTTGCTGCAGGATCATCTGAAGCGGAAACTGGCGGATGAACTGTTGTTCGGCAAGCTGGCCCAGGGAGGGGAGGTCCGAATCAGCGCCAAAGACGATGAGTTGGTTTTCGATATCGAACCCAGGGAAAAGGCCAAGCAGCGTAAAGACAGGGTGGATGCTGAATGATGAACCGCGGCAGGGCGCCTGCTGCCGCACCGGCGGTTTCCTTTACCGCTTGCGATAGACGATGCGCCCCTTGCTCAGATCGTAGGGGGTGAGGGCGACGGTTACCTCGTCCCCGGTGAGGATGCGAATATAGTGCTTGCGCATCTTCCCGGAGATGTGGGCGGTGACGATATGCCCGTTCTCCAGCTCTACCCGGAACATGGTATTGGGCAGGGTCTCGATGACCTTGCCTTCCATCTCGATACTCTCTTCTTTTGCCATACTTACGAAAATTCCTCTCTGTTTGCCGAAAGAAAAAACAATGGGCCATTCTGCCTGAACCGCACAATGCTGTCCATACGGAACGGCGCCACGAACCCTCCCCTTGGGCGAGGAGGGCTTGGGGAACATAGAATCGATCTTCAGTGGCATCCATATGGGACTGATCGAACGAAAATTCAACACCCATGCCGGGGCCGTACGCCCCTCCTACCACTGCGCGAGCAAGGAGACGACCCGTTCCAGTACCGCCCGACCGGTATGGAAATGGGGTGAGAGACGGATCCCGCCGCCGCGCAGGGCACAGATCACCTTCTCCCTTGTCAGCCGCCGATAGAGCTCTTCGCCGGGCAGATGGCGGTGGCGAAAGGTGACGATACCCGCATGGCTGCTTTTCTTCGTAGGTGTCAGTAACTCATAGCGGTCGAGTTCTCCGATGGCGTCCAGCAGGAACCGACCGTTCTCCAGCACCTTTTCTTCCACCGCCGCCATGCCGTATTCCTGCAGCAGTGACAGGCTGGCCTCCAGGGCATGGATACCCAGCATGTTTGGGCTGCCACATTCGAACCGCCTGGCCGATGCAGCCACCTGCCATTCGCGGAGCTCGTAATCTTGATGCTGCTCCACCATGTGCCAACCATATTGATGGAGCCGTAGCCTATCCCGCAGTTCGGCGCGGCAATAGAAGAGGGCGACCCCCTCGGGTCCAAGCATCCACTTGTGACCGTCGGCCACCAGGAAATCGATGTGGTCTCGCTGGACATCGGTGCACAAGGCACCGACGCTCTGGATTCCATCCACACAGAACAGTACCCCCCGGCTACGGCACCACTCGCCGAGACGCTGCAGATCCAGCCTCAGACCACTGGCGTATTGCACCGAACTGATGGCAAGCAGACGGGTGTTCTCATCCATTCCCTCCAGCAGCGCCCGTTCGGGATCCGCTCGATCCAGATGGACCTGGCGCAGCTCCACGCCGCGGTCGCGGAGAGACTCCCATACGATGCGGTTGGAAGGGAACTCCTCATCACTGCTGACGATGTTGTCTCCGGCCCGCCACGGCAGCCCCCATGCGATCACGGAAAGCCCCTCCGAGGTGTTTTTCAGGAGGGCGATCTCATCCGGAGAAGGGGCCCCGATCAGGGTCGCCAGCCGCTGGCGCAGGCGGGTCTCGGTCTCTACCCAGCGGGGGTAGTGGAGGGCGCCGGTGGTGACGTTTTCTTGCGCGAAGCGCTCCACCGCGCGACGGGTTCGCTGCGGCCAGGGGGCAACCGCCGCATGGTTGAGATAGAGCAGATCGGAGCGCAGGCCAAACTCCCCTGCGACCAGGTGCTCTCGCTCAGTGTCCACACGCTCCTCCGTAGCGATGGGGCTGACAGCTCCCGTTACAGTGTTCCACCTCGAACTCCAGGGTGGAGTGGTGAATGGAGAAGCGCTCCGCCAGCATCCCTTTCAGCGCCCGCTTGATCGTTTCCGTGTTGACGAACTCATCGATGACCACATGGGCCTCCAGGGCGTTTTCATGCTCGTCCAGCTGCCAGAGATGGAGATGGTGGACGTTACTCACCCCCTCCACCTGTTCCATCGCCTGGATCACCTCCTCGACGGCGATCCCCTCCGGAGCCCCCTGCATCAGTATGTGGATGGTCTGCGGCAGCATGGTGGCCGCCTGATAGAGCACATATCCCGCTATGAGCAGGGTGAGCAGGGTATCGCTCCAGTACCAGCCGTAGAGAAGGATCAGCGTTCCGGCGATGATCACCCCCACCGAAGCCAGCGCATCGGAGACGTTGTGCAGGAAAGCGGCACGGATGTTCATGCTGTGGCGTGACATGGTGTAGGTGAGCACCGCCGTGGCCACATCGATCACCAGGGCGACTCCTGCCACGATGACTACCGTCCACCCCTCGATGACCTGCGGCTCCACCATGCGCCATAGCGCCTCGTAGATCAGGTACAGGCCCACGATCACCAGCGTGACCAGGTTGATCAATGCGGCAATCACCTCGGCGCGCTTGTAGCCGAATGTCTTGAAACGGTCCGGTGGCTGTCTGCCGATTCGGCGTGCCACCCAGGCGATCAGCAGCGAGGCGGCGTCGCTGAAGTTGTGCAGGGCATCGGCTATCAGCGCCAGACTGCCTGAGACGATACCCCCGACGATCTGCGCCAGCGTCAGCAGCATGTTGATGGCGATCGCCCAGCCCAGCCGGCGATCGCCCATCGCTCCTATGTCATGATGGTGGTGATCCGATGCCATCTCTGCTTCACCTCTGTTCGATTATCGCATATCCGCCAGCTTTCCTCTGGAGAACCAGGTGAAGAGGGATGGCAGTACGAACAGGGTGAGGAAGGTGGCCGTCAGCAATCCGCCGACGATGACCGTAGCCAACGGTTTCTGAATCTCCGCTCCCACTCCGGTGGAGAGTAGCATGGGAATCAGGCCAAGGGCCGATGTAATGGCGGTCATCAATACCGGACGCAATCGCGAGGTGGCACCACTGAACACCGCCTCATCCACCGAGAGCCCATCGGCGATCCGTTGGTTGATGCTCTCCACCATCACCACTCCATTCAGCACCGCCACCCCGAACAGGGTGATGAAACCGATGGAGCTGGGAACCGACAGATACTGCCCGGAGATGTAGAGCGAGAAGATCCCTCCGATGACGGCGAGCGGAACATTGACCAGGATGAGCATCGCCTGGCCCACCGAGTTGAAGGCGAAGTAGAGCAGCAGCGCAATCAGGGCCAATGACAAAGGGACCACCAGTGACAACCGCTTCTGCGCCCGCTGCTGGCTCTCGAACTGACCGCCGATGTCCACCGAATAACCGGGCGGCAGCTCCACCTGTTCATCGATGGCCTGACGGATATCGGCCACCACGCTGCCCATGTCACGCCCCTCCACGTTGGCCTGGATCACCACCCGGCGCTGGACGTCATCCCGCCTTACCTGGGGCGGGCCCGATTCGATGCTGATTTTGGCCACATCCCCCAACCGCACCCACGGTCCGGTGGGTGACTGCAGGCGAAGGTTGGCGATTGCTTCGGGATCGGTGCGGAAGGGTTGGGCGAGACGCACGTAGATATCATAACGCTCGTTGCCATTGATGATCTGTCCGGCCGCGCTACCGCCCAGCCCGTCCCGGACCACGGCCATGACGTCACCTACCGCCAGGCCGAAGCGCGACAGCCGTTCCCGCTCTGGCCGTATCACCAGCTGGGCCTCTCCGGCGATCTGCTCCATGGCCACGTCCCTTGTTCCATCGATGCCCTGAACCACCTTTTCGATGGCCTGGCCTTTCTCCGCCAGCACGGCCAGATCCGGGCCGAACAGCTTGATGGCCAGTTGCGCCCTGACACCCGACAACAGTTCATCCACCCGGGTCGCAATGGGTTGGGAGAAGTTGAACAGCAGCCCTGGATGTTGCTCCAGCTTCTGCTCCATCAGGTGTTGCAGTTCCTGTCGGCTGGAGGCGCTGGTCCATTCGCTGACCGGCTTAAGGCCGATGTAGATCTCGATGTTGTTGACCGGCTCCGGATCGCCACCGATCTCCGGGCGGCCGATACGGCTCAGGGCGTACTCCACTTCGGGGAACTCCAGCAGCATCGCCTCCAGCTTTGGAGCCACCTCCAGCGTGGTTTTCAGGGAGGAGGAGGGCGCCAATGTCACACGCAGGTTGATGGTTCCCTCTTCAAGCTCCGGGACGAACTCGGTGCCGAGCCGGGGGAGCAGGGCGAGGGCGGCGGTGAGCAGGAGCAGCGCGCCCCCCACCACGATCCGGGTGTTGTCCAGGGCCCAGACAAGGGTGCGCCGATAGATACCGTCGAGCGGTTTGAGAATGGCGCTCTCTCTGGCCCGAACACCACTCCGAAACAGATAACTGGCCAGGGCAGGAACAATAACCAGCGCCACCAGCACCGCTGCCACGATGGCCAGCATGATGCTGATCGCCATGGGCTGGAACAGCTTCGCTTCCACCCCCTCGAAGGTGAACAGCGGCATGAACACGACAAGGATGATGGAGGCGGCGAAGAAAATGGGGCGTGCCACCTCCTTGCCCGCTTCCTGCAGGCGCAGGGCGATGCCGTGCCGATCCCGTGCCACGTCGTAGGGGTCGGGATCGTCGCTGCCGGCCAAGGTCCGAATGGTCTCGTCGTGCTCCGCATCGGGGTGGGAGAGATGTTTGAACATGTTATCCACCATGACCACCGAGCCATCTACCAGCATGCCGATGGCGACGGCCAGTCCGCCAAGGGACATCAGGTTGGCGGAGAGCCCGAACCAGGCCATGATCATCAGTGCGATTCCGATGGAGATCGGGATGGAGATCAGCACCAGCAGGGTGGCTCGCAGATTCATCAGGAACAGGGCCAACACCACGACAATGAATACAAAGGCCAGCAAGAGGGCGTTGACCACCGTCTTTACCGCCTGGGTGATGAGGTCGGCTTGATCGTAGAACGCCTCGAAACGCACCCCCTCCGGCAACGCCTGCTGAATCAGGGCAATGCGGCTGTTGATGCCATCGATGGTGGCCTTGGTGTTTGCCCCCATACGTTTCAGCACGATTCCGGCAACCACCTCTCCCAGTGCCTCCGGTTGGCCCTGTGCATCACGACGGGTCATGGTGACCGCCCCCTGGCGGATCTCGCTTCCAAGCTCCACGTTCGCCACCTGTCCCACCGTCACGACGGTGCCGTCCACCGTCTTGAGGGGGATCTGGCGCAACTCTTTCAGGCCCTGCTCGTCGTGACCCAACCAGCCCACGCCACGGATCACCAGCTGCTCCTGACCTCGATCCATGTACCAGCCACCGGCATTGGAGTTGTTGTTCTCCAGGGCATCGATGACATCCTGCTGGGTAAGGTCGTAGGCCAGTAACCGGGAGGGATCGAGGTTGACTTGATACTGTCTCACCTCACCGCCAAAGGAGAGCACGTCGGTTACGCCGTCCACCGGCATCAACAGCAGTTTGACCACCCAGTCATTGAGACTGCGCAGCGCCATGGCGTCCAGGCCGGTTTCGGGGTCGGCCACCAGCAGATATTGGTAGACCTGTCCCAGACCGGAGGTATTGGGACCTATCTCCGGTGTACCCACCCCCTCGGGAATCAACTCCTTGGCCGATTGCAGCCGCTGGAAGACCAGCTGGCGGGCGAAATAGATGTCGGTTCCCTCCTTGAATACCACCGTGATACCGGAAAGACCGGTCTTGGAGATGGAACGCACCTCTTCCACATCGGGCAACGCATACATCACCGCCTCGATGGGAAAGGTGATGAGCTGTTCCACCTCTTCGGGGGCCAGCCCGGGCGCCTCTGTGTTGATGGAAACCTGGATGTTGGTGACATCGGGGAATGCATCCAGATTCAGTTTGGGAATCACGAAAGTGGCCGATGCAATCAGCGCCAACAGGGCGATTGCCACCAGCAGCCGGTTGGTCACCGACCAGTCGATCACACGATTCAACATGGTGTCTTTCCTCTCTGGTCAGCCTGCTCAGTGGTTGTGGGGGTCAAACCCGCCCTTGGCCATCTCGGACTGGACGAAAAAGGCACCTTTGGCAACAATGGTGGCACCTTCGTCGACCCCCTCAATCAAGAGCTGGTTGCCGACGGTACGCAGCACCTTCACCTCCTTCGGCTCGAAATGGCCGGGGCTGCTCTCGACGAACAGCTGCCAGTCACCGTCCGGACCACGCAGTACCGCCTCTACCGGTACCGCGAGACCCTCCAGTTTCTTGTCACTCTCCATCACTACGTTGACGAACTGACCGGGATGGAGGGAGTCGTCAGGGTTGGGCACCTCCACATGCAAGGCGAGGGTGCGTGTGGTTTCGTCCAGTGAGTGGCTGGCCTGCACCACCTTTCCCTCGATCCAGCGTTCGCCTACCTGAATGTGTGCGGGTGCCCCCAGGGCGATCCGAGAAGCATCGTCGGGCGTCAGGCGCGCCTTTACCCAGAGCACACTTTCGTCGCTGATCTCCACCAGTACGTGCCCCGGCTCCACCAGCTCTCCGATGACGAAATCATCATTGATAACGGTCCCTTCCTGGAAGGACAGCAACTGGAATTTTCCCACCGCACGTGCGGCATTTCCCTCCCGGAGCAGGGCATCGATCTGCGCCTTGGTCATTCCGTAGGCATTGACCCGGGCGTACGCCTGTTGATAAGCGATCTGGGCGGCTACATAGCGCTTTTCGGAGACCACCTTGCGCCCCAGTCTTTTCACCCGCCGCAATTCCACGTCGGCTTCGATCAATGCGCCCTGAGCCTCCGCCATCTCCACGCTGGAAAGGGTGACCAGAGGCTGCCCCTTCTCCACCCGGTCCCCCAGGGTGACGTGGCGGGCAATCACCTGGGCCGGTATGCGGGGGGTTACCTTGGTAGTGCGATAGAGGTTGAGGGTTACTTCGCCGGGGGAGGTGATCGCCTCGCCCAACGAGCGCCTCTCGAGTTGCATGGTTTCCACCCCTGCAAGCCGGCGCTGTGTTTCATTCAATTCCACCTCCGAGGCAGTTTCTCCATGACCGTGCGCATGCTCTCCCTCATGCCCGTGCCCGTCACCATGCTCATCCGTATGCTGTTCTTCCTCATGGGCGTGCGCTTCCCCTTCATGATCATGGCCTTGCGCGGTCTCCGGGGGATGT
>WFNS01000260.1 GCA_015488495.1 Gammaproteobacteria bacterium | reverse complement strand
GACTTGTCACGCTCCTCTTCGCTCTCGACGAAGATGCTGTTGAAGCGCTCCTGCACCGAGACCGGAAACAGTCCGATGACCATCGGAGCCGACAGGGAGAGGATGAGAGCCACGATCAGCACCTTGACCTTGCCGGTCTTGAACAGGAGTACGAAGGCGGCCGCCAGAAAGGCGAGCCACGCCCCCCTGGACTGGGAGTACATCAGAGAATAGAGATTGAGTATCGCCAGACCGGCCAGCAGGAGTCGATACCTGAGCCGTTCCACGTACAGGGCCAGCAGTATGACGACAAAGGTGTAAGCCGCATAGAAGGCGGCCAGCTCGTTGCTGCCCAACATCATGAAGGTTCCCTTCACGAAGCGAAAATCATCCGTGTAATGCCAGCTGTAGACGTGGGAAAACTGGGCATAGAAGACCCGGAACATGTAGGCCAGCGGAAACAGGGTTGCGATGATCACCGCGATGATTCCCCGCCGATCACGGACGCTGTTCAATACGATGAAAAAGATCAGCAGGGGCAGGAACAGATCCTTGAGTGAACTGAAATAGCGCTGCGGAACGTATCCCAGCGAATAGATACCATGGACTGCCGAGACGAAATAGATGAGCACGAACCAGAGAATAGGGTAGTGGAGGTCGCTGTGGGATGGAACCGCCCGTTCCCGGTGGCTCCTCCAGGCGAAAAAGGCGAAGAGCGCCATCAGGTTGAGGAAATTGATCCCGCCGCTCAAAGTGGGCAGCTTCCCCAGATAGATGTTCTGCAGCGGGATCATCGCGATCAGGATCAGCAGCGACCAGTTGTGCGGCAGCTCTTTTTGCTGCGGGAGAGAGGCCGCATCAGCGCCGGCCGCCGCCCTCCGCATTGCACTGCCAGGTATTGGGCCCCGATCCATCTGCACGGTTTCAGCCATCCCCTCTCGATTGAAAGCCTTGCCGCTGAACGGAACACCGGTCAGGCATCGCCCCTCACCTCCTGCTCTATCAGGCTCTCGTAACACCCGACCATGCGCTCCACGGAGTAGCGTGCAACCACTCGTCTACGG
The DNA here is from genome assembly GCA_015488495.1 of Gammaproteobacteria bacterium. Classification (GTDB taxonomy): domain Bacteria; phylum Pseudomonadota; class Gammaproteobacteria; order Thiohalospirales; family Thiohalospiraceae; genus DRMK01. The sequence goes on along the minus strand of WFNS01000260.1, from coordinate 1,328 downwards.
CCAGCCAAACCCATGCGCTCCCTCAGGCGCGCATTGTCCACCAGTTTTTCGATACTCCACGCCAGGGCCATATGGTCCCGCGCCGGGGCCAGATAGCCGTTCTCTCCCTCTTCCACCAGTTCAGGGTTGCCACCCACCCGGGTGGCCACCACCGGCCTGGCCGCGGCCATCGCCTCGAGGATGGCATTGGACAGCCCCTCGGTGACACTGGAGAGCACGAAGATGTCGATCCCCGCCAGGATGGAGGGGATATCACTGCGCGCCCCCAGAAAACGGACGTGATTGCGCAGCCCGAGCCGCGCACACTCGGCGACCAGGCCGCTCCGCAAGGCCCCCTCCCCGACCACCACCAGCATCACCTCTCTCCCCGAACGATGCAGCGCCTGCACCGCACGCAGCAGGGTCGGGTGATCCTTTTCTTCGCTCAGGCGGGCAACGGTCCCCAGCAGGATACGGCTCTTTTCCACCCCCACCTCACGGCGCAGGGCCCCGCCATCTGTGGCAGTGAAACGGGCCACATCGACACCGTTCGGCACCAGGGCGATGCGCTCACCGGAGACACCGCTGGCGACCAGCGATTCCCGCACAGCTTCCGACGGGACGATGATGCGCCGGAAACGACGATCGAAATAACGATAGGCCAGACGCAGCTTGCGACTGTAACGAAAACCGGTATCCCGACGGCTGGAGAGGATACACCGGACATCACCGAGGGCGAGCAGAATGACCGCCAGGATGTCGGAACTCTCGAAAAAGGAGAGCACGCAGTGGTGCCGACGCGAACGGACGAAACGCGAAAGCTCGCGCAACCGCCTCAACCCGTGCCTCGAAAGCAGCCTGCCGGTAGGAAGATGGCGCAGCCTGGCAACACCCAATCGCCCCTCCCGCTGAACGACCCGCTCACCGAGCTGTATCACGTCCACCTGGAAACGGGAGGGGTCCATCCCGCTGACCAACATCTTCAGATGCTGTTCAGTTCCACCCTCTCCTCCCACATTGGTGTCCGTCAGGATCAACAGTCGAATCATGGGGTCACATACACATCCCTTGGCGAGGCATCCATGTAACTGCTCAGCCACGTCCAGATTTCACGATTCGCCGGGCAGTCACGTCATTATCAACCCGGCAACCATGTACGCAACCATTACCTGCAAGCTGCGCCTTGTTCCGGCCTGTTCTTGAAACCCTGAATGCGACATATATGGTTGCCGGGGCAATGATGTCATTTTGCCAGAAAACTACAATCTCAACTGCAGATAGCAGGTGATGCGATTCTCGTGGTAGCGGTTGCGCTTGCTGTAAGCAGAGCGATCCAGATAACGATAGAG
>WFNS01000259.1 GCA_015488495.1 Gammaproteobacteria bacterium | reverse complement strand
TCGATACAGCGTCCGCAGTTGGTGCAATCGCCGGAGAGGATCACCGGCGGCACCCCTTGCGCGGCATTTCTCAGCACGGGGGTGAGAACCTGTGGCTCCGGGCACACCACGTAACAATCCAGACAGTCGTCGCAGCGTTCGCGCTGGTCGGCGCGCACCCGTAACGGACTGAACCGCCCCACCAGTCCGTAGAATGCGCCGGTGGGGCAGAGGTGGCCGCACCAGCCACGCTTGGCCAGCAGCAGGTCGAAGAGAAAGATCCCGAGTACCACCATCCAGCCAAGCCCCATCCCGAAGATGATCCCGCGGTGCAGGATGGAGACCGGGTTGACCAGCTCGAAGGCGAGGCTCCCCGTGACCAGCGAGAGCAACAGGGTCAGCGCAAGCATCCAATAGCGGGCGTGACGGGAGAGGGCCAGCGGAGGATGGACCGCCAGGCGCTCCCGCAGCCAGCTGGCGGCATCGGTGACCATGTTCATGGGGCAGACCCAGGAGCAGAAGACCCGACCGCCCACCAGCAGGTAGAAGATCAGCACGATCGCGGCACCGGTGAACACGGTGCTCAGCGGCAGCGCCATGCCTGCCAGTAGCATCTGCGTCAGCAGCAGGGGATCGGTCATCGGCACGCTCCCCAGCAGCAGGCTGGAAGAGAGATTGCCCTTGATCAGCCAGATCCCCGCCCACGGCCCGAGCAGGAACAGCCCCAGGATCGATAGCTGGCTGGCTCGCCGCAGCAGCAGCCAGCGGTGCGCCAGCCACCACCCCTTTTTCTCGATGGCCTCCTTGCCCACAGGGCGCCTCCCGCTCATCGCTTCACCCCCTCGATACCCCGCTTCAGGGTCTCCAGCGGGTTGGCGGAGAAGGGCGTATCGTCCTGCTCTTTCTGCTTCTGAGGGGAGGATTCCCCGGAGCCGTTTTCGAGAATCAGGCCGCGCCCGCCGTGTTCATATCTCACCCCTTTCGGCAGGTTGTAGCGGTGTTCCGGGTCCGGCGTCACCAGGCTGCCGCCTGCTGCCTCCTTCTCCTTCCAGCCGAAGCGGTAGTGTTCACTGACCTTGCCCTTGGCCAGCCGTCTGGGCAGCACCCGGATCGCCGCCTCGTCGAGGACGCAGGCCCGTTCGCACAATCCGCAGCCGGTGCAGGCATCGGAGTGCACCACCGGGATGAACAGGGCGTGTTTGCCCGAGCGGGGATTGTGCTGCAGGTCGAGGGTGAGCGCCTCGCCGCGCACGGGGCAGATGTTGAAGCAGACCTCGCAGCGCAGCCCCTGGAAGGCGAGACAGGACTCCTGATCCACCAGTACCGCCAACCCCATGCGGGCATCACGGATATCGGTGAGATCGTGGTCCAGCGCCCCGCTGGGACACGCTGGGACGCAAGGGATGTCCTCGCACATCTGGCAGGGATCGGTGCGGGCGACGAAGTAGGGGGTGCCGGTCGCCACCTCCTCCCCCGGTTCCGCCAGTCGCAGGATGTGGTAGGGGCAGTCCCTCACACAGAGGCCGCAACGGATACAGCGGGCCTGGAACTCCTCCTCCGGCAGCGCACCAGGCGGGCGGATCGCCGTCGCGGGAAGCGAGCGAGCCTGCCGGGAGTAGAGCCCGATCCCCATCCCCAGCAGTCCCACGCCGCAGGCGGTGGCGGCCATGTCGGCCAGAAACCTGCGCCGGCCGGGGCGGTAACCCGGTACCCTTTCCTCACCTTGCTCGCTCATCTCCCACTCCGGACAAACAGCCCTATACCTTGACCACCTTGCAGGCGCACTTCTTGTAGTCCGTCTCCTTGGAGAGCGGATCGGTGGCGTCCAGGGTGAGCTTGTTCACCAGACGGCCCGCGTCGAACCAGGGAACGAATACCAGCCCCTGGGGTGGCCTGTTGCGTCCGCGGGTATCCACCCGGGTCACTATTTCGCCCCGCCGGGTGATCACCTTCACCTTGCTGCCGTTGCGCAATTTCCGCTTGCGGGCATCCTTGGGGTTCATGTAGAGGAGTGCGTCCGGCATCGCCCGATACAGCTCTGGCACCCGCCGCGTCATCGAACCGGAGTGCCAGTGCTCCAGCACACGGCCGGTGCAGAGCCAGAGGTCGAACTCCTTGTCCGGGCTCTCCGCCGGCGGCTCGTATGGGGCGAAGATGATGTTGGCCTTGCCATCCGGCTTGCCGTAGAACTGCACCATATCCTTGCCCCCTTTGACGTGCGGGTCATAACCGCCCCGGTAGCGCCACAGCGTCTCCTTGCCGTTTATCACCGGCCAGCGCAGGCCGCGGGCCTTGTGGTAGGCATCGTACTCGGCCATCTCGTGCCCCTTTTTCGGTCCCTCGTACTGGAAGCGGCGGTACTCCTCGAACAGTCCCTTCTGCACGTAGAAACCGAAGTGCTCCGATTCGTCGTTGTCGTAGTGGTTGCCCCGCTCGTCGGTGACATCCGGTTTCGGGAACTTGTCCACCTGACCGTTGGCGTAGAGCACGTCGAACAGGGTCTTGCCCTTGTACTCCGGTTTCTTGGCGATCAATGCCTCCGGCCAGACATCCTCCACCTTGATACGTTTGGAGAACTCCAGGATCTGCCACAGATCGGACTTGGCGTCACCCGGCGCCTTCACCTGCTGGCGCCAGAACTGGGTGCGGCGCTCGGAGTTGCCGTATGCGCCCTCCTTCTCGGCCCACATTGCCGTCGGCAGGATCAGGTCGGCCCCCATGGCCGAGACGGTCGGGTAGGGGTCGGAGACGACGACGAAGTTGTCCGGGTTGCGCCATCCCGGCAGGGACTCGTTGTTGAAGTTGGCGGCAGCCTGCAGGTTGTTGTTGCACATCACCCAGAAGCAGTTCATCTTGCCGTCCTTGAGCGCCCGGTGCATGGCCACCGCGTGGATCAGGGTCTTGCCCATCTCAGGATCCTTGGCCCGGGGAATGGTCCCCTCCGGCAGCTTCCAGATCTTCTCGGCGAACTTGCAGTGGGCATCTTTCTTGGTGACCAGATCGGCTGGCAGACGATGGGTAAAGGTGCCCACCTCGCGTGCCGTGCCGCAGGCCGACGGCTGGCCGGTGAGCGAGAACGGCCCGTTGCCAGGCTCCGAGATCTTGCCCATCAGCAGGTGGATGTTGTAGACGTTGCCGTTCACCCAGACGCCGCGCGTATGCTGGTTGAAGCCCATGGTCCAGAGGGACATCACCTTCTTGTTGGGGTCTGCGTAGAGCGCAGCCAGTTTCTTGAGCTGTTTCACCGGAACGCCGGAGAGCTTGGAGGTGTAGTCGAAGGTGTACTTCGACACCAGTTTGGCGTACTCGTCGAAGGTGATCTTGGCGAGCTTGCCCTTGGCCCGGTTCTTCGCCGCCTTCTCCCGTGGGTCGTTGTCGCGCAGGCCATAGCCGATGTCGGTGGGCGTCTTGTTGAAGTGGACGTGCTGATCGATGAACGCCTTGTTGTAGGCCTTGGTCTGGATGATGTGGTTGGCGATACAGTTGGAGATCGCCAGGTCGGTCTGGGGATGGAAGACGATGCCGTTGTCGGCCAGCTCGAAGCAGCGATTCTTGAAGGTGGAGAGCACATGCACCTCACACCCCGGCTTGGTGAGGCGGGTGTCGGTGATACGGGACCAGAGGATGGGATGCATCTCCGCCATGTTGGAGCCCCACAGCACGAAGCCGTCGGCCAGCTCCATGTCGTCATAGCACCCCATCGGTTCGTCGATGCCGAAGGCGCGCATGAAGGCGC
>WFNS01000258.1 GCA_015488495.1 Gammaproteobacteria bacterium | reverse complement strand
GGGTTCATCAGCGAGCAATGAGCGGACCAGCTCCATCGCCTTGTCGTTCTGCTGGCTGAGGAGGTAGTATTTCGCGACCTTGAGCCGGCCGGGAATACTCTTCGGATCCAGTTCGAGCACTGCAAGGAAGTGAGAGAAGGCCTTCTGCAGGTTTTGTTGTTGCTCGTAGGTGAGCCCGAGATAATAGTGCCCCTCGATACTTTTTGGATTGATTTGCAAGGTGTTCTTCAGCTCTATCCTGGCCTTGTCATAGTTGCCTTCCTGATAGAATGCCTTCCCCTTCTGCAGGTACTTGGCCGCCTGTTCATCGGCCCCACAGGCCGCGACGAGAAGTGCTACCACCAGAATAGACAGACACTTTTTCCATTGAGATATCATTTGCTCACGCTCCCGAGGCAGAAAAATCCCCCTCATCTTGCCGGTAAACCCCTTGTCCTGACCAGCTGCCATGTTGCACCCCGTCCCGGTCCGCACTCTCATGGGTGACTGGCCAATCTGGAAACGGGCCGGCCCGACGAATCCTCCCCCGGAATATAGTCCTCAAGTTCACCGCTGACGGCCTTGGCGAAATCGTTGAGCCGACTCTCTGCCTTGGAAACCTCTTCACCCGGTGACACATAGGTGATCAGGCGTACCAACGCCCCATCGGTGCGATTCTTCGTCAGGGCGTCCCAGAACAGATACCACTTGACCAGATATTCATTGGTGATCACCCGCCCCCGCTGCTGAAACCAGTAATAGACCAGCTGTTTGTGATCCCCTTTCCGAATCTCGACGCGGTTTACGCGAAGGGGAACCCCGTTTACAGAAGCTCCTGGAATGATTTTTTCGGTCAGATCGACCATTTGCCAACCATCTCCCGGCAGACAGGAACGGGGGGAATGGGCAGATTCTCCCTTGCGTTGGGAGCCGTAATAGGCAACGTAAAAATTGACCATATGGCCCTCGTCGTCATGGTAATTAGCCATGATATAGTCGTCGAACTTGAGCGCATCGACGTAGATCTGCTCCATCCGCTCCCCAACGCCCTCCCACTGGCCGATCTTCAGGGGGAAAGAGGAAAAATCGGCACGCTGAGGGATGATCTCCTCCCTCCGCTCCAACATGGTAGAGGAAAAAGCTGCTGCCATGATGATAAGGGCGGACACAATCAAAGATCTTGGCATGGTTCGATAACGAACCGCTGCACCCCTGGGGGACGGTTCCGGAAAATCCAGGCCAAAGACCTCCCGTAGCGGTCGATTGCCGTCACGTCCAATCTTGGACAGCAACCACATCTCGGCAAGAAGGATTCCCAGACAACTCATGAAGATGAACCAGCCCTCGAAATCGTGCAGAAAGCCCTCGGCCATGGCGATTCCCTTGTAATCGACGAGAATCCCTGTAATACCGATACGAACACTGTTCATCAAGACCGTAATCGGGATGCTGGAGAGGAAGATGAGCACCCTCTTCCACAAAGCCCCCTTGAAAAAATAGGCGCTCAGGAAAGCCAGACTCATCAGGGGAAAGAGATAACGCAATCCACTGCAGGCCTCCACCACCTGCAGTTGATAACTACCCAGATCGATGACATTTCCCTCCAGATAGACGCTGACTCCAAACAGGCGGATGACTGCAACCCCCAACTGGGATGAAAGGAGCTGAAGCAAAGAGGAAAGATTGTTGAAAAGAAACGATGGCAAGGGGATCATAAACCCCAGAAACAGCAGTGGAACCCAGATCTTGCGCATCCCCTTCCAGCCCACGAGACAGAAGGCCACGCCGAACAGTGTCACCAGGAAAGCGTACTGAATAATGATGTAGAGGGTACTCAGCTCCCCCAAGAAGTAGAGGGCTACCCCAGCGAGAACGATGAGCACTCCGGTCCAGGAATCATCGAACCGGATTCTTTCCAGCTGGTCCTTCCTTTGCCAGATGAGGAACGCCACCACCAGGGGAATCATATAGCCATGGCTATACTCCTCTGTGCTCCACGCCCGGATGGTGGCGGAAAGTCCTTCACTGAAGATGAAGGCCAGCAACCCCGCTATGCCCAGCAAGACTCCCCACATCCAGACGGGCTCTTTCCAGACAGTCTGTTGTACTGGTTTTTCTTTTTCCACGGATACCCCCCTTCCCTGTTCGACGCTTCCGGAGATGCTCCTTCTGAACCCCGGCAGCCGAACAAAGCAGCGCCCCCCTCAACCCTGGTTCGATGTCCTTATTCGTCTCAAAGCTCGAAGCAGCCCCCTCTCACGGACCAGCCCGCCTCTACGGTCCACTGGAAATCATGCTTCCACAAAAAACTGACATTGAATCCCTGGCCACACGCCTTTTGTATATTATTCCGTCAATATATCATGATATTAAAACGATGAATATGGTACCCCCATCTATGATCAGATTAACATCTACCGCGTAACTTATTGATATTATTTGTTATTTTATAAAGGACAGGTTTCGAAACAGCGCCAAAACCGGTTCTGTCCACCCACTAGGCAGACCCCGAACCAATGGTGCCGACGAGAGGAGTCGAACCTCCGACCTACTGATTACGAATCAGTTGCTCTACCAACTGAGCTACGTCGGCAATCAATCTGGGCCTGTGGGATCAGGAGACGTTCTTGCAGCGCAATACCTTCCAGTAACCGAACAGGTTGACGCTGCGCATCTCGACCACCTCCAGCCCCGTCTTCTGGAGAAAATCATCGAGGTCGAAGTCCGGGCGGAACCCGGCGAGCTTCGACAGTGGGGCGAGAAGGTTTTCGGCCGACTTCAACAACGGATTGCGGGAGCGGAAATGGTTGGCTATGAATATATCGCCTTCCGGCTTGCACACCCGCGACATCTCCCTGACCAGTTGAACCGGATCAGGAACAACCGATACCACATACATCGCCACCACCTTGTCGAAACTGTTGTCGCTGAACCGCATCGCCTCGGCGTCCATCTCCAGGACCGCCTCCACCTGATTCAGCTCCTCCAGTTCCACACGCTGCCGGGCCTTCTCCAGCATCTCCGCCGAAATATCGATCCCGGTGACCTTCACATCCTCGGGATAGAGCGGCAGCGAAAGACCGGTACCGACCCCGACCTCCAGAATATTGTCCCCGGGGCGGCACTCCATCGCATTGATAATGGTTTTCCGGCCGGGATGAAAAATGGGGCCGAATACGACATCATAGATGCGGGCATAACGTCGATAGGCCGTCTTGATTGCATCGATGTTCATCGCGAGCCAAACACTCCCTTTTCCTGTATCGACTGCTGTCGATCCGGGGCATCATCCAAACAGGGACGCCAGCCGGGCTGACGCGTCCACAAGCTGACCTGCAGTCCTGTTCTCCTATTATATATAGAATTTTCGAAGCGATGACGGCCGCCCTCTCCTTCCGGGCATGCCACGGCAGCTCGACGCCTCTCCACCTGTCTGGAACGAATGGTGGGCCGTCCGCGACTCGAACGCGGGACCATCGGATTAAAAGTCCGGTGCTCTACCAACTGAGCTAACGGCCCTCGAAAAACAGAGGGCGCCTATGATATAGCAGTTGCCGGAAAAAACAAAGGCCATCCCTGCGCCAAGAGATGCCCTATTCACCGGACGGCCGCCGGAAGGAGCTTATCGAAAACCGCTAATCCGAATGTTTCAGCCGAAAACGTGACGATCGTACCAGGGTCGTCGTCCAGGCGTGGATTTATGATAAGGTGAATAGCCCAACCCACTGATGATTAAGCAAATACCGCAGATGGGCGACGGGACTGCTGCGACGGCGCGTTCGGCGATGCCCGGCAGCGCATTGCGCTCTGTTTGCATTCCGGTGGTTCACTCGAACAGAGCGAGTTGCAGTAGAATAGTGGCGACTGGCTGAAATATCCGGGTTAACATCAAATCGATTTAAGGGGTATACTGCACAAATTTGGCAAAAGTGATACCTATCCCGCGAAAATAAACATTGTCTGATTCCATGCGTTATCAAACCGACGATCTGCGCATCGTAGATATCAAGGAGGTCCTGCCGCCGGTTCGGCTCCACGAAGAGCTTCCCCTGAGCGAAACGGGCTCGGAGACCGTCTCTTCCACACGGCGAAAGATTCACGACATCCTGAGTGGCGCAGACGATCGACTGCTGGTGGTCATGGGGCCCTGCTCCATTCATGACGTCGATGCCGCCATGGAGTATGCGGGCAGGCTCAAGCGGCTGATGTCCGAGGTGAAGGATGAGATCTGCCTGGTGATGCGGGTCTATTTCGAAAAGCCCCGCACCACCGTAGGTTGGAAGGGACTGATCAATGACCCGGATCTGGACGGCAGTTTCCAGATCAACAAGGGTCTCCACCTGGCGCGCAAGCTGCTGACCGGTCTGGCCGACATGGGTGTTCCCGCGGGAACCGAGTTTCTCGATCTGATCAGCCCCCAATACGTGGCCGACGCGGTGAGCTGGGGCGCCATTGGAGCACGAACCACGGAGAGCCAGGTTCACCGTGAGCTGGCCTCCGGACTCTCCTGCCCGGTGGGATTCAAGAACAGCACCGACGGTAGCCTCAGAGTGGCCATCGACGCCATCGGTTCCGCCTCGCACCCCCATCACTTCCTCTCGGTCACCAAGGCGGGGCGTTCCGCCATCTTTTCCACCGCCGGAAACAAGGATTGCCACATCATCCTCAGAGGCGGAACCGGCGGTCCCAACTATGACGAGAAGAGCATCCGCAAGGCGGTGGCCGAACTGGAACATGCGGGACTGCCCTCCCGGTTGATGGTGGACTGCAGCCATGCCAACAGCCAGAAGCTGCCCGAGCGTCAACTGGTGGTCGGCAGGGATCTTGCGGTACAGATGGCGGGGGGAAACCACAATATCATGGGAGTGATGATCGAGAGTCACCTCGTCGCCGGTCGACAGGATGTGCTCCCTGGCAAACCACTCACCTTTGGGCAAAGCATCACCGATGCATGTATCGGCTGGGAAGAGAGCGAGGCCCTGGTCCACGAGCTGGCCACTGCGGTACAGAAAAGACGAAAGGCCGGACATGGGCCATGATCCTCCCCCTCGGTTGAACCACTCCCGGCCCATCTGGTCTATCTAGCGAAATCCAAAGTTTCAATCAAACACAAGGAAATCAATGTGAAGAAAGTCCAAACACTATCTCTGCTCTCACTGACGACGCTGCTTGCTGCTCCTCTGCATGGCTCTGCAACTGAACTCAAGACCGAGACCCAGAAGTTCAGCTATATCATTGGTTACCAGATCGGCTTCAACCTCAAACGGGAAGGCGCCGATGTGGACACCGCAGTACTCGCCGAGGCCATTCAGGAAGCCTTGAGTGGCAAAAAACCCAGGCTCTCCCAGGAGGAGATGCAGGCCACCATGAAATCGGTGCAGCAGAAAAAGGTCGCGGAGCGCAAGGCCCTGCTGGAGAAAAACGAAAAGGCCGGTAAGGAGTTCCTTGCTGCAAACAAAAAAAAGCAGGGGGTCGTTGAGCTGCCCTCCGGCCTGCAGTACAAGGTGATCAAGGCCGGCAGTGGGGCCCAGCCCACCGCCAACGATACGGTCACCGTCAACTACAGGGGACGATTGATCAACGGCAAACAGTTCGACAGTTCCTACGATCGCGGTCAGCCCGCCACCTTCCCGCTCAATGGTGTCATCAAGGGATGGCAGGAGGCGCTGCCCCTCATGAAGGAAGGGGCGAAGTGGGAGATCTACGTGCCCTCCGATCTGGCCTACGGTGCAAGAGGTGCCGGCGGCGACATCGGACCGGGTGAAACGCTGATCTTCGATATCGAGCTGCTCAAGGTGGAAAAACCGGATCAGAAGAAACAGCCCGCAGAGCAATAACAGGCTCACATACTGCGGCGGTCTGTCTCCATCGGCCGCCGCGGCTCATTTTACCAATCAAGTATCCCCCGGCCTTTGCCCGGGGGATACTTACTATTCCCTTCCCAACCGCTTCTCCACCTCCAGCACGTGGCGGGTAGTCATCAGCACCGTGTCCGGGTTGAGGCTCATGGAGTCGATCCCCAGCTCTACCAGATATTCCGCCATCTCCGGGTAGTCCGAGGGGGCCTGGCCACACAGCCCCGAATGGCGACCGTTACGGCGCGCACCCTCTACCGCCAGGCGAATCATCTGCTTGACCCCCGGATCCCTCTCATCGAAATCGAAGGAGACCATCTCCGAATCCCGATCGACGCCGAGGGTGAGCTGGGTCAGATCGTTGGATCCAATGGAGAATCCATCGAACAGCTCGGCGAACTGATCGATGAGGATGACGTTGTTGGGAATCTCGCACATGACGTAGATCTCCAGACCATTCTTCCCCCGCTCGAGACCATGGCGGG
>WFNS01000257.1 GCA_015488495.1 Gammaproteobacteria bacterium | reverse complement strand
GCCCCAGCAGGAATCCCTGGCACCACTCTCCCAGCGCCTCCACCCGCTGCTCGATGGGACGGCCGTCATTCGGCAACAAGGGCGAGAAGGCGAAGCAGTCATCCACCAGTTCGGCCCGGGTCTCCCCGTGCAACCGCTTCATGACCGCCGTTTGTTCACCCTCCAGCTGCGCCTCCGGGAACACCCGCCGGAACCAGTCTGCCCCCTCGGTGAGCTCCGTGGCGCTGCACAACATGCCGGACAACGCCCCGTGACTCTCCGCCACTCCGGGTTTCCCCCCCAGGGATGCCATCTTCTGTTCCAGCTCCTCGAAAGTGAGTCTGTCCATCTCGTACTCTGTATCCCGGCCCGCTTCATACCATGCTGAATAGTTACCAGATGACATCCTACCACTTTTTCGCTCTATCATTGACCCCGTGACAGCGCCGTTTTATATTGGGAACGATAATCCAAACAAAACGGGTGGTTTGGCGCTATGGAAGAGCTGGAGCTGAAGCAACTTGAATCCCGCATCGATGACCTGATCCGCGTGGTCGAACACCTCAAGGAAGAGAATCGTTCGCTGCTGTCGGAACGGGCACAACTGCTGGAAAGGACGGAGAAAGCGCGCCACCGGGTCGAAACCATGTTGGGACGACTGAAGACATTGGAGCAGGAGTAACCTATGCGAGAAGAGCAGGAGCTGGTAACGGTCCGAATCCTGGACAAGGAATACCGGGTCGGCTGCGACAAGGGCGAAAGAGAAGCACTGATTGCCTCGGCATACCATCTGGATGCGCGCATGAGGGAGATCTACAGCAGCGGCAAGGTGGTTGGAATGGACCGCATCGCCGTCATGGCTGCGCTGAACATTGCCCACGAGTTTCTGCAGCTTCGCGCCGAGAAAGAGAATCTGACCCGCAAGGTCAATGGTGAACTGCGCAATCTCCACGACAAGGTAGAGATGGCGGTCAACCGCGCAATGGGAAAGTGAACTCGTCCGGGCGCGGCTCGCTCCGGGCTCGACCATGCGAACCGGCCCGCACCATGACCTCCTCACGCCCCCTTCACCCACGTTCATGTCGCATTGCCCATTCCTGGAGCGGCTGTCCAAGGGGGCTCCGTCAAACGCCCTGAACCCCGATCTCTCGTTGTCTCCCGATCTCCACTTCCGGTAACATAGCCCCCATCCAATACAGCAAGTTCTCGTTGAAACAGCCTGTTGTCTGTTGAACTTGATCTATTTTATCAAATCACCTACCTGAATCTGAGGAAAAAACGTGATCAAAATTCGCTTCAACGACCACGACTACCCGGTGAATCCCGGTGAGTCGGTACTGGACGCCCTCCTCCGCCAAGGGGTAAAAATGACCTATTCCTGCCGGGCCGGAGGCTGCCAGAGCTGTCTGATGCAGGCAATCGAGGGAACACCGACACCCCAGTCACAGATCGGTCTCGACGATGCGGCCAAGGCGCGGGGCCATTTTCTGCCCTGTATCTGTATCCCCGATACCGACATGGAGATCGTCAGACCCGGGGAGAAACCCGCGAAGATGGAGAGCGAGGTCCTGGATGTGAAGATGTTGAACCCCGAGGTCTTGCGTCTCCGCCTGCAACGTCCCGAGGGCTTCGAATATCGTCCCGGGCAGTTTCTCAACCTCTACAATCCCGAGGGGGTCGGGCGCGCCTACTCCATCGCCAGTCTGAGGGAGGAGCCCTTTCTGGAGCTCCACATCCGTCATGTTCCCAACGGCAAGGTGAGCGGATGGGCCAATACCCGATTGAAGATCGGTGACCGGGTCGTCATCGGACAGCCGGCCGGAGAGTGCTACTACAGCCCCGGCAAACCGGAACAGCCCCTGCTGATGATCGGCACCGGCACCGGCCTGGCACCCCTCTACGGGATATTGCGGGATGCGCTCGCCCAAGGCCACCGGGGAGAGATCCATCTCTACCACGGCAGCAGCGTCGTCGAGGGCCTGTACATGGTGGATGAGATGCGTGCCCTGGCGGAAAGTGTGGAGAACCTCTTCTATTACCCCTGCGTCGGCCAGGATTCGGTACCCAAAGGGGTCTTCTCCGGACGGGAGAACCAGAAAGCGTTGGCCGACCACGGAGACCTGACCGGTTGGCGCGTCTATCTCTGTGGCCACGAAGAGATGGTGACGGTCACCAGGGAAAAGAGCCTTCTTGCCGGTGCCTCCGCCGACGAAGTCTACTCCGATACCTTCGTCCCCGCCGCGGCCTGAACAGGAGAATCCCCCATGGCGGGGGATCATCCCCGGCTTCCCGACAACCGATTGTTCAGGTAGAGGGAGGCGGTGAACAACAGGATGCCCCCGGCCTGATGAGCTGCCGCCAACGCCACCGGCACGTGCAGCAACAACGTCGAAATACCGAGGGAAACCTGCACCACGACCGCTATCGCCAGAAGGTGGAAACCCACACGAACGCCGGGCGCCACCGCCACACTCCGCGCTCGCCACCAGAAAGACAGAACCG
>WFNS01000256.1 GCA_015488495.1 Gammaproteobacteria bacterium | reverse complement strand
GACCCGCTTCAAACGCCGGCGAACACGGGCAATCCCGCCCGATATGGTCTATATATATTACTGCCGTATGATAAACCGACTTTCCCTTCATTGAAAGCGCAACGCCAACGAGAACAGAGCGAGATGCGAACCTTCATTCGCCAGCCCACCGAGATCGCCGTCGAAATCGACATTGCCGACAAGCCTTCGACCGAGAGCCACCCACTCAAAAACATCAGCTTTGGCGGCCTCTGCTACCGGGCAGAGAAGCCGGTCGAGGCGGGGACGAAGGTCAACGTCCGCCTGCCGCTCCCAACCCAAAGACTCGAGGTCCAGGGCAAGGTCTCCTGGTGCCGCCGAAGCCGGAAGGAGATAGAGGTCGGTGTCCAGTTTCTTCCGGAAGAGGCCGAAAACAGGGTGTTGCTGGTTGGCCAGGTCTGCGAGCTGGAACACCAGCGCAAGGAGCGTCTCGAAAAGGAGAAGCAGGCCAGCGGCAATAATCGCCCCCGCTGAATCTGAGTCGTCATAACAGAAACACCGTATCCGGCACGGAAAGTTCCATGCTGATGGGAAGGTGGTCGGAATAGGAGTGGTTGAGTACTTGGGCCCGATGAACCTTCAGCTCGGGCGTCACCAGAATATGGTCGATGTTGCGGTTCGGCTGCCAGCTGGGAAAGGTGTGGAACCGGTCGAGGGGCTCACTCAGGCGGGTCCGACGAAACAGATAGCGCAGCTCCGGACTGTCCGGCTGACAATTCATGTCACCCATCAGGACCACATGAGGATATTGGTTGATCAGATCGGCGAGGTAGCTGATCTGCTCGAACCTCACCCGCCGGCCGAGAGCGAGATGGATGTTGAAGACCACCAGCGCCTGGTCGCCATGGCCGTAGAGCGCGGCGGTGAACCCCCGGCCGGGAATCAACCCCGGCAGCCGTTGCTCGGCAACCTTGGCGGGACGAATCTTGCTCAGGATACCGGTGGCGTGCTGGGCAAACTTCCCCAGCCGGCGGTTGACACGATGATACCAGAAAGGGAAACCAGCCTTCTCTGCCAAATACTCGGTCAGATTGATGAAATTGCTGCGCAGGCTCCCGGCATCCACCTCCTGCAACCCGACGATATCGTAGTCGCGTAGCAGATTGGCGATGTGATTCAGGTTGCTGAACCGCTCCGCATGGGGAAGGATGTGACGCCAGCTCTTGGTCAGATAGTGCCTCGGCCGCTGGGTCGCGATACCCACCTGGATGTTGTAGCTCAGCAGCCTGAGGCGCGTTCCCGTCGCGGCATGGGCCGGGATCTCCGGCGTGGGCGCCGGTTCGACGCTCAAATGGGACATACCATCTCCCCCATCTGTTTGGTCAGCTTGAGATTCTCGCTGTAGTCCACGGGGCAGTCGATTACCGTCACCGCATCACTTTGCAGGGCTCTCCGCAGGGCGGGCAAGAGCTGGGCAGTCTCCTCGATGCGGATTCCGCAGGCGCCGAACGACTCCGCATACTTGACGAAATCGGGGTTATTGAAATCGACGTTCGATTTACGTCCAAAGCGATTCATCTGTTTCCATTCGATCAGGCCGTAGCCTCCATCGTTCCAGATCAGCACGACCAGAGGGACCTTCAACCTGACCGCGGTCTCGATCTCCTGGGAGTTCATCAGGAACCCCGCGTCTCCGGTCACCGCCACCACGCGACGGTCCGGCATAGCCAGCGCTGCCGCAATGGCTCCCGGCACCGCAATTCCCATGCTGGCGAAGCCGTTGGAGATGATGCAGGTGTTGGGCCGCTCACAGCGGAACATGCGCGCCATCCACATCTTGTGAGCGCCCACGTCGCACACCGCGATGTCCGGCAGCTCCATCGCGGTGCGCAGGTCCCAGATCAGCTTTTGAGGCTTCACCGGAAAACTGAGATCCTCCCGATGCTGATTCATGTCCTCCACCAGGATCTCCCGCAGCGCCCGCATCGCATGGCCGGTGTGGGGCGTCGCCAGCTCGGCGATACGCAACAGGCTGTGCTTGAGATCCCCTACCACCCCCACGGTGACCGGATAGTAGGCGTCCACCTCCGCCGGCGACATATCGATATGGATGATGGCGCGATCCTTGGTGGGGTGCCACAAATAGGGGTGGTACTCTACCAAATCATAGCCGATACAGATGATCACGTCTGCCCGATCGAAACCGCAGGTGACATAGTCCTTCGATTGCAGGCCCGCGCTGCCCAGCGCAAGTGGGTTGCCGGCGAAGGGAACGACCCCCTTCGCCATGAAGGTATTGGTGACCGGGATGTTAAGCCGTTTGGAGAAATCGGCGAGCTGCTGCCATGCCCTGCCGCGGATCACCCCGTTACCCGCCAGGATGATGGGATTCTGCGCCTCGGAGATCACCTTCGCCGCAGATTCCACCCGCTCCCGCGGCGGCTCCGGGATGGTGGCGTGCTTGACCGGCAGCGGTTCGTCGTCGATGGGCATCTCGGCGATGTTCTCCGGGAACTCGATGAAACAGGCACCGGACTTTTCGGTCTGCGCCACCTTGAACGCCTTGCGCACCACCTCGCTGATGATGTTGGGGGTCAACAGACGGGAGGAGTACTTGGTGACCGGATGGAAGATTCGCTCGAGGTCCAGAACCTGATGGGATTCCTTGTGCAGACGGTTGGTGGCCGCCTGCCCGGCGATGGCCACCACCGGCGCATGATCCATGTTGGCATCCGCCACGCCGGTGATGAGGTTGGTCGCCCCGGGCCCCAGCGTGGCAAGGCAGACACCAGCCTTCCCCGTCAGGCGTCCATGGACATCCGCCATGAAGGCGGCGCCTTGCTCATGGCGAACGGTGACGAAACGGATGGAGGAGTCGAGCAGGGCATCCATGAACTCCAGATTCTCCTCCCCCGGAATCCCGTAGATGCACTCGACCCCTTCATTCTCGAGACACTTGATGAACAGCTCCGCGGCCTTCATTTCCCCCTCCCTCACCGTCTGTCACTCAACTCGCCGCCGCCACTCTATCTATCGGCCGGCCATCCGATTCTTTCACCAATGAGGAAAAGCTCCCGTGCGACACCGCACGGCGGCCGGCCAGAAGAGCGGCAGATCATTTTCCTGCGGCGGCCATCTCCTTGCGGACCAGGTAATCGACCACCTTCAGCATCTCGGAATAGGTCCGCACATTGCGACTGTTGACGCGGTACTTGCCGTTCACTATCAGTGCCGGCACCCCGTCGATCCCGTAACGTTTGGTCAACTGGATGGCTCGCTTCACTTGGCTCTTGACGGTAAAGGAGTTAAACGCCTTGTAGAAATCATCCTTGCTGACGCCATTTTCCGCAAAGAACTGCTGCAGGCTGGCGGGGGTGGGAAACTTGCGCCCCCCCTGGTGCATGGCGTCGAACAGGGCATCATGAATCTTGCCGCTGATCCCCAGCGCCTTGGCAGTATAGAACGCCTGGGCATGCAGTTCCCACAGCTTGTTGAACACAGCTGGAATGTGTATGAACTCCACGTTGGCCGGTTTCCGCATCAGCCAGCGCTTGATATAAGGATCGAAATCGTAACAGTGAGGACAACCATACCAGAACAGCTCCACCACCTCGATCTTGTCGCCGGTAGTGGTCGGAACCGTTGGCTCGATACGCTGGTAATGAACCCCTTCCTTGTACTGTGCTACTGCGATACCGGCAAAACTGCCCAGCAAAACCAACAGGATGATGGCCCATCCTTTTCTCATACCCTGCACCATAAAACCTCCCATGCGTCCAACAACTCGGCCATTGGCCCGGCAATCGAGCCAATAAAAAATCGCTCAACAAAACCACCAAGACAATCGATGGCAAAGCCTCGTTCGGTGGACGTCTGGGCGGTCAGCCACAGGGAGCGCCTCACACATCCCGCCTCGGCGGCCCTTGGCCGGGGTTGGATTCCCTGTGGACCGCGCCTAAAACCGGGATACGTGGAATGCTCTGAACGAGGCTTTGCCATCGATTGTCTTGGTATATAGTGCCGAACTAATGCACAAAGTTCCACCGACGATTTGCGAAAAGCACGGGATGCTTTATTCTATCGTTACCGACACCGGTTTTTCCGGGTGAGGCAATCTTTCCCTGCCCATACGGCCGAGATGGAGAAAAACGATGGAGAGTGCTGCAATCGACCTTACCGAGTTCCTCAACCAGCAATACCTGTGTGAATCCCTTACCATCAAGGAGGTCAAGACCCTGCTCGAATATACCGAGCTGATCACCTTCAAAAAGAAGGAAACCATTGCCGACATTGGAGAGGTGGGGGAAGCACTCTACTTCGTGGTAAAGGGAGAAGCCGCCCTGGTCTATGACGATGGCAGTCAACAGGTGGAAATCGGTCGTATGAAGGAAGGTGAGCTGATGGGAGAGATGTCTTTCTTCGACCGTCAGCCTCGTTCAGTGCGCATGGTCGCCATGTCACCCGACACACGCTTGCTGAAACTGACCCGCACCATGTACAAGAGACTCCGGGTGGAGCACCCCTTCATTGCGGTCAACCTTCTGGAGCACGCTATCATCAGCCTGGACCACCTGATTCGCCGCGTCAGCAGCGATGTGGCCACCTTCAACCGTTACTTCTATGCGCCAGGCAAGAAATGATGCAACTGTCCAGCCGGTCCCTACCCCGATTTCGGGTTTCGAGCAGATATTGAGACATAGAAATAGAAAAAGGGTGGCCGAAGCCACCCTTTTTTCACGTCAAACAGAAACGAGGTGATGCCTCATAAGGAGATCAGTGCAGGCCCGCGACGTACTCTGCTACCGCCTTGATCTCCTCGGCACTCATCTTCGCCGCGATGCTCCGCATCATCTTGTTTGCATCGTTGCTGCGAGCGCCCGACTTGAAGTCGTTGAGGGCTTTCACCACATAAAGGTTCTGCTGACCACCTATTTTCGGGTAATTCGCTGCCGGATTGCCAGCTCCGGCAGGACCATGACATGCGATACACGCTGCTACGCCGGTATCTCTGTTACCGCCGCGATACAGCTTTTCACCCAACTTTACCAGCTCGGGATCCCCCTTGCCCGGATTCAAGGTCTGACTGGAAAAATAGGCCGCCAGATCCTCGATATCCTGATCGCTCAAGGGTGCAGCCATAGGGGCCATGGTTGGATCCTTACGAGCGCCGGACTTGAAGTCCTTCAACTGTTTGGACAAATAAGCTGCATGCTGGCCAGCCAGCTTCGGAAAGTTGGGTACCAGGCTGTTACCATCGGCGCCATGACAGCCGCCACAGGCCGCCGCCTTTCCCTTCCCCGCGTCAGCGCTACCCGCACCATGGGCACCGCTTACGAAGCCAGCCGCCAGCAACGCGACAATCGCTAACTTTTTCATGGATAGCTATTTCCCGAAAAAATGGTTGGTTATGGTTTTGGTTTTCTACTGTCCGCCAGGCTTACTTGACCGTGCTCAGCATGTAGGCAACAGCATCCTTCACAGCCTCGTCGCTCAGGTCGGTGCGTCCGCCCTTGGGAGGCATGGAGCCTTTGTCACCCGTGAAGCCCTCGATGGCATGCTTGTCGAGAGTCGCCTCACCCTTGGCGATACGGTCTTTCCATGCTTCCTTGTCACCCAGCTTCGGAGCACCGGCCACCCCGGCATCATGACAGGCAAAACAGACCTGCTTGTAGATCTCTTCTCCCTTTGCCGCATCCGCAGCCTGCGCAACACCCACACCAAACATGGCAAAACCAGCCAAAGCGATAGCAGTTCTCTTCATAGTAAACTCTCCCGTGTTTATCGTCATTTTCCACAGATGCAATGACGTTCGATCAAATTACCGCACCCTGCGGGTGGGCAAGCTTGTCCAGTATTTTTCTGCTGCAATTCAGAGCAAAAACACCGGCGATGGTACAGCACCCTGCCGTTCGATGTCAAACAATCTCAAATTGACCTACATCAAGCAACAGGCGATCGATGAGACCATAAGGGTCAACGAAATGTTCCTCATCTGGCCGTTGTAAATATCCAACAAACAGGCATTGGAGAGGTGACCCGAGAAAAACGATCCCAACTTCAACCAGGCTCAACAATGCTTCTCCAGGCAACGGGAAAAAGAGGGTGTGATTCAGAAAAACCGTGGAATTACAACATAATAACGGCTTCTGTCTTTGCTGTTTCAAAAAACATCCGATTTCTCCCGGACGATTTTCGGTACGCTTGCCAAAAAAATGAGGCGACATCGGATCGCGGTCATCGACCTCCCATCCGGGAAAAAACCTCCGCTGATGCTTCGTATTGACAGACCTTTATATCGCATTCATACTGTCTAGTTTACCAGCTAGAGTTTCAATATCGAGGAGAAACATGGCCAACTCACCACAAGCCAGAAAACGTGCCCGTCAGGCAGAAAAGCATCGGCGTCACAATGCCAGCATGCGCTCGATGATGCGCACGTACATCAAGAAAGTCGTCAGGGCCATCGAAAATGGCGACAAGGCCGGCGCGGAAGCCGCCTATCAGGCAGCGGTTCCAGTCATCGATCGCATGGCGGGGAAAGGGCTGATCCACCGGAACAAGGCCGCCCGCCACAAGAGCAGGCTCAACAGCCGTATCCGTGCGCTGTAATCCGGAGCGTCCTCGAGGACGCTCCGGAATCCCCCCTTTCATTCACTCTTCTTCCGAACGACCGCCGCGCGGCTTCGTCAGCCAGAACCACCAGACGATAGCGGCGATCAGCCCCAACCCCGCCAGATTGATCAATATCGTCGTCAACATCGAGTTGCTACTCTGTTAAATCTGGGAGTGCGGAGATGACCGTGGCCTGAACAGACGTAACCGGTTGGCGTTGCTCACCACCGTCACGGAGGACATCGCCATGGCCGCCGCTGCCACCATGGGATTCAACAGAGTGCCGAAGAAAGGATAGAGCGCTCCCGCGGCCACCGGAATGCCGATGCTATTGTAGACGAAGGCGCCGAAGAGATTCTGCTTGATGTTGCGCACTGTCGCGGCCGAGATGGCAATGGCGTCGGCCACTCCGTGCAGGGAACCCCGCATCAGCGTGATGTCCGCACTCTCGATGGCCACATCGGTTCCGGTACCGATGGCGAATCCCACATCGGCCCGCGCCAGTGCCGGTGCGTCGTTGATCCCGTCACCCACCATCCCCACGCGCTCGCCCTCCGCCTGAAGCCGGGCAATCCGCTCACCCTTGTCACCGGGAAGAACCTGGGCGATCACCTCCTCTATCCCCACCTGACGGGCGACCGCCTCTGCGGTGGCCCGATTGTCCCCGGTCAACAGCACCACCCGGATCCCGGCCTCCTTCAACCGTTCGACGGCGGCCCCGGAGTCCGGCTTGACGGGATCCGCCACTGCGATCACCCCTGCCGCCTCCCCATCCACCGCCAGCAAAAGCGGGGTTTCCGCCCGTGAAGCGAGTTCGGAAACCATCTGTTCCAGCGCCTCGATGGCAACGCCGTTGCGCGTAAGAAACCGGGGATTTCCGAGCAACACCTCCCGCCCCTCCACGCGGCCTCTCACTCCGTGGCCGGCTTCGGCGTGAAAATCGGTGACCTCGGGCACAGCAATCCCCCGCTGGCGCGCCGACTCCAGCACGGCATGGGCCAACGGATGCTCCGACACCGTCTCCACGGCAGCCGCCAGCCGCAATAGCCGGAGCTCATCCCACCCCGCTGCCGGCAACAGGGCGGTGACCTGGGGTTTGCCGCTGGTCACGGTTCCGGTCTTGTCCAGCACCACGGTGGTGAGACGGCTGGCCTGCTGCAGCGCATCCCCATTGCGAATCAGCACCCCGTACTCCGCCGCCTTGCCCACCCCCACCATGATGGACATGGGAGTGGCCAGACCGAGGGCGCAGGGGCAGGCGATGATCAACACCGTCATGGTGGTCACCAGGGCATAGGCGACGCGGGGCTCGGGCCCGAAATCATACCAGGCGAGAAAGGTCAGCACTGCGACGATGAGCACGGCCGGGACGAACACCGCCGCCACCCGATCCGCCAGACGTCCGATGGCTGGCTTGCTGGCCTGCGCCTGACGGACCATTTCGATGATGTGGGCCAGCACCGTATCCTTGCCGATCCGCCGCGCGCGGAACAGGAAGGTTCCGCTCTGGTTGACCGTGCCCGCCGTGACCTCGTCCCCCACCCCCTTCTTCACCGGCAGCGGTTCTCCGGTGAGCATCGATTCATCCACCGTGGAGCTGCCCTCTATGATCACCCCATCCACCGGGATCCGTTCCCCAGGCCGGACCCGCAGCGTCTCGTCCAGGCCGATCCGTTCGATGGGAACATCCATCTCCTCGCCGTCACGGATCACCCGTGCACTCTTCGGCTGTAGTCGGATCAGGCGCTTGATGGCCTCGGAGGTCTTGCCCCGCGCCCGCATCTCCAGTGCGGAACCGAGGCTGATCAGGGCGATGATGACGGCGGCGGCATCGAAATAGGCATGCTGGGCCAGGGTGGGTACCCGCTCGGGAAAGAGGATCACCCCCATGGAGAAGAGCCAGGCGCTGCCCGTGCCGATGGCGATGAGGGTATCCATGTTGGCGTTGTGGCGGCGAAACGCCTTCCAGGCACCGGTGAAGAAATGCCCTCCGCAGAAGATCAGCACGGCCAGCGTCACCAGGCCGGCCAGGCCCCAGAAGATACGACCACCAGGGCTATCGACGGGTGGCAGCAAGCCGAACATTCCGCCCAGGAACAGGGGTACCCCCACCCCGCCGGCGATGGCCGTATCGATCAGCAGGCGACGGTAGTGAGCCCGCTCCGCCGCCTCCTTCTCCGTCTCGTCGTCGATCCCCCGCAGCTCGGCCGCCTCGTATCCCGCCTCCTTCACCGCAGCGATCAGCGCCGCAGCGGAGGCCGTCCCTTCCACCTCTGCGGTATGCTCGGCGAAGTTGACCGACGCCTTCTCCACGCCCGGCACTGTACGCAGCGCATCCTCCACCGCCGCGACGCAGCCGGCACAGCTCATTCCGGAGATGGAGAGGCGTATCCGCCGACGGGGCATCCGTTCAAATCCGCCGGCTAGAAGGGAATGTCGTCATCGAAGTCATCGAGCCCTCCCGCCGGTGCCGAACCGGCAGGCTTCGACCCGCCCTCCTGAGCCGGGGGCTGCTGATTGAAACTGGCGCTACCTCCGCCGCGGCTGTCCAACATCTGCATCTCGTTGGCGATGATCTCGGTGGTGTAACGGTCGTTGCCGTTCTGATCCTGCCACTTGCGGGTCTGCAGACGCCCTTCGATATAGACCTTGGATCCCTTGCGCAGATATTCACCGGCGATCTCCGCCAGACGACGGTAGAGCACCACGCGGTGCCACTCGGTGCGCTCCTGCGGCTCGCCGGTCTGCTTGTCTTTCCACTGCTCGCTGGTGGCAACGGTGATATTGGCCACCGCACCCCCGTTGGGCATGTAGCGAACCTCGGGATCGTTACCCAGATTACCGATCAGAATGACCTTGTTGACGCCTCTTGCCATGATCTTCTCCTATCTCTCCATCTCACT
>WFNS01000255.1 GCA_015488495.1 Gammaproteobacteria bacterium | reverse complement strand
ATCGCAACCGAAAATCCAAACTTGCTGTTGGCCTTGGCATCTGGATCGGTCAGCCTGCCTTGCTCTTTCCACTGGCTGCCCACACGGGTAAAGAGGTAAACGGTGTCAGCCGCTTGGTCATTGGGATGGGAGGCGCCAATCACTGCGCTGGATCCCGCCAGATCCACCGCATAGCCGAAATTTCCAACCGGCTTGGCATCGGAAGCGGTCAGCTTCTGTACAGGATCGGAATTCCATTTTCCACTCGACCTTTCGAACACATAGACCGCTCCCGATTTGTTACCATCGTCATCGTCTCCGTTGGCCCCGACCAGGATGGTGTTCCCGTCCACCACCACGCTGCCGCCGAAGAAGTCATTGGCCTGCCCGTCGTCAGCGCGCAACACGGCATCCGCCATCTTGTCACTCCAGCCACCGGCCGGCTTCTGGTAGACATAGACCGCACCTTTAAGATTGTCCTGACCAAAAGCTCCAACCACCAAGGTCTGGCCATCGTAGTCCAGCGCGGCGCCATAGGAGTCGCTGCCATTGAGGCCATCCACACTCAGGGTCGCCTTCAGGTTCCAGGTTGTGCCACTACCCTGGAATACGAACACCTCTCCCGGAATCAGGGAGTCGTCTTTTCCAGGGGAACCAACGACCAGCGTATCCCCTTTCAGCGCGAGAGCAGTCCCGAATCCCCTGCCCGCGCCCTTGGCAGGAGCGATAAGCTTCTTCGTCTCGGTCATGGCCGCCGGCCATCCCCCTTCCGGCTTGACATAGACATAGACCGCGCCGGCGTCCGTTCCATTTTCGTTGTCATCCAGTGCAGCCCCGAGCACAACGGTGTCACCACTGACAGCAAGTGAAATGCCCAGGAAATCGCCGTTGTCCCCATCCACTCCGTCATAGGCGGTTAGCTTGGAAACCTGTTGCCAGCCGGCGTCGGTCCTTTCATACACATAGGCCGCACCCCGGTTGTCATAATCCGCGAATGCCGAAACCACGGCAGTATCACCATCGATTGCTACAGCCCAACCGAAACCGGAGTCCTTGAAGGCGTCATCTGCAATCAGCTTGGTCTGCGATGCAACCGATATGGCAGCGGTGGCCGTCGCTGAAAGCAAAATAGAAAATAATAATAAAACAAATGAAAGACAGCGATGATTTTTCATAAAGCGGCTCTCCTGTAAATGACAAACAGTCCCTTGCTCGTAACATTCCTTACACGGTGCACCTTTGTTTTTGTCCGATTCTCGGCGCCTTCCGTTTATACTGGCTCTAACCTGCACTGTCAAAAAATAGTACATGGCAATATAAACATCCAGTTTTTCGGTGCGGGATTTGTCAAAAGAAGTTAAATTGATAGTGGGTTGCCGTCATGCTCGAGGAATGGCCTCCCTTGCCCTTGTTTAATCACGCAACCATCACCATATAAGTGGCGTTGAATCTCGAAAAGAGTATCGATGCAAGGCCTTTGTATCCATTGACCCGGCCACTCTTTTCGACGGCCGGACCAATGGGATGGAGCCGAGGAGAGCAGGCTATGGAAAAGGCGGGCGGTTCATCACCGGAGGAGCAGGTAACGGGGATCCTGCGGCGGCATGGCACCGATCCGTCTCTTCTCCTCCCTATCCTGCAGGAGGTGCAGAAGCGATTCCACCGGGTTCCCCCGCGTTTGGAAGATGCCATCGCCGCCCACCTCTCCCTGCCCCGCAGCCATGTGGAAGGGGTGGTCGATTTCTACCATTTCCTCAGTCATGAACGCCGCGGGGAATATGACATCTTGCTGAGCAACTGCATCATCGATCGGTTCCATGGCCAGCAGGCCATCCAGCAGCGCCTCGCCCGGGAGTTGGACACCCCCCCGGGCCGTGTACGGGGCGATGGCCGCGTCAGTATCGGTGAGACCTCGTGCACCGGCCTGTGCGACCAGGGGCCTGCCGCTCTGGTCAACGGCCGCGCCGTCCCCGCTCTCGACGAACATCGGGTTACGCAGATGGTCTCCCTTGTCGAATCCGGAGTCCCCCTGGAACGGTGGCCCGAAGCCATGTTCCGGGTGGATGACAACGTCTGTCAGCCGGGACCGCTGCTGAAATCCGGATTGACGCCGGGCGAGGCCTTGAATGCGGCCCTCGGCGGAGGTCCAGAGAACTTACTGCAGCAACTGGAGCAGTCCGGTCTGCGCGGCCGAGGGGGAGCCGGGTTCCCTACCGGGATGAAATGGCGACTGTGCCGGGAGGCCGCCGGCGAGCACTACCTGATCTGCAATGCCGATGAGGGGGAACCGGGCACCTTCAAGGATCGGGAGCTGCTGCGGCTCCATGCTCACGCCCTGTTCGAAGGAATGACGCTGGGCGCCTGGATAACGGGGGCGGAGAAGGGTTTTCTCTATCTGCGAGGCGAATACCGGTTCCTCCGCGAGGCGCTGGAGCGGATACTGGATGAACGGCGCGATTGCGGGCTGCTTGGGGAATCGATCTGCGGAGTGAACGGGTTCCGGTTCGACATCACCATCCGCATGGGTGCGGGCGCCTACATCTGCGGTGAGGAGTCCGCCCTGCTGGAGTCACTGGAAGGCAACCGGCCCCGCCCTCGCAACCGCCCCCCCTATCCAATCACCAGCGGATTCCGGGGCAAGCCGACTCTCGTGAACAATGTGGAGACCTTTGTCGCGGCCGCCTTCGTCGCACTTTACGGCAGCTCATGGCTGACCTCCATTGGCACCGACGCCTCTCCCGGCAGCAAGCTGATCAGCATCAGCGGCGATTGCGCCAGGCCGGGCATCTATGAATTTCCGTTCGGCACGTCGGTCGAAGAGATCCTGGAGGCATGTGGAGCGGATTCCCCCATGGGCGTGCAGGTGGGAGGACCGTCGGGCAGCTACATCACGCCGCAAGAATTTCATCGCCGGCTGGCGTTCGAGGATCTCTCCACCGGCGGCTCGTTCATGGTGTTCGGGCGGGAACGGGATCTGCTGGAGATCGTGGAAAACTTCACCGCCTTCTTCGCTCACGAGAGTTGCGGTTTCTGCACCCCCTGCCGGGTCGGCACCGCCATGCAAAACCGACTGCTGAAAAGGATCCGGAACGGCGAGGAAACGGGAGCGGAGGCTCTGGAGCTGTTGCGGCAACTGAGGGAAACAATGATCGGCGCCAGCCATTGCGGGCTGGGGAAGAGCGCATCCAATCCCGTATTCGACATGCTGGAGAAGGAGCCGAGGGTGCTTTCGGCCCGTGCCACGAGCAGGGGAAGAGTGAGATGAACGACCAGGCGTTCACCATCGATGATCATCCGGTTCCTTTCCGTCGAGGGGAGAGTATCATGGAGGCCGCACTGCTGGCCGGGATCTATATCCCCCACTTGTGCTTTCACCCGCTGCTCGAGCCGCACGGCAGCTGCCGGCTGTGCACCGTCGAGGTCAATGGCAAACCCCTCCCCGCCTGCACCACTCCGGCTGCCGCGGGTCTGGAGGTGACGAACGATACCGAAGCACTCAACCAGCAGCGTCGCACCTTGCTGCAGCTGCTCTTCGCGGAGGGAAACCACTGTTGCCCCAGCTGCGAAAAGAGCGGTCACTGCGAACTGCAGGCGATGGGGTACTGGCTGAAGATGCTGGACAGCCCTTTTCCTTATCTCTTCCCGCGGCGAGCGCTGGATGCCTCTCATCCCGCAGTACTGCTGGATCGGGATCGATGCATCTTCTGTGAGCGGTGCGTACGCGCCAGCCGGGAACTGGACGGGAAGGAGGTGTTCGCCCTGGCGGGCCGTGGTCTCAACACCCGGTTGATCGTCAACAGCCCCAGCGGCAGGCTGGGGGACAGCGATCTGGAGGCGTCCGATCACGCTGCACGGATCTGCCCCACTGGCGCCCTTCTGGTTCGGGGCGAGGGATTTCGCACCCCCATCGGAAAACGGCCGTTCGATGGGAAGAGTCTGTCCGAAACCTGCCTGCAGAGGGCGGCCGCATTACTCAAGGAGGGAAAAGAGAGTGAGCGATAGACCTTGCGTCGCCACCACCTCCCTCGCGGGATGCTTCGGCTGCCACATGTCGTTTCTCGACATCGACGAAAGGATCGTCGAGCTGGCTGAGGCCATCCATCTCGACCGTACGCCACTGACCGACATCAAGCAACTGCACCACTGCCGGATCGGCCTGATCGAGGGAGGTGTGGGCAGTGAAGAGAACCTCCAGGTGCTGCAGGAGTTCCGCGCCCGCTGCGAGATCGTGGTGGCGGTAGGCGCCTGTGCCATCAATGGCGGCATTCCGGCCCTGCGCAATCACTTCGAGCTACGGGACTGCCTGCGGGAGGTCTATCTGGAGGGGATGGGGGTGGACGACCCGCAGATCCCGGACGATCCGGAGTTGCCACGGCCGCTCCCCCGACTCCGCCCCATCCATGAGCTGGTGAAGGTGGACTACTCCCTTCCGGGTTGCCCCCCTCCTGCGGAGGCCATCTGGAAGCTGTTGCAGGATCTTCTCGCCGGCCGGGAGCCGGTCATTCCATCCGAGCTGCTCCGCTATGACTGATTTCGATGGGGGTTCCGGCAACCGTAATCTTCGTCGGGTATGCATCGACCCGCTGACCCGTGTGGAGGGACACGGCAAGGTGACCCTGCTGCTGGATGAGGCTCGCCGTGTAGTCGAGGCACGCCTGCACATCGTGGAGTTCCGCGGGTTCGAAAAATTCATCCAGGGACGACCGATCGAGGAGGTGCCGATACTGGTCCAGCGCCTGTGCGGAATCTGCCCGATCAGCCACCTGCTGGCTGCCGCAAAGGCGCTGGATCAGATTGCGGGAGTGGAACAACTCCCCCCGGCCGCGGAGATACAGCGCCGACTGCTGCACTACGGCCAGGTGATGCAGTCCCACGCCCTGCATCTCTTCTACCTTGCCGCACCCGATCTGCTGTTCGGCTTCGACAGCGACGTACAGCGGCGTAATGTCATGGGGATGATCGAACGGCACCGGGAGATCGCCCT
>WFNS01000254.1 GCA_015488495.1 Gammaproteobacteria bacterium | reverse complement strand
GGACGGCGATCTGGATCTGGAGTTCGACGTCGAGAAGAAAGAGGAAGTAGAAGATACCTCTGCCACGGAGCTTGCTGAAGATCTGCTCGACGAGGAGGAAGAGGATCTGCTGGCTCTCGATGAGGACGAAGAGCTCTCCTTCCCGAATCTCAGCGAATACGATTCGATGGCGGAGGACAGCGAACTCCTCGACGATGTCGACGAGATCGGTACCAAGCTGGACCTGGCCAGGGCCTATATCGACATGGGTGACAAGGAGGCTGCGCGAAGCATGCTCGATGAGGTGAAGCAGGAAGGGGATCAGGCGCAGAAAGAGGAGGCCGACGAACTTCTTGCCCAGTTGGGTGGTTGATTCTCCTGCAGGAAATGTGTTTCGTATCGCGAGAAGGGCCGCATGTGCGGCCCCTTTTCGTTACGGAGCAGAGGAAGGGAGAGAGCGGTGACTGAACCCGATTACGGAGCCGGTCTCTTTCCCCGGATGCACCCTGTCATCAAGGTGGTCAGTTTTCTGATTGTGGCCCTGTTCCTCACCCGTGCGCAGTTGCACGGGATCGCCGTCGGGTTGCTGATGGTGCTCTCCTTCTGGCTCTGGGGGGGCCGTTTCGAACTGTCGCCACTGTGGCGTATGCTGCGTCGCATGCGCTGGCTGTTCATCTCCATTCTGATAACCTATCTGTGGTTCACTCCGGGAACGCCGTTGCTGCCGTTCTTGGAGAGCTTTTCTCCAACTCGGGAGGGGGTTGTGGATGGGGGCTTGCGGGTGGCGGCCCTGATGCTCATCGTTGCGCAGGTCGGGGTGTTGTTGCAGACCACCTCCCGGGAGGAGTTGGTCACGGCCATTCGCTGGCTCGCCGCTCCGTTACGGCTTTTCGGTTTCGATCGCGATCGGTTGGCACTGCGCCTGGTGCTGATCCTGGAGAGTGTGGAGGAGATCCAACTGTTGCTGAGTCTGAAGATGGCAGAGTTCTCCAACGGAGAGAAAAAAGGTGTTTCCCGAATCGCCCATGCGGTGGCGGAGCTGTTCCGCGCGGTGGTCGACCGGGCGGAAACCACCCCCCTGCGCTCCGTCCGTCTGGTGGATCGGGAGCGACCGCCCCCCTATCAATGGGTTTTCCCTCTGATGCTGCTTCTGTTGTTTGGGGGTGTTCCCCACATCGACTTCTGAGATGCGACTGGCATTGGGTGTGGAGTATGACGGTAGTGGATTCGCCGGCTGGCAGAGCCAACCCGGGCAGCGTACCGTGCAGGGTGCGGTGGAGCATGCCCTGTCGAAGGTGGCCGATCATCCGGTGCGGATCTTCTGCGCCGGGCGCACGGATACCGGGGTCCACGCCTCCGGGCAGGTGATCCATTTCGATACCCCGGCCCGGCGAAGCGAACGCTCCTGGGTCTTCGGTGCCAACGCCAATCTGCCGAAGGAGGTGGTTGTCCTGTGGGCGAGGCCGGTACCGGAGCTCTTTCATGCCCGCTTCAGTGCACTTCGGCGTCGTTATCGCTATGTGATCTTCAATCGTGCCGTTCGTCCCACCTTCCTGGCCAAGCGGACCACCTGGGAGTATCGACCGCTGGATGAGGGGCGGATGCAGGAGGCGGCGGGGTACCTGCTTGGCGAACACGATTTCAACGCCTATCGGGCGACTGCCTGTCAGGCCCACAGTCCGGTGAGGACCATCCACCTCCTCGAGGTGAGTCGTCGGCAGGAGATGGTCTATATCGACATCGAGGCCAACGGCTTTCTGCACCACATGGTGCGCAACATCGCCGGCGTGTTGATGGCCATTGGAGCGGGCAAGCATCCACCGGAGTGGGCACGGGATGTGCTCGAAAGTCGGGAGCGCAGATTGGGGGGGGTGACCGCGCCGCCATCCGGCCTCTACCTGATGCGTGTCACCTATCCGGAGCGGTTTGCGCTGCCCGTCGATGGCCAGCCTCTCCCCTTTCATGACTGAAAAGCGGCCTCCTGCCATCTTTTTGATGGGACCTACCGCCTCGGGCAAGACCGAACTGGCGATGCGCCTGGTGGAGCTGCTTCCCTGTGAGATCATCAGTGTGGATTCGGCCCAGGTCTATCGTGGCATGGACATTGGTACCGCCAAGCCGGACAGAGAGACCCTGCGGCGGATTCCACACCGGCTGATCGACATCTGCGACCCATCCGAGCCCTATTCTGCCGCCCGTTTCCGGGAAGATGCGCTGCGGGAGATGACGAAGATCAGTTCCACCGGCAGGATCCCCTTGCTGGTGGGGGGAACCATGTTATATTTTCGGGCCCTGCAGCAGGGGGTTTCGCTGCTGCCGGCGGCTGACCCGGAAGTGAGACGGCGGCTGGACGCGGAGGCGGAACGATGGGGCTGGGCCGCAATGCATGCCCGCCTGCGGGAGGTGGATCCCGAGGCGGCGAGCCGGATCCATCCCAACGATCCGCAGCGGATTCAGCGGGCGCTGGAGGTCTACGAGCTGACCGGGCGCAGTCTGAGTGACCATTTTCATCTCCAGCAGCGGGAGGAGCTTCCTTTCCGTCTGATGAAAGTGGGTCTGCTGCCACGCCAGAGAGCGGTGCTCCATGAGCGCATCGAACGGCGTTTTCACGCCATGCTGGAGCAGGGGCTCGTCGACGAGGTGAGAGGGTTGTTCGAACGTGGCGATCTCTCCCCAGAACTTCCCGCCATGCGCGCGGTCGGATATCGTCAGGTGTGGCAGTATCTTTCCGGGGAGTACGACTATCATACGATGGTACACCGGGCCATCATCGCTACCCGTCAACTGGCCAAACGACAGATGACCTGGTTGCGTGCGGAAGAGGATGTCTGCCGGATCGAGTTTCCGGATGCGGAGATCTTTTCCGCGCTGCTGAAACTGCTGGCAGGGAAGGGGTTGCCTGTAAATTGAATATGCTATACTGGCAATTTTACAGGGACAGTTGGCTGTTTTTGACTGGCGGCTGGAGAACTTTGAACTAACTTTACTGAACATGATAACAAAAAGGAGTATTCGCATGGCGAAAGGCCAAGCATTACAAGATCCTTACTTGAACGCTCTACGCAAGGAGCGGGTACCTGTTTCCATCTATCTGGTCAATGGCATAAAGCTGCAGGGGCAGATTGAGTCGTTCGATCAGTTCGTCGTCTTGCTGAAGAACACCGTCAACCAGATGGTGTACAAGCATGCCATCTCCACCGTGGTTCCTGCGCGAAACGTGCGGTTGCCGGTGGCACCTTCTGACGAGGGAGGAGCCATGCCCGGCAACTCCTGAGGCGCCAGCGCTTGTTCGAGCGTCCCGACGCGGGTGAACGGGCGATTCTGGTTCACCTTGAATTCCCCGATGAATTACAACGGGAAGGCCTGACGGAGTTTCAGGAGCTGGTCAGGGCAGCCGGTGTCGAGCCGGTGGCGGTGATTACCGGTAGCCGTCGCACTCCCGATCCGAAATACTTCATCGGTAAGGGCAAGGCGGAGCAGATTCGGCAGGCCATCGAGACGGAAAGTCCTGTGGACGTGGTGCTGTTCAACCATGCCCTGACTCCCGCCCAGGAACGCAATCTGGAACGTCTGTTCAATTGCCGGGTACTGGACCGCACGACCCTGATCCTCGATATCTTTGCCCAGAGGGCGCGTTCTCACGAGGGCAAGCTCCAGGTTGAGCTGGCGCAGCTGCGCCACATGTCCACGCGCCTGGTCAGGGGCTGGACCCATCTGGAACGCCAGAAAGGGGGTATCGGACTGCGTGGACATGTGGCGCAGCTGCGCCAGCTCAACCTGAAGTTTGCCTTCGTGAGAACGCGCCCTCTGGGCGAAGATATCGAGGATCAGAGTCGTGCGGTCCAGTACCCGGCAATCGAACAGACGTTCCAGATTGCCTTCCTGGGCGGGAGT
>WFNS01000253.1 GCA_015488495.1 Gammaproteobacteria bacterium | reverse complement strand
CATCGAGTCGCCCCTCTTCCACGGTCATCAGATGGCCGGGTGGCAGGGCTTCGATCCCTTCGAAGATACAATGGGAGGGGAGGGGAGCCCAGTAGGTGAAGATCTCCCCCAGTGCCTCGATGTCCAGCCCTCGTCGTAGTGCCGGATGGGCGAACAACGCCTTCACCTCGGAGGCAAAAAACAGCCGATCGCCGGTGACGGAATAGAACAGGGGGCGGATGCCCGTGCGATCGCGGGCCAGCACCAGGCGACGTTTCGGCTTGTCCCACAGGGCGATGGCGAACTGACCGTTCAGGTGTTCGACGAAGCGGTCGCCGTACTGCTCATAGAGATGGACGATGACCTCCGTGTCCGAACGGGTGTAGAAGCGGTGACCCAACGGCTCGAGTTGCTGACGCAGCTCGATATAGTTGAAGATCTCTCCGTTGAAGACCACCTGGATGGAGCCATCCTCGTTGTGGATGGGCTGATCGCCCCCCTCCAGGTCGATGATGCTCAGCCGCGCATGGGCCAGACCGGCATGTTCATCGTGATAATAGCCGTAGCCGTCGGGGCCCCTGTGGTGCAGACGGGTGATCATGGGCTCCAGCTCTTCTCTCGACGGAGGCGGCAGGGCCCGAAGATTGAGTATTCCTGTTATTCCACACATGAACTGATTGTCGTGTAACTGCCACGGGTTGCATCTGATGGAGCTCTTGGGGGTGTGGTTTGTTTTTGTTGTTGGCGGGTAATGCTATACGAAGCGCCACCGGCATGCAACGGCTGAATGCGACATATTATTGCCCCGGCAGCTTGGTTGCCGGGGCAACACTGTTACGGGGCTAACCGGAATACATAGATTGTCCGGATGTGGGGTACATGGATTGTGTCTGGCTTCATTCTCGCCCAGGAGGTGAGTCATGAGACCGACAGCTTGCGGGAAGGACACGCTCCGCTTTTCCCATCCTGCCTCCACTGGCAGGATGGGTGTGGATTCTGGCATGTCCACCCCTTTTCCCCGTTCGTTCCCCTCGATTTGGGAGAGCCTCTTCAAGGCTCCTCGTTGGAGAAGGTATTGCGCCAGTAGTGATCCTCGTTGTCGAAGATGCGCTGGCAGTCGTTCGGTCCCCAGGTGCCGGCGGGATAGGTGTGGATGAAGTCCCGTTCCGTGGACCAGGCCTGGATGATGGGATCCACCACTTTCCAGGCGGTACAGATCTCGTCGTAACGCAGGAACAGGGATTGGTCTCCCTCCATCACATCCAGCAGCAGCGCCTCATAGGCGTCGATCTGATAACTGCTCAGGCCACAATAGCTGGCGTCCAGCTGGGTGGTGTGGGAGCGGATCTCCAGCCCGGGTTCTTTCACCTGCAGCTCGATGCGCAGACACTCCATGGGCTGGATGCTGAGCAGAATCCAGTTGGGCTCCAGCTTTTCGATACTGGTCTTGCGAAACAGCTGCTGAGGCGGATTCTTGAAGCGGATGGCAATCACCGAGCTGTTTTTGGCCATGCGTTTCCCGGTGCGCAGGTAGAAGGGGACGCCGCGCCAGCGCCAGTTGTCGATGTACAGCTTCAGCGAGGCGTAGGTCTCCGTGGTGCTGTTTTCCGGGATGCCTTCTTCCTCCAGATAACCTGGTACCTCCTTGCCATCCACCATCCCGCGGCCGTACTGCGCCCGATAGGCGTGGGCATTGACCGCATTTCGGGGAATGGGACGGATCGATTTCAGCGCCTTGACCTTCTCGTCGCGCAGGGACTCCGCATCCAGATAGGCGGGTGGCTCCATCGCCACCAGCGCCAGCATCTGCAACAGGTGGCTCTGCACCATGTCCCGCAGTGCGCCGGCGCCATCGTAGTAGTGGGCGCGGCCGGCGATCCCCAGGCTCTCGGAATGGGTGATCTGGACGTGGTCGATGTAGTTGCGGTTCCAGAGTGGCTCCAGCATCAGGTTGGCGAAGCGGAATACCAGTACGTTCTGCACCATCGCCTTCCCCAGGTAGTGGTCGATCCGATAGATCTGCCGTTCCGAAAAGTGACGGTGCAGGCAGCTATCGAGGATTTGCGCGCTCTCCAGGTCGTAGCCAAAGGGTTTTTCCACCACCAGGCGGCGCCAACCCCCTTTCTCCTCGTTGAGTCCGGCGGCTGCGAGGTTGCGGGCGGTAGTCTTGTAGTCGGCCGGACTGATGGCCATGTAGAAGGCGATGTTTCTGGGCAGCTCGGGATTGGTATCGATCATCCCGGCCAAGTGTCGAAACGATTCGACATCCCCCAGATCACCGTTGCAGAAATGGAGGCGTCGGCTCAGTCGGTTGAAAGCCTCCTGATCGAATTTTCCTCTCACGCGGGGTTCGAGGGTCTCCTCGACCTGCCTGCTCCACTCCTCCCGGCTCCAGTCACGCCGCCCGAAACCCAGAATGGCCATCCCTTCGGGCAGGCGGTTGGCCTGCTCCAGATGGTAGAGCGCCGGCAGTAGCTTGACCCGCGCCAGGTTTCCCGTAGCGCCGAAGATTACGAAGGTGCAGGGTTCTATCATTACGGTTTGTCCTTGGTTTCCACGAAGTGGCCGCCGAAGGCGTTGCGCATCATGGCGAGCACCCGGTTGCCATAGCCGTATTCGTCCTGACTGGCGAAGCGCATCTGGAGCGCCAGGGTGAGAACCG
The DNA here is from genome assembly GCA_015488495.1 of Gammaproteobacteria bacterium. Lineage (GTDB taxonomy): Bacteria > Pseudomonadota > Gammaproteobacteria > Thiohalospirales > Thiohalospiraceae > DRMK01. Next base: position 3,614 of record WFNS01000253.1, on the reverse strand, counting down.
GCGCGGCGACCCCCTGGTCCACCGACTCCTTGACGGTCCAGCGTCCTTCACCGGAGTCGGCCACATAGGGTTCGATCGCATCCAGATCCTGGTCTTTTTGCATGAAGTCGGCGGTGAGGTCCAGCAGCCAGCTGCGCACCACTGAGCCGTGGCGCCACAGCTCGGTGATCTGTGCCAGATCCAGTGAGAATTCCTCCTTGCCCCGCAGCAGGGCGAAACCTTCGGCGTAGGCCTGCATCATGCCGTATTCGATACCGTTGTGGATCATCTTGGTGAAGTGTCCGGCGCCCACCGGACCCACATGGGCCCAGCCGCGATCCGGGGCGGGGGCAAGGGTCTTCAGGATGGGCTCCACGGCAGCGACGTGCTCCTTTTCTCCGCCTACCATCAGGCAGTATCCCTCTTTCAGGCCCCAGATGCCGCCGGAGGTTCCCGAGTCCACGTAGCCGATGCCATGCTCGGCCAGCATCGCGCCACGGCGTTGGGTGTCGTGATAGTTGGAGTTGCCCCCTTCTACCACGATGTCCCCTTTCCCCAGCAGGGAGAGCAGCTCCGTCAGGGTCTCCTCCGTGGGTTTGCCACTGGGCAGCATCAGCCAGACCACCCGCGGGGAGGGGAGCCGCTGCACTGCATCGGCCAGGTCGTCGGCAGGGATCATCCCTTCCTCCTGGGCGAGCTGTTCCATGATCGGGCGGGAACGGTTGAAACCGACCACCTCGATACCTCCCCGACAGAGACGGCGGGCCATGTTGGCACCCATCTTACCCAGACCGATTAGTGCGATTTTCATATTTTCATAACTCCTTATTTGGTAAGATTCCTGTAATAGCAGAATCGAAACTTCATTACTCTTCGGCCGCTAGGGCCGAAGGTTTAGCAGGATGTTGAAAAATCCATCCTTGGATTTTTTCAGCCACGGCGGGTGAGAAGGCGGTTTCCAACTGCCTTTGTCAAACCAACCGGCTCGTGTCGCCGATCTGCATGTAGCCCGTTCATGGGCTGTGGAGGCTCTGAATAAAGCAGAGCTTGCCTAAAGAATATTAGTATTTATTCGATATTGCGATATTTCGAACAAATAATTCAGGGAGCTGTTGTAGCAATGAAGATGCAAGAGGTTCGCAAGATTGCCAAAGATTGGGGCGTCAAGACGTCGCGGGTGACCAAGGCGGAGATCATTCGCCGCATCCAGACCAGCGAAGGGAATTTCCCCTGTTTCGGAACGGCGGCAGCAGGTATCTGTGATCAGCCGGACTGTCTCTGGCGGGAGGATTGTCTGGGAAGCGCCAGTAAGAGGCGCTGAGGTTCAAGACGTAATTGCCTGACCAGTCCCTGGCATCCGCGGGGCGATCCGAGGCGGTTACTCCGACAGGGTCTGCCGATAGAGTGCCAGATAGCTGCGTGCGCTGCGGCGCCAGGAGAAGTCCTGGCGCATCCCGTGCCGCTGCAGCGCTTGCCAGCTCTCCCGCTGTTGGTAGAGCAGGAGCGCACGTTTGATCGCCTCCATCAGGGTTGCACTGTCCGGCCGATCGAACACCACCCCCGTAGCAGTCCCGTCACGCAGGGTGGCCGGCGTGGTATCCACCACGGTATCCGCCAGCCCGCCTACGCGGTGCACCACCGGAGGGGTGCCGTAGTGCAGGCTGTACATCTGGTTGAGCCCGCAGGGTTCGAAGCGGGAGGGCATCAAGAAGATATCGGCCCCTCCCTCGATGCGATGTGCGAGCGGTTCGTCGAAACCGATGCGCGCTGCAATCCAGCTAGGATATCGTCGGGCCAGGCGCTGCAGCGCATCTTCGTAGCGCTTCTCTCCGCTGCCCAGAAACAGGATCTGGGCGGGCAGCTCCTTCAGCCGGGGCAGGATCTCCAACAGCAGGTCGATCCCTTTCTGTTCCACCAGTCTGCCAATGAAGGCCAGCAGGGGGAGCCCTTTCCTGGACGGCAGTCCGACCTCCTGTAGCAGGGCACGCTTGTTGTCCTGCTTGGCAGAGAGGTTGCGTGAACTGTAGTTTCTGGGCAGCGCGGGATCACGGGCGGGATTCCAGCCCTTGTCGATGCCGTTCAGGATCCCGCTCAGCTGTTCCCGGCGATGGTGGAGCAGTCCCTCCAGTCCGCAACCGAACTCGGGGGTCTGGATCTCTTGGGCGTAGGTGGGACTGACGGTGTTGATTCGATCGGCGAACACCAGCCCCCCCTTGATGAAGGAGACTTGCCCATAGAATTCCAGCGCCTGGGGAGACCAGAAGGCCCAGGGCAGGTTGAGAGCCGCGAAGGTCTCTTCCGGAAACAGTCCCTGATAGGCGAGGTTGTGGATGGTGAACAGCGTGGCAGGACGTTCCGGGTGCCGGGAGAGGAGGGCAGGGACCAGGCCGGTCTGCCAGTCGTTGCAGTGAACCAGATCGGGTCGCCAATCCAGCCCGGCCTGATCCAGGGCGAGTGCGCAGACGGCGTGGCAGAAGAGGGAGAAGCGTTCGGCGTTGTCAGGCCAGGGAAGGCCGTTGGGTCCCTGGTACGGATTGCCCGGACGGTCGAAGAATGGCGGGCAGTCCACCAGCCATACCTTGAGCCGGCTCCCCGGTAGCAACCGCTCCAGGATCCTGACTCGTCCGGGTGGGAGTGTGAGATGGGCAACGGTTCTGATCTTCCCCTTTTGCCGCAGAACCTCCTGGTAGGCAGGCAGCACCAGGCGAACATCCTGTCGCAGTTCCCGGAGAGCGAGCGGCAGGCTGCCGGAGACATCCCCCAGTCCCCCGGTCTTGATCAGGGGATAGGCCTCGCTCGAGGCAAACAGTATCTTGTATGAAGGTTGTTCGGTTTTTGTCATCGTTGTTCTTTGCGCGCAGTTCCCGGCGCGGAGCCTCTTCCTCCGTCCCTCATGCGTTGGTCATCGATTATATTGCTCAGGCCAGCTGGAGTATTACGCCGGCGAGGGGTGGCAACACCAGTTCGATGGAGTGTGGCTGACCCATCCAGGGGATGGGAACGCTGCCAACGCCCCCTCCGTTACCGATATTGCTGCCGCCGTAATGGGCGGAGTCCGAGTTGAGCAGCTCCCGGTAGTAACCCGGCACGGGGACTCCCACGCGGTAGTTGTGGCGTACCACCGGGGTGAAGTTGAGCACCACCACGGCGAAGCCATGTTCCTCCTTGCGCAGATAGCTGAGCACCGATTGGTCGGAGTCATGACAGTCCAGCCATTCGAATCCCTGCTGTTCGAAGTCGTAGCGGTGAAGGGCCGGGACGTCACGGTAGCAGCGGTTCAGATCGCCGACCAGCTTCCTGACCCCCTGATGGAGGGGAAAGTCGAGCACGTACCAGTCCAGAGCGTGGGCGAAATTCCACTCTACTCCCTGTCCGAATTCGTTGCCCATGAACAGCAGCTTCTTGCCCGGATAGCTGTACATGTAGGTGTAGAGCAGGCGCAGGTTGGCGAAGCGCTGCCACTCGTCGCCGGGCATCTTGTTGAGCATCGAGCCCTTGCCATGCACCACCTCGTCGTGGGAGAAGGGGAGCATGAAGTTCTCGGTGAAGGCGTAGAGCAGCCCGAAGGTGAGTTGATCGTGATGGTAGTGACGATGGATGGGGTCCTTGCTCATGTACTGCAGGGTATCGTGCAT
>WFNS01000252.1 GCA_015488495.1 Gammaproteobacteria bacterium | reverse complement strand
CGGCAACCAGGAAGTGATGCCGGTAACGCTCCACCAGCCGCCGGTGTGTGGCCGGGTGCTCGTTCGGGAAGAGTGCGTGGACGGCCTCCTCCAGCCCCAGTCCGATGATGTTGCGGACAGCCACCTTTCCCGGCCGTGGCAGTTTCAGGTCGGTGCAGGCGGCTTCCATGCAAGCCACGATCCGAGCTTCGGAATCCATCAAGGTACCGTCCCAGTCGAATATCAGCAGTTGATAGTTCATCTTTTCCCGGTGGCCTTGCCGAGGTCCTTCAACAGCCGTTCCAGTTCGCCGGGAAGCGGTGCCTCCAGTTGGAGGGTGTCACTTTCTTCCCGCAACCGGAAACAAAGCGATCGGGCGTGCAGAAAGAGCCGCGACAGTCCCAGCTCCCGCATCTCCCGGTTGAACGGAGCGGAACCATATTTCTCGTCTCCGGCGATGGGATGTCCGATATGTGCGGCATGGACCCGGATCTGATGGGTGCGTCCGGTGAGCAGGGTGGCCTCGACGAGCGTCGCCTGCGGATAGCGCCGGACCGGCCTGAACACGGTGACCGCCGATTTGCCCCCCGGCTCCACCCGGACGATACGTTCCCCGGATGCCAGCGTGTTCTTGTGCAACGGGGCCTTCACCCGTCTTTCCCCCCCTTTCCATTTCCCCTTCACCAGCGCCAGGTAGCGCTTGTCGATGTGGTCGTTGCGCAGCAGCTCGTGCAGCGCGCGCAGTGCGCTGCGCTTCTTGGCGATCATCAGGCACCCGGATGTGTCCCGGTCCAGACGGTGAACCAATTCCAGGAAGCGGGCCTCCGGACGCATTGCCCGCAAGGTTTCGATGACACCCCGGCTGACTCCACTGCCGCCGTGTACCGCGATGCCGGATGGTTTGTCGATCACCAGCAGTTCATCGTCTTCGTACAGGATGGTGTCCGCCAGTCGTCTTGCCAGCAGGGCGGGTGGTGGTCCCGAAAAGGGGGTTTCGGCAACCCGTATCGGGGGAATACGGATGACGTCACCCTCTTTCAGGCGATAGTTCGGGCGGATCCGCCCTTTGTTGATGCGCACCTCGCCCTTGCGCAGAATGCGATAGATGCGGCTCTTCGGCACCCCTTTCAGCCTGCTGATGAGGAAGTTGTCGATTCGCTGACCCTCGTTCTCATTGCCGATGGCAATCTGCTGCGGGCGGGAAAAGTCGGTGTTGGATGGTCTCATCCGCTAATGATATCAGTTTATTACATGATTGCTGTAGTTAAAGTGAGCTGTTATAATCTCACGCTACCATCATGTATGATGGTTGAGAATATCACGGATAAGGTTTTCGTTGGCGTCCGGCAAGGGCCGGATGTCGGAGGAGTTACCCGTAACAGGTTGAACATGATTGCGTCGAGGCGCCGGGTCGGGGTCGGGGCGTGAGAGGTTCAAGATTCTGTCAGTAAACTCCCAAGGGCTTTTTTCGCTCGGCCCGTCATGAGCGATCCAGCAGTGCACGCTCCCGTTTCGACGAATCGGTAGAGCGGAGCTGGTCAGGGCTCGATGCATAGGGATCCCCGCTCCCAGGCGTGGATTCGGATGAGAGATCGATTGTTTCGATATGCTGGCGGCGTAGAGGGTTGTCATTCAATCCGTTCGGTCGCCATACCTGGGTAGGTTCTGTCGAAAGAGCATGATAGAGCGGAAAAGGGCGTTTTGTCGCCCGCTGCTCTGTCAGAGACGCGGCAGACCGTTCCACTGGTTGCCTGTTGCCATGGAAAGCTCAGGGCGCAAGGGCCTTGGCACAGTGCTCCCGTGATTTCTTCGGTGAGCGGGGGGCGTGCTGAGAAAAACAAGCATGAAGAGAATGTTGTTCAACGCAACTCAGCCAGAAGAGTTGCGTGTGGCGCTGGTGGATGGCCAGCGCCTCTATGATCTGGATATCGAGACCACCACTCGCGAACAGAAGAAATCCAACATCTACAAGGGGAAAATCACCCGTATCGAACCCAGCCTGGAGGCTGCGTTCGTCGATTATGGCGCCGAGCGGCACGGTTTCCTTCCACTGAAAGAGATTTCCCGCAGTTACTTCACCACCACCCCGGAAGGCGGTGGGCGGGTTCAGATCAAGGATGTGCTGAAGGAAGGGCAGGAGCTGATCGTCCAGGTGGACAAGGAAGAGCGCGGCAACAAGGGGGCCGCGTTGACCACCTTCATCAGTCTGGCCGGGCGCTATCTGGTTCTCATGCCCAATAACCCGCGCGCCGGCGGGGTTTCCCGACGAATAGAGGGGGAGACCCGTAACGAGCTTCGCCAGATCCTCAGCGAGTTGATCGTCCCGGACGACATGGGATTGATCGTTCGAACCGCAGGTGTCGGCAAGAGCGTCGAAGAGCTGCAGTGGGACCTGGATTATCTGGTCAATCTTTGGCACTCCATCGAGAAGGCCGGAAAGGAGCGCCCGGCCCCATTTCTGATCTATCAGGAGAGCAATGTCATCATAAGGGCGATTCGGGACTACATGCGCCCGGACATCGCCGAGATCCTCATCGATGAGCCCCAGATCTATGAGCAGGCACGGGAGTTCGTGCAGCAGGTGATGCCGCACAATCTGCACAAGGTGAAGCTCTATCAGGATCCCGTTCCGCTGTTCAGCCGCTACCGGGTAGAGAGTCAGATCGAGTCTGCCTTCCAGCGTGAGGTTCGGTTACCCTCCGGGGGATCGATCGTCATCGATCACACCGAGGCGCTGGTCTCCATCGATATCAACTCGGCCAGGGCGACCAAAGGGGGAGATATCGAAGAGACGGCGCTGAATACCAATCTGGAGGCTGCCGAGGAGATTGCCAGGCAGCTGCGGCTGCGCGATCTGGGAGGGCTCGTTGTGATCGATTTCATCGACATGAACTCGAGTCGCAACCAGCGGGAGGTGGAGGCGCGTCTCAAAGAGTCCTTGAAGATGGATCGAGCCCGGGTGCAAGTGGGGCGCATCTCCCGTTTCGGGCTGCTGGAAATGTCACGGCAACGGCTGCGCCCCTCATTGGGTGAGTCCAGCCAGGTGGTCTGTCCCCAGTGTCGTGGACAAGGCACCATTCGTAGCGTGGAATCCCTGTCGCTCTCCATCCTGAGAATCATCGAGGAAGAGGCGATGAAAGAGAAGACCGGGCGGGTGATCGCCCAGCTTCCCGTAGAGGTGGCCACCTTCCTCCTCAATGAGAAGCGACAGATCATCAGCGGTATCGAGGAACGGCTGGGAATTACCGTTACCCTGATCCCCAATGAGCAGCTGGTGACCCCGCACTATGAGGTTACCCGCTTGCGGATCGACGAGGCGCGCCAGGCGACTGGAGGAAAGCCGAGCTATCGGTTGGCGGAGAAGAGCGATAGCAAGGCCCGCCTGTCCGAGACCATCGCCTCGTTCCAGGCTCCCGTCGCGGAGCAGCCCGCTGTCAAGGCGGTGGTTCCACCAGCGCTAAGGCAGCGAGACACCGGAGTGCAACGTGCAGAAGGGGGCAAGCCTGGTCCCATCAAGCGGCTCTTTTCACTGTTGACCAGCGTGATCTCCGATGAAGGCTTCGAAGCTGGCCAGACAGAATCCCGGTCAGCAAAGGTGCAGGAGGACACGCCGGCATCCACGCCTGGTGGCCAGACGAAACGACGTGGCTCGGCATCCAGGAGCCGTGGCTCGGGGCGGAACGGCAGGAAAAACGGAGGAGAGCGGAAGAAACAGTCGGACAAGGCATCTACGGCAGCCGGGAAGGAAGAGAAGGCGGGAACAGCCAAGGAGACGGAACAGGCACAGAAGAGCGGTCGTTCTTCTCGTGGCGGGCGGCGAGGCGGCCGCCGGCGGCGCTCGGCAGCCGCCCAGGAGAATCGGATCGAGAAGAATGGGAATGGCAGCAGCAGCGAGCAGCAGAAGCAGTCAGTGCCATTAGAGAAGGAGAAGCCTCCACAATCCCGTTCCGCGGCGGCTTCAGCCACGGAAGCCGGAAAGCCCGGGGCATCATCACCAGGACAAGAGGAGAAGAAACCAGGCCGGCGTGCCATCAGTGAATCTTCGAAGAGCCGGGTTTCCGGAGACAAAGAGAAGGAGATTTCCGCTCCTACAGAAGACAGTGGTGCGCCTGTTTCCGGGAAAGGGCGTACATCCGCATCTTCCGCCAGGGAGGAAAAAGGGGGTGCGGTGAGCGAAACGCTGGAACCGGGCAAGGTGCGCGGGGAAAGAAAGGCCGAAGCCAGGGAGAGCTCCCCGCGGCAGGCCGATGTTCCGGATTCCGGCAGTGCCGATGCCGGCGAAGCTGCTCGCGGTGAAGTCGGGGAAAGGAAAACTCCAAGACCGAGGTCCCGCTCCAGAACTGCCAGGCCAAAGGGGCCTGCCACGGTCGGGTCGGATAGTGCGGCGTCACCTGAGGCGCTGCCAAATCCGGAGTCGGTGGAGAAACCCAGACTACCCGCCGCAGGGAAAGGAGCAGTAAGGGCTGGTGCCTCTTCCCCGGAAGGGGGGATTACTTCACCAGCTGTCCCGGTCCTTCCGACCGAAAAGCTCGCTGCAGCGGGCACTCCGGAGAAGGAAGAGAAGTGAGTCCCTCCGGGGCCATCTCTTCGAGGGATGTCCCCGGAAAGGCGGACGGGAACCATTTTTGCCAGAAAATTGACGCGAGACCCTGAAGGGCAGCGATGATTGTGTGGGCGTGAGGATCCGGTGGGTCCGCCGGCTAATGTTGCTTGATCTCTCTATCGCCTGCTGATAGAGTCCGGTAATTGAGTAAATGCTAAAATAAAGGTGGCTACCCGGACTGGTTCTGAAATCCATCGTTGCGATGACGTGGAGAGATGGCCTTTGCTCGAGAAAGTGGCGAAAATCAGGCGTAGAACCGGGGGGTTATAATAAAGTTTGTTCTGCACTGGCCGAATAGCAGAGCTGAATCGTCGTTCCCTATTTGTTGCGTGTTTCAGACCGACCAAGTGCAGAGGGCTGAAAAGACGAGTCAGCTTCGTAAGTTACCAGCAAGGTTCCCGGAAGAAGGGACATTCGTATGGCGTTGCGAAGGTTCCGGGTGCGATAAAACCATTCTTGGACGGGCTTGGCGACGCTGTATTGGTCACCCATAGCGGGGGTTGTGCTCCTTCGGTTGTTTCGAGTTACGAAGTTGAGAACGAAACTGTCAATTCAAGTACAGGTTGATCAAAAGTGGACTACGAGGAAGAGGAAAGCGGCAAGAGCCTTCAGGACTATCTGGACATATGGCAGCGCAGAAAATGGCCCATGTTGGGGATCATGGCAGCCGTGTTTCTGCTGGCGGTGGCAATTGCGCTGATTTTGCCTCCGGTCTACCGTTCTACGGCCACCATCCTCATCGAGGATCAGGACATTCCAAGAGAGCTGGTTCAGTCCACTGTGACCAGTTATGCGGCGCAACGAATCGAGGTGATCAATCGGGAGGTGATGACCCGTTCCAACCTGCTGAAGCTCATCGACAGGCACAACCTGTTCGCCGAACAAAGGGGGCGGGTCCCGGTAGAGACCATCATCGGCAAGATGCGCAAGGCCATCAGCCTGGATATGCTCAGTGCCGAGGTGATTGACCCTCGCAGTGGTCGTCCTACCGAGGCCACCATCGCCTTTACCGTCTCCTTCGACGCCGGGAATCCTGAGGTTGCCCAGCGGGTGGCCAGTGATCTGGTGTCACTCTATCTCTCCGAGAACATCAAGCGACGTACGAAAAAGGCGGCCGAGACCACGGAGTTTCTCGCCTCCGAGGAGAAACGGCTGAGGAAACAGCTCGCTCAGCTGGAAGAAAAGATCGCCGATTTCAAGGCCAGACATGCTACTGCCTTGCCCGAGTTTTCGCAGATGAATATCCAGCTGGCCGAACGCACCCGGCAGGAGATCTCGGATATCGACCGACAGCTCCGTTCCCTAAAGGAGCGGCAGTACTATCTGGAAGGGCAACTGGCAGTGGTTAAACCCAGTGCGCCGATCGTTTCCACCGACGGGCGTATGGTGCTGGATGATGCCGAGCGGTTACGAATGCTGCGCAGCGAGTATGCGCGGGTCTCAGCCAAGTATGGCGCCAACCATCCGGATGTTAAACGGCTGCGGCGGGAGATCGCTGCTCTCGAGCAGCAGGGGGTTGGCCTCGGAGGGAGGGATCCCAGGGAGGTGGAACTCGAGCGACTTCAGGCGGAGTATACCGAGGCACGTAACAAGTATTCCGAAGAGCATCCGGACGTTATCAAGCTCAAACGCCGCATCGCCAATCTGAAGGCGGACTTGGCGCAATCCCCACCCGTCAGGCGTGGTAACCGTTGGGGTGGCGACACGGGGCCTGCTGACAATCCCGCATTCGTTACCCTGCAGTCGCAGCTCAAGGCGGTCAACAGCGAGATTGCCTCTCTCCAGGTCCAGCGCAGGGAGCTGAAGGCACAACTGGCCAACTATGAAAGAAGCATGGCCCTTTCCCCGGAGGTGGAGCGGGAATATACCAATCTGGTGCGGGACAAGAACAACATCGTTTTGCGACTGCAGGATATTGCGCAAAAATTGATGGATGCCAAGCTGTCACAGGATCTGGAGAAGGAGAGCAAGGCGGAGCGCTTCACGTTGCTCGAGCCGGCCTTGCTTCCCGAGAAGCCGATCAAGCCCAATCGCGTGGCCATTGTGTTTCTGGGCTTGATATTTGCAATGGCTGCCAGTATAGCCTACGCTGCGGTTGCGGAGACAATAAACAAGGGGGTTTTTGGGCGCCATCACTTGGCCACCATCCTGAAGGAACCGCCACTGGCCGTGATACCCTATATTGAGACAGAAGAGGATCTTCAGCATCAGCGCAAGATCAGGATCCTGGTAGCCAGCTCTGCCGTGATCGGTATGGTGTTGCTCATCGCGGCGGTCCATTTCTTCTGGAGGCCACTGGATGTCCTGTGGTTTTCGGCGATGCGTAACATTGGAATGTAAGGGGAAGGGGGGAGAGAGGTTGAGCACTGAACGTATCGAGCAGTTGGTAAAAGAGGCATTGCAGGGTGAACCGGCCCCCCCTTCAAGCAGAGGAGGGAAGGGAGTTCCGCCGGTTGTAAGGAAGGAGCAGGAGCGACTGAAAACCGCCAAAAGACAGAAGCCCAAAAAACGCACCTCTCTCGTCTATACACAAACGAAAGTGGTCAAGGTTCCCATGGAGACGCTGCGCCAGAACCGGGTTCTGGCGGGTTCACCGGAGGAGCCGTGGGTCAACGCATACAAGCTGTTACGTACCCGGGTCCTGCACAGATTACGGGAGATGGACAACGCCAATACCTTGGCGATCACCAGCCCGACCCCCGGGGCGGGAAAGAGCCTGACCTCGGTCAATCTTGCGCTCAGCATCGCAATGGAAGTGAACAAGACAGTTCTGCTGGTGGATGCCGACCTGCGTCGCCCCTCCATACACTCCTATCTGGGACTCACGCCGAAATATGGCTTGAGCGACTATCTGACCAGAGGGGTTCCGCTGGAAAGGATGCTGATCAACCCGGGAATCGGACGTTTCGTGGTGCTGCCTGCGGGAAGACCCAGAAGCGATTCTGCCGAGCTGCTGACCTCTCCCCAGATGGAGAAACTGGTCAAGGAGCTGAAGCAGCGTTATCACTCGCGTTACATCATCTATGATCTTCCCCCCATGCTGGCGGTGGCCGATGTTCTGGCGTTTGCCCCCTATGTCGATGCGACGATGCTGGTGGTAGAAGAGGGCAGGAGCCGTGAGGAGGATATCACCCACTCCTGTGAGCTGCTGCAACAGATGAATTTTATCGGCGCAATACTCAACAAGTCGCGCGAAAGGTCGAAAGGTTACTATAGTTATTATAGTTATTGAATCTGGAGGTGGCCGGCCTTGCCGCAGACCGGCACACGGCGGATGAATACGGTATATCTATTGTTGCCGGATTAATAAGCGGCTCTCGATTTCTACAATAACAGCATTAAAACGAAACAGCCGCTGTGTTGCTGCTTTTTTGAAGTAAGACGATAGTCCCGACTCCGCAGCGGAGTGGAAGTCCATGAAATATTTTCTTATCCTCTTTGTCTCGGTGATGGTGAGCATCATCGTGATCCCCCTGATGATGCGTCTCGCACCCAGGCTGGGGATGATCGACTATCCGGACGAGCGGCGTGTCCATGTTACTCCCACACCCCGGGTTGGTGGATGGGGTATCGTCCTCGGGATGCTGGTTCCGGTCCTCATCTGGCTGCCCCTGACGCCGACGGTTTTCTGGTATCTTTTCGGTGCCCTGACGTTGCTGGTGTTCGGTTCCCTGGACGACCGCCACCATCTTTCTCCAGCCGTGAAGTTCGCCGGCCAGCTGCTGGCCATTACCCCCCTGGCGTTGTGGGGGGGGATGCAGATCACCACACTGCCAATCCTCGGTGACTCCTTTCAGCTGCCCAGCTACCTTGCCATTCCCTTCGCGATCTTTGCCGTGGCCGGAATGACCAATGCGCTGAACACCTCAGATGGCCTGGATGGTCTCGCTGGAGGGGAGGCGCTGCTCTCGCTTGGAGCCATCGGCCTGCTGGCCTATCTGGATGGCGGGCACGAAGTGGCCGTCATTGCCGTGGCGGCGGTCGGCGGTATTCTCGGTTTCCTGCGCTACAACACTCACCCCGCCAATGTGTTCATGGGTGATTCCGGGAGCCAGTTCATTGGCTTCACCTTGGGCTTCTTGGCCATCATGCTGACGCAGAATCCCGAAACGGAAATCCAGCCCGCCGTGGTGCTACTGCTGCTGGGACTGCCCATCGCGGATCTGCTGGTGGTGATGCTCCGGCGCCGGCGCCGGGGGGACAGCATGTTTCGGCCCTCCAAGGACCATTTTCACCATCTTATTTTGAATCTGGGTTTCTCCCAGCATGGTTCCGTGGGGATCATGTATCTGCTGCAGACCCTCTTCGTATTCATGGGGGGAATGCTGGCCTACACCAATGATTTCGTGATCTTGCTGGTCTATGTGGTTCTTTGTGTCGGTCTGGTGATGACCCTTCGCCGGATCTATCTTTCCGGATGGCGAAAGACGGGGAGCTGGCAAAGGAAAGTGGTTGAGCGGCGGGTAAGGGAGCGCCGCGCGACCGATCTTGCCTACAGCCCTCCCGGGGTACTCGTCTGGCTTCCGCGGCGGATGATCGAGTTCGGGGTGCCGGTCTATCTGGTGGTGGCAAGCCTTGCCTTCGAGGTAGTACCGCGTGATATCGGGATCCTGGCCGCATTCGTTTTCGTGGCCATGCTGGCAGAGCTCATCTTCAACGACACACCCCATTCGTTGTCGCATCGATTCTTTGTCTATGTGGTGGCCGCCACCGTGGTCTTTCTGCAGGTGACATACCCGCCGGTACGCGGGGTATGGGCCAGGGTTGCGGATATCGGTTTTTTCATCGTGCTGGCAATTGGCCTGGTGACGGCGATGATCTACTCTCCCAAGCGGCGCAAAATCGAGTTTTTCACCACCACGATGGATTATCTCCTGGTCTTTGCCGGTATCTCGCTGGCGATTCTCTCTCAGACCCCGATGGGTGACTATGCCAATATTGCACTACTGTTCTATCTCGGCATTCTTTTCTACGGTTGTGAATTCATCAATATCGAAAAGCGGGATCGCTGGAATGAGCTGGCCATCGGCTCAATGGTCAGTGCCGGGATCTTGGGAATCAAGGGGCTCTTCATTACTGGCTGACAAGGCAACAGAGTTCGTTATCTTCCAATATTCTCGCTATCTCCGTTGTGATGCCTGGCCAACCGCCCAATTTGCTTCCCCGTGACGTCGTACAGCTCCAGCTCCAGGGGCATCTTGCCGAGCGCATGGGTGGCGCACGAGAGGCAGGGATCGTAGGCCCGAATCGCCACCTCGATGCGATTCAACAGCTCCGGTGTGGGTTCGTGCCCGCTCAGGTAGTCGGCGGCCACGCTGCGAATCGCTTCGTTCATTGCCTGGTTGTTGCTGGTGGTGGAGACGATGAGGTTGGCCTTTTCCACCAGCCCCTGTGAGTCGATCCGATAGTGGTGAAAAAGTGTTCCCCGTGGCGCCTCGATGACTCCGATTCCTTCCTGTCGATGTTCCCCCTCGTCGGCGCAGATGTCGTCGTCGAGCAGCACAGGATCCTGGAGTAACATTCGAATCGCCTCGGCGCAGTGGAGGCCTTCTATCATGCGGGCCCAATGGTAGGCCAGCGAGGCGTGCACCGGCCGGCCTCCGGCGTGCCGGAAAAACTCCTTTCGGCTCTTCTCTGCCAGCGGAGTTGCGATGAAATCGCAGTTGTTCATGCGAGCCAAGGGTCCAACCCGGTACCACCCGTCTTTCCTGCCGATGGCTTTGAGATAAGGGAATTTCATGAAGGACCAGGATTTAACCTCTTCCCGCAGGTGGTGACCATAGTCCCGGTAATCCAGGTGATCCAGGATTGTTCCGCCGGCCGGGTCTGTGGCGCGGAGGGTGCCGTGGTAGAGTTCCAGGCCGCCGTCCGTGCCCGTCAGGCTGAGATAGTTGGAAGGAAAGACCGCAAACCGCTGCTGATACTCCGGATTGCCCAGATAGATCCGTCTGATCAGAGAGACTCCTTCCTGACACCATTGGACGACCTGATCGATCTCCTTGCTCAGGAGGTCACGATCCGCCGGTGTCAGTACCTTGTTCATCCCCCCGGGTATGGGGCCGGTACCGTGGATCCGCTTGCCGGTGATGGTCTGAATCACGCTCTGTCCATATTTGCGGATGCGGATCCCCTGGAGGGCGATCTCCCGGTGCCGTTCGATCATCCCCATGACATTACGCCGCTGTACGTCGCTGTCGAAGCCGAACAGCAGATCGGGTGCGGCAAGGTAGAAGAGATGCAGGGCGTGGGACTGCATCACCTGGCCATAGTGCAGCAGTCGGCGCTGTTTCTCCGCGGCCGGGGGCAGTCGTTCCACTCCCGCAATCTGATCCAGCGCCTTTGCGGCAGCCAGCAGATGGCTGACCGGGCAGATTCCGCACAGGCGCTGAACCAGTATCGGCACCTCCTCGATCGGTCGTCCCTGGATGAATTTTTCGAACCCGCGGAACTCCACGATGTGCAGGCGTGCCTCGACCACACGGCGAGCCTCATCCAGCAGCAGGGTCACCTTGCCGTGTCCCTCCACACGGGT
>WFNS01000251.1 GCA_015488495.1 Gammaproteobacteria bacterium | reverse complement strand
GCAGGGGCGATCGATGAGTTCGTCTAGCACATTCGACATTTTCTGTGCCGTGTATGCAAGCCGGCGGGTGCGCCGCGCCGTACGGTCTCTCTCCAGGGGAGGAACAGTGGAATGGAGATGATGGCAATCCTCTCCATCATCGCTTTGGTGGTGGCGCTGGTGGCTCTGGGTATCGCCGCTTACCTCTATCTGCAAGGCAAGCGCTGGATGCTGGAGGCAGAGGCCAATCAGCGCGTTTTGCAGGCGGACATGAGGGCGTTGGCGACCTCCGCCGTGGGTGTGGGGGAACGGGTGCGGGAGTTGGAACAGCGTCTTCGGCAGCTGGCGGACCGGCAGGAACAGCAGGCGCTCAGTGAGCCGGCCAGTCAGTCGTACCAGCAGGCGAGAAAGCTGGCGCAACGAGGAGCGGATACCGAGGAACTGGTGGAGATCTACGGCCTCACCCAGGGTGAGGCGGAGCTGATAGCGATGCTCAACCGCATGGAACAGGGAGCTGCGGCGAAGTAGAACCCTAGCGCGTCCACACCGGGTGGAGCTGAGGGGGCAGCCTCTCCAGTAGAGGTATTCCCTCGACCCTAGTGTCCCGTTTCCCAGATGTTCGCTGCTGGCCGAGTATCCGTGCCAGGTGCTCTCCCATTGCCTGCCGCGCTGCGTAGAGCTTGTCCGTGCGGTCCTCCCAGTCGTCCATTGCTCTGACGAACCGGCGGATTTGTTCTTTGGCGAAGGTCTCTTCTCCGTTCTGCTCCAGAAGCCGGATGTAGGAGAAATCCTCCACCGCCTCGCGGAGCCATTTCAGGCGCAGAGAGGCCACCGGGCCGTCGAAGCCAGTTTCCGTTTTCCGGCCCGGATAGATGAGCAGTCCTTCCCCGTTCAACGTTTCCCCCCAACCTTCGGGATCGGTTGGATCCCGATGGAGGTAGTTGCCCGCATCCCGCCATACATCGACACCGTCCTCCCACCAGAGAGTATCCCAGTAGAGCAGTCCCGAGATGCCGTAGAGTGGAGCCAGCCAACCCGCGACGCGATAGTTGATGGGCGGGAAATCGATCAGCCACTTGGGTGGATGGCCCTCCTTCAGCGCTCCGGTCGCTCCACCGGGAACGTAGGAGAGCGCGGTGTAGGCCCATAACCGATCGCCCTTCTCGAGTCGTGTCGGGATGGCGGGAGTATCTTCCTTCCCATCCTCGAGAATGGCGTTGAATGAGGGGACCCAGATGTCCACGAAGCCATGCAGGGTTCCCCATTTCGGGTCATCCGGACGGGGTTGCTCGGTGATCATCAGAGGGAACGGCAGGGTAGCCTGTTCCTCTGCCTGCCGCGCCAGCCGGCCCCAGTCGCGGATCGCTTCATATGCTTCCGCGTTGGCAGGCTCGTCCAGAAAGCCGTACGGGAGATGGGCGCGATCGGCCCAGCCCCGTTCCTGCAGGAACTGGCCATAGCCGGTTAGATAGTGGAGCAGTCGTCGCCTGTCGTCTCCGAGTGGATCTTGGAAAGGGCTGTCATCCCACAGCGAATAGGTGTAACTGGAGGCGTGGCGCTCTCCAAGGTAGTACGCCATTCCCTCCGCGGCACTGCCGAGGCCGGGGTAGTGGTGCCCAAAGTCGGGTGCGCCCGATGGGGTCGCTACGGGACTGGTGTCGAAGAAGAGGCCGGGGGAGAGATGGTGATCCAGCAGCAGGTCGTAGTAGCGGCGCACCAACCGGTTGAGCTTATTGGCATCGGTCTCTGGGTCCAGCCGATAGATGGCCGCTACCCGCTGGCGGCTGAGGCCGAAGTCGGATCCCATCGCGGGGACCCTCGGCAGCTGGAAATCCCAGACTGTTACGGTGATCGGCAGGGTGGTGTTCTCTCCCGATGCATCCCTTATCTCGACGTTTCCCCGATATTCGCCAGGTCTCTGTGTGGCGGGAACGTGGATGTCTATCCAGACGGGTTGATGTTCTCCGGGAGGCACGTCGAACGGTGTCCCACCAAATGGCACTCCCTCCAGTGGCTTACCGGTCAGCGGATGGCGGAACGGGATCAATGCATCGGGATAGTCGCCCGGCGGAAGCGGGGCAAGGGGTGAGGGGGTGCTCACGGTGACGTAGTGTTGTCGGTAGAGGGTGATGCCGGTGATGGTTTCGCCATCCGGTCCCTCTAAGGGGGGCATCGTTACCTCCACTCCTCGCAGTGCCTTCTCTGGCGGCGCAGATACCACCACCTGAAACGGCTCGGTCTCGTTGCGGGCCGCGTGAAGGTGGATTTGGTCGGATAGCGTGATCTCCCCTTGGCGAGGTATGCGGGTCATGGCGTCGGCGGTTCCCGCAAACGGTGGTGTTGCGGGGGTCTCAGAGGCAACGAACAGCGACACGAGTAACAGGAGCGAACATCCTGCGGTTCTGCAGTCCATGGCGTTTCTCCCTTCCTTCCCTGGAGCATGGAGATGTTGGTTGGATTGCCAACTATAAGCCGGAAAAAGAAAAAACGGAAGACAACCATTCAGGTTAAACCCATTTTTCTCTCTTGCCGATAAGGGGTGTACGGATGGCGGGCGTCCACAGCCACGTCCTCTCCGGTGCGAGGAGACAGCAGAGCAACAATGCAGCATGAAAAACGCATAGAGACGGACGCCACCGCAAGTGCCGAGTTCATCGCACCGGACGATCCCCGATGGAGCCGTGCGCTGGCAGAGGTGGAGCATGATCTCTATCATCTGCCGGAATATGCGGTGCTGTGTGCCGGCCACGAGGGAGGCGAGCCGGCCGCCTTCTATGCCGAGACTGCGTGCAACCGGTTTCTGGTCCCCTTGTTGATGAAACGAGTTCCGTTTGCCGGACGGCTGGAGCCGGCCGGACGGGATCTGATTTCTCCTTACGGATATGCGTCGCCGTTGGTCGTTGGTCCCGACGACGGGGAGATGCTGGGGGGCTTTCTGGAAATGTTTCGCTGGGTGGCTCAGGAGCTGGGTTGTGTCACCGCCTTTCTTCGGCTTCACCCCTTGCTCCCCCTTTCCTCCCTGACGATGCGGGAGTATGGGCGGCTGGTAAGGCACGGGGAGACGGTTTCCATCGATCTCACCCTCTCGGAAGAGCGGCTGTGGCGCCAGATCCGGCGGGATCGACGGGCCGGGATCCGCAAGCTGATCCGGCAGGGATTTCGTGTGGTCATGGATGACTGGAGGGGGTTGGACGATTTCGTCCGGATCTACCGGGAAACCATGCAGCGGGTGGCGGCAAAAGAGTTCTACTTCTTCGAGCGGGACTATTTCACCGGACTGCAGAGCCGGTTGGGTGGGCGGATGCATCTGTGCCAGGTGTTCTCTCCCGGTGGCCGGATGGCGGCCGGTGGTCTCTATTCAGTGGTGAACGGCATCGTTCAGCTGCATCTCTCGGGAACTGCCAATGAGTATTGCCGATTGGGTCCCTCCAAGCTGATGATCCACGAAATTGCTCTCGCTTCCCGTGCTGCGGGGGCCCGGATCCTGCATCTGGGCGGTGGAGTCGGTGGACGGCGCGATTCACTGTTTGAATTCAAGGCAGCCTTTTCCCCACAGCGGCATCCCTACAGTACCTTCCGTATGGTGTTGATGGAGGAGCGCTATCGGGAGTATTGTCGGCTTTGGAAAAAAGAGCACGGTGAGGGTGCATTGAGTAGTGACTACTTTCCCCTCTATCGCTATAGTGGGTAGGGTCGGGGCGGAGAAACCCGGCATCATTGAGAAGTGGCAACAACATATGTGGGCCTGTTCTGTTTTTTAACCCCGTATGACAAGTAAATAGCCTCATATTTCCATCGATTGGGAACGTTTGAACCAGAGGGCAGATCGTTGAGTGATTGCAAGGTTTCCGGTTGGGACTGGGCCAACCGCCTGTTCGATTTGGTGGTTTCCGCCACGTTGCTGGTGCTGTTGCTGCCGCTGTTGCTCGGCGTAGCGGCGATGGTGCGCATGCGGCTGGGGTCTCCGGTGATCTTCGCGCAGCAGCGCCCCGGGCTCCATGGCAGACCGTTCACCCTCTACAAGTTCCGCACCATGACCGATGCCCGGGATGCCAGGGGGAATCTGTTGCCGGACGGGGAGCGGCTCACCGCCTTTGGGCGTTTTCTGCGTGCCACCAGCCTGGACGAACTGCCCGAGCTGTTCAATGTCCTCAAGGGGGAGATGAGTCTGGTGGGACCGAGGCCATTGCTCACCGAGTACCTGCCCTACTACACGGAGCGGGAGCGCTGCCGGCATGCGGTGCGGCCGGGCATCACCGGCTGGGCGCAGGTCAACGGCAGAAATCTGGCTCCCTGGGATGAGCGCCTGGAGATGGATGTCTGGTACGTGGAGAACCGTTCCCTGTTGCTCGACCTCCGGATCCTGCTGATGACCGTGGTCAAGGTATTCCGCCGCGAAGGGGTCTCCAGCAATGCGGACGACGCCGAGACCTACCTCTCGGAAGAGCGCCGTCACCGTGTCTCCAGCCAGTACCAGTAGAGGAGCGGCAGCGTGATCACCCTGGACCATCGCGAAATCGAACGCCTTGCTGCCCGCTACGGCTCCCCCTTCTATCTGTTCGACGAGCAGCGTTTCCGCCACAACATCGAACGGTTCGGGAAGGCCATGCGTGCCCGTTATGAACCGTTTCTGCTGGGTTACTCCTACAAGACCAACTACCTGCCCGCCGCTTGCCGGCTGGTGAAGGAGCTTGGGGGGTATGCCGAGGTGGTTTCCCGGCTGGAGTACGAGCTGGCGCTGCGACTGGGATACGACCACTGCAATATCATCTTCAACGGGCCGCTGAAGCGGAGAGAGGATCTGGAGACGGCCTTCTCCGGTGGTGCCATCGTCAACATGGATGCCATGACCGAGGTGGACTTCCTGTGCAACTGGGTGCACCGGCACCCCGGGAAGCGGCCAGTGGCCGGGCTGCGCATCAACGTCTCCCTGGTAGGGGCCGACGGGCGCTCGCGGGTACAGGCAGGGTTGAAGGCAGGGCGCTTCGGTTTCGCCGGTGAAGATCTGGAGGAGGCCATCGGGAAGCTGCGTTCCGCCGGTGTGGAGGTGGTTTCGCTGCATGGTCATGCCTCCTCCAGCGATCGCAGCGTGGAGAACTTCCGCACCATCTGCCGCACCCTCAGCTCGGTGCGGCAGCGGTATGCACTCGATCGACTGCGCTATTTCAACGTGGGGGGTGGT
Source organism: Gammaproteobacteria bacterium (assembly GCA_015488495.1). Taxonomy (GTDB): domain Bacteria; phylum Pseudomonadota; class Gammaproteobacteria; order Thiohalospirales; family Thiohalospiraceae; genus DRMK01. The sequence continues at coordinate 8,065 of WFNS01000251.1, read as the reverse complement.
TTCTTCGGCGATGTGCCCAAGGAGCTGATCGGCCGTGAGGTGCCGAGCTTCGATGCGTATGCCTCCGCCATTGCGGAAGAACTGCTCGCCGATTCATGGATCCGGGAGCACCGTCCCAATCTGGTGGCGGAGCCCGGTGTCTCCGTCGTTGCCGACACCATGAGCTTTTACACCCGGGTGCATTCCAGGAAGCAGGTCTCCGGCGGCAAGCGCTTCGTCACCGTGGATGGGAGCGTGTTCAACGTCAAGCCAACCCTCCACCCCTACAATATGTTGTTTCGCCATGTACCGGCCGGGGAGAGCGACGGCGGGACCATCTCCTGCGACGTGGTGGGCTCCACCTGCATGGAGAAGGATGTCATCCTGCGCGAGGTATTACTGAAAGATCCCAGGCCCGGTGACTATATCGAGATCAAGGGGGCGGGCGCCTATACTATCGTGATGACCCCACCCTTCATCAATCCGGCTCCGGCCATCGTTGCTCCAGATGGTGGGGGAGGGTTCCGGTTGCTCAGGGAGGCCCAGAGTGTGGAGCATTTCCTGGGTTGTTATCATCCGCAGACGCAAACATGAACATACTTTTCACCTGCGCCGGCCGGCGAAACTACCTCCTCGACTATTTCCGCACCGCGCTCGGCCCCGAAGGGGGACGGATCCTGGCGGCCGATGCCAGCCCTACCTCACCGGCCATCCAGGAGGCGGACGAGGCCTTTCTTCTGCCCTATGTGGATGATCCGGCCTACCTGCCGACGCTGCTGGGGCTCTGTCGGCGGGAGGAGGTGGCAGCCCTCATCTCGTTGAACGATCTGGAGCTGCCCCTGCTGGCAGCGCACAAACAGGCGTTTGCGGAGATCGGGACCACGGTGCTGGTTTCCGATCCGGAGGTGGTGGAGATCTGCTTCGACAAGTGGAAGACCAGCCAGTTCTTCTCCCGTCTCGGGATCCGTTCTCCCTCCACCTGGTTGACCCTGGAGGAGGCTAGAGCGGCCCTGGCCAGGGGGGAGTCCTCGTTCCCTCTGGTGGTCAAGCCGCGCTGGGGTACCGCTTCCATCGGTATCGAGTTTCCCGAAGATGGGCAGGAACTCGAGCTGGCCTACGAGCTGGTGCGACACAAGTTGATGCGTACCTTTCTCGCCAAGGTCAGCGCCACCGATCGGCATCGGGCGGTGTTGATCCAGCAGTATCTGCCGGGACGGGAGTATGGTCTCGACATCGTCAACGATCTGCAGGGCGACTACCAGACCACCGTGGTCAAGGAGAAGCTGGCCATGCGGGCTGGAGAGACCGACAAGGCGGTTGTGGTGGAGCAGCCGGCACTTTCCGCCATCGGTGCGCGGGTGGCCGTTGAGCTCCGGCACGTGGCCAACCTCGATTGTGACTTCTTCGAGCACGAAGGGGAGTTCTACGGTCTGGAGATGAATCCCCGTTTCGGTGGTGGCTATCCTTTCTCCCACGAGGCCGGTCTGAATCTCCCCCGGGCGGTGCTTCACTGGCTGAAGGGGGAGGCGGCTCCCGCTGAGCTGTTCTCGGTACGTTTCGGTACCCGGGCCGCCAAGTGTGACCGGTTGGTGTGTATCGAGGGGGAGGCGGAGGAGTTGCTTTCCTGAGCCTCGCCGCCGCTCGCAGGAGGAAGCCGGACCTGTCCCGTCTGGAACATTGCCTTGCATTGCGCAAATGGTACCGCTACGCTTCGGCTGTTGTAACTATTCAGCTCACCCCTGAAATCCGCCATTTCTGCGTTGAAAAATGGTCATTTACACTCGTAAACTCACATTTTTCGCCTTGAACTGACGGATTTCAGGGGCGATCTGAACAGTTACCGGCCTGTTTCATACTATGCTGAATAGTTACCGGCTGTTTATCGTGACAGGAGGAGGATCGATGCCGTCGTTCGATGTGGTTTCCGAAGTGGATATGCATGAAGTGACCAATGCGCTGGATCAGGCCAACCGGGAGGTGGCGACCCGTTTCGACTTCAAGGGCAGCGAGGCCTGTTACCGGCTGGACGGCTCGGATGTCACCATGGAGGCAGAGTCGGAGTTTCAGCTCAAGCAGATGCTGGATATTCTGCAGACCAAGCTGACACGACGCGGAGTGGATATCGAGTGTCTGGAGATCCACGAGCCGGAGGTGAGGGGAAAGCGGGCCTTTCAGCGGCTGACGTTGCGCCAGGGGGTGGACAAGGAGCTGGCGAAGAAGATTGTCAAACTGATCAAGGATGGAAAATTCAAGGTCCAGGCGGCCATCCAGGGGGAGAAGGTACGGGTGACCGGCAAGAAACGGGATGAGCTGCAACGGGTGATTGCCATGCTGCGCGAGGCCAAGGTCGGTCTGCCGCTGCAGTTCGAAAATTTCCGCGAATGATTGTTTCCAAACTCCCCTTTACCCATTCGAGCCGCGGACGACTCTCAAGCCCTGTCCGACTCACCGGGTAGCCGATTGCGCTTGGGCTGGTATTTTCGGCAATCGCGGGAAATCACCTGTCCGCGTGAACCAGGCCACCCAGCCCGGCCCGTTCCAGCGCCGCATTCACGTGGCGGCGGATGCTGTGGGCGTCTTCCATGGCCAGTGCCTGCTCCAGTAGTTCAGCGGCTTGCCGGCGGCTGAAGCTGCGGATCACCCACTTGATGCGTGGCAGGCCGGAGACGGTCATGCTCAATGAATCCATGCCCATACCCAGCAGCAGGACGGCGGCGGCGGGATCCCCGGCCATCTCGCCACAGACGCTCACCTCCCTGCCGAAGCGGTGTGCCTCTTCCACCACCTGCCGCAGGGCCTGCAGGACGGCGGGGTGCAGGGAGTCGAACAGGTCGGCGACCCGGGCGTTGTTACGATCCACCGCCAGCAGGTACTGGGTGAGATCGTTGCTTCCGACGGAAAGAAACTCCACCCGTTTTGCCAGCGCCCCCGCCTGATAGACCGCGGAGGGCACCTCCACCATCACCCCCACTGGAGGTCGTTCCAGCGGGGTCTCCAGCTCCTCGCTGAGCTCTTCGCGGGCGCGCTCGATCAGTTCCAGCGCTTCGTCCACTTCCGATACGTTGCTGACCATCGGCAGCAGCAGCCGCAGGTTGCCAAGCTGGTGGTTGGCCCTCAGCATGGCCCGTAGCTGAACCATGAATATTTCGGGATGGTCCAAGGTGATGCGTATGCCCCTCCAGCCGAGAAACGGGTTGTCCTCCTCGATGGGGAAATAGGGGAGGTTCTTGTCTCCCCCCACGTCCAGGGTGCGCAGGGTCACCGGCAAGGGGGCGAAGGATTGCAGCACGGTACGGTAGATCTGCAGCTGCTGTTCCTCGCCCGGAAAGCGTTCTGCCGCCAGGAAGGGGAATTCGGTGCGATAGAGACCGATCCCTTCGGCTCCACAATCCCTCGAAGGAATGACGTCCGCGATCAGTCCCGAGTTGATGTAGAGAGGGATGCGCACGCCGTCCGGTGTCTCGGCCGGCTTGTCGCGCAGATGGGCGAGATGGGTGGCGAGCCGGGCTTCTCTCCGTATCAGTCGCTCGAACTCTGCGCGCACCTCCTTCGCGGGCGAGACATAGACGCGGCCGGTGTATCCGTCAGCGATGATCTCGCGGCCGTCGATCCGGTTGATCGGCAGATCCCTGGCACCCATCACCGCCGGAACACCCATGGCGCGGCAGAGAATGGCGATGTGCGAGCTGCGGGAGCCCCGCGCCGATACCACCCCTGCCAGCTGTTCGGTGGGTATCTCGGCGAGCAGGGTGGCGGTAAGCTCCTCCGCCACCAGGATGGTCCGCGCGGGATAGTCGGTGCGAGCGGGCGGGTTTTTTTGCAGATAGGTGAGGATGCGCAGGCCCAGATCTCGCAGGTCGTCACTGCGTTCACTCAGATAGGGATCATCCATCTCCTGGAAGATGCGAACGTGCTCGTTGATGGTGTTTCGCAGGGCGGCCTGTACCCAGTTTCCCGCCCGGATCTGTTCCGTGACCCGGTCGTTGAGCGTGCCGCTGTCCAGCAACATGAGGTAGGCATCGAACAGCGCCAGCTCTTCCGCAGGGAGGTGTTTTTCCAGGCGGCGGGAGAGTTCGAGAATGTCCCGCCTGACCGCCTCGACGGCGGCTTGATAGGCCGCTATCTCCTGTTCCGGGTCCTGGGGCTCCCGGTCCGGGATGGCATCCAGATCCGCCGGGGGATAGATCACCACGGCGGTCCCGATTCCCACCCCCGGCGCGCCGGGCAGGCCCTGCAGCGGGCGGTTAGCGGGCGGTGAGGGCGGGTTGCCCTTCCGGTGCAGACCGTTGACGCCCCCGCTGGCTTCGGCATGGGCGATGCCGCCGGCCAGTTGTGCGGCAATGGTGATCATGAAGGAGATCTCCGCCTCGTCGAAACGGGCCGGTCTGCGTCTTTGCACCACCAGCACTCCGAGCAGTTTGCGGTGATGGACGATGGGAACGCCGAGAAAAGCGTGATATTGCTCCTCCCCGCTGCCGGGGCAGTAACGATATTGGGCGTGCCGGGGGGCGTCATCGAGGTTGACCGGCTCGTTTCGTTCCGCGACCAGACCTACCAGTCCTTCGCCGAAACGCAGTTTCACCCTTCCGACGCTATTCGGATTGAGCCCTTCGGTGGCCATCAGCACGTGTTGCCGACGGGCGGAATCCGCCAGATAGACCGAACAGAGATCCACCTCCATCGCCTGTTTCACGCGACGCACGATCAGGGTCAGCGCCTGTTCCAGATTCGGGGCGCAGTTGACCTCCTCGATGATCCGTCGCAATGTCTCAAGCATGTTCGGTTGATACGGCCTCTGTCTGACCTCGGGAATCGAGGGGGTAGCGGGGGCGCCACGGTTGATCTCTCTGTCGCCCCCCGATCGCCGGGTCTGTCATTGCCGGGGAGCGCGTCGGGACGCGGTCATTTCTCCCGCGGTTTCAGGGACAGCAACGGTGCCAGCTCCTCCAGCGCGTTTCGATACACCTGCTGTTTGAAGAAGACCACCTCCTGCAACGGCCTCCAGTAGTCCACCCAGCGCCAGCGATCGAACTCCGGCTTGTCCCCCCGATCCAGGCATACCGCGCTGTCACTGCCTATCAGGCGCAGCAGGAACCATTTCTGTTTCTGTCCGATGCACAGCGGCGAACAGTTGCGCCGTACCATCCTTTCCGGCAGCCGGTAGCGCAGCCAGCCGCGGGTGGAGCCGATGATCTCCACGTGTTCGGGAAGCAGGCCAATCTCCTCGGACAGCTCCCGATACATCGCCTGCACGGGATCCTCGTTGCGCCGGATGCCTCCCTGGGGAAACTGCCATGCATCCTGCCGGATACGACGTGCCCATAGCACCCGGTTTTCATCGTTGGCGACGATGATGCCCACGTTGGGCCTGAAACCATCCGAATCAATCACTTGGGAATCCACCTTCGGGCCGCTGCTGTCAATGATTGTTCCATAATTCCAGCGTCGAGAGCAAGGACGACACCTCTTCAACTGGTATGATAGAGCCCTTTGTTCTCATTCTTGGGGGAGACGAAGCGTGGCGTTGGCGATATTCGATCTGGACAATACCCTCCTGGCCGGTGACAGCGACTACCTGTGGGGAGAGTTTCTGGTGGAACAGGGGGTGGTGGACGGAGAGTACTACGCGCGGGAGAACCGGCGTTTCTACGAGGAGTACAAGGCGGGAAAACTGGACATCCACGAGTTCATGGCCTTCAGCCTGGCCCCCCTGACCCGCTTTCCCGCCGCGGAACTGGAGGCCATGCGCGCCCGGTATATCCAGCAGAAGATTGTGCCCATCATTCCGCAGCCGGCCAGGGAGCTGCTCCGCAGGCATCGGGAGCAGGGGGACTTCCTGCTCATCATCACCGCAACCAATCGCTTCGTCACCGAGCCCATTGCCGAACTGCTCGGGGTCGATCATCTGCTGGCCACCGATCCCGAAATGTGTGACGGCCGATACACCGGTCGGGTGGCGGGAACCCCTTGCTTTCGTGAAGGTAAGGTGACCCGGCTGAAAGAGTGGCTGGATGAAACCGGCAACAACCTGGCGGACAGCTGGTTCTACAGCGATTCCCACAACGACCTGCCCTTGCTGGAGGTGGTGAGCCGCCCGGTGGCCGTGGATCCGGACGAAACCCTGGCGCAGCATGCCGAAATGAAAGGCTGGCCGGTCATCTCCCTGCGTGAGTGATGTTTCTGCACGGCTCCCCCGGTGCCATTCGTCCACCTCTCTGGCTTCTGCTGGGGGCTCTGTTCGCCGTTGCTTCCCTGGGTTTTTCCCTGCTCACCGGCAGTCTGGAGCTGGGTCTGAACGGTTTGTTGCGGGTACTGGGCGGCAACGCTTCCTCTGTCGAGCAGCAGCTGGTAATGGAGCTGCGTCTTCCCAGGGCGCTCGCTGCCTTTGCCACGGGAGGGCTGCTGGCACTCTCCGGCGCGCTACTGCAGGTTCTGCTGCGCAATCCGCTGGCGGATCCGTATGTGCTTGGGGTATCGGGAGGAGCGGCGGTGGCTGCGTTGTTGGCGATGCTGGCCGGAGCGGCCGGCTGGCTGTTGTCGGCAAGTGCCTTTTCCGGTGCGCTGTTGTCGGTGACACTGGTGTTTTTCCTGGCCCGCGGCCGAGGCGGCTGGAACGATACCCGGTTGTTGCTGGTGGGGGTGGTGATCGCCACTGGCTGGGGGGCGGTGATCACCTTTATATTGGCGATAGCCCCGGACAGGGAGTTGCGCGGCATGCTGTTCTGGCTGATGGGGGATCTGAGCGGCGCCCGGAATCCGTGGCCGGGACTGATCGTATTGACCGCGGGTCTGTTCCTTCTTCTCCCCCTGGCCCGCGGCCTCAACCTCCTGACCCGGGGGGAGTTGCAGGCAGCGGCTCTGGGGCTGGAAGTGGCGAGGTTCCGGCTGGTGATCTATCTGGTCGCCTCCCTGTTCACCGCAGTGGCAGTGACCCAGGCCGGCGGCATCGGGTTCGTCGGCCTGCTGGTTCCCCATCTTCTGCGCCTGCTCGTGGGCAGTGATCATCGCTGGCTGCTTCCTGCGGTGGTCCTGTTTGGGGGAGGATTGCTGGTGGTGGCGGATACGTTGGCACGTACCGTAGCGGCGCCCCAGCAGCTCCCGGTGGGGGTGCTCACCGCAATGCTCGGGGTGCCTTTTTTCCTCTATCTGTTGCGGCGTGGCCGATGACTCCGTTGCTCTGTACCCGCCGACTGAATCTGTCGGTACCCGGCAAACCCTTGTGCCGCGAGCTCGAGCTCCAGGTCCGGCCTGGCCAGTGCTGGGGTATTCTGGGTCCCAACGGTGCCGGCAAGAGCAGCCTGCTGCATGTCCTGGCAGGGCTCGTCTCTCCCGACTCCGGCGTCGTCCTGCTGGAAGGGCATCCCATCGAAACACTGCCGCGCCGGGAGGTTGCGCGCCGCGTGGGCGTGTTGTTCCAGGAGCAGTCGGATCCATTCCCCGCCACCGTACTGGAGACCGCCCTGACCGGTCGCTACCCCTTTCTCGATCGATGGCGATGGGAAAGTGAGCAGGATCTCCGGTTGGTCCACCACCGGCTGTCGCAGGTGGGGCTGGCGGCGATGGCGACGCGGCAGGTCTCGACCCTCTCAGGAGGAGAGCGGCAGCGCTTGGCGGTTGCCACCCTGCTGGTACAACAGCCTTCCCTCTCGTTGCTGGACGAGCCGGTCAGCCATCTGGATGTGAAACACCAGATCGAGGTGCTGGATCTGGTGACCGCGGAACTCCGGGAAAAGGAGAGGGCGGTGGTGATGGTGTTGCACGATGTCAATCTGGCCGCCCGCTACTGCGATCACCTGCTGCTTCTCTACCCGGGCGGGGAGGTGTGGCATGGCGAAACCGGGGAGGTCCTCGATGTGCAGCGGCTGAGCCGGCTTTATGGTCACCCCATGACAACTCTGGAGGGGCCGCGCGGTGCGGTCTACCTGCCGGCCTGAGCAACGGTTGACATGGCGGCCGTGTTGGCCCAAAATACTGCGCCTTGTGTTGCCGGGAGGGGTTCCCGAGTGGCCAAAGGGGGCAGACTGTAAATCTGCTGGCTCCGCCTTCGGAGGTTCGAATCCTCCCCCCTCCACCAGTTCCGGGTCGT
>WFNS01000250.1 GCA_015488495.1 Gammaproteobacteria bacterium | reverse complement strand
CCGATCGTCAACAGTCTCTGGTTCTGGGGCGGTGGTCCCCCTCCCCGATGCGGGGCGGTTTCCTGGAGCAGGGTATGGAGTGATGAACCGCTGGGCGGCGGGTTTGCCGAAATGGTGGGTGTCCCTCACTCACCCATGCCCCGGAGTGCCAAGCAATGGTTGCGGCAGGCCGGGCCCGGGGCGCATCTGCTGGTGCTGGACGAGGCGCGCTACATCCCCCGTTTCGGCCCTCTGGAGCAGTGGCTGCGGTACCTCGGACAACTGGAGACGACCTGGTTCTCACCGCTGCTTGCCGCATTGAAGCAGGGCGAGCTGGAGGAGCTGGAGCTGTTCGCCGGGAGCGGACACCGCTTTCGGATCACACGCCGGAGTCTGCGTCGCTGGTGGCGGAGGCGTCGCCCACTGGAGGTGTTGCTGCGTGATGGACGGTGACTCCGGCATCCCCTCCCGACGCAAATGGATGCGTCGTCTCCTGGAGCTGTCGCTGGTTCTGGGACTCCTCGTCGCGGTGCGCGCCTGGCAACAGTGGGGCGTCGCCACCGGTCCGGCACCGGCGCTGGAGGGAGTGCTCCTCGATGGTCGAGCGGTTTCCCTGACGGAGTTTCGCGGCAGGCCGGTGCTGGTGCACTTCTGGGCGATTTGGTGTCCGGTATGTGTATTGGAAGAGAAGAGCATCGATGCCATCGCCGGGGACCATACCGTGATCACGGTGGCCATGCAGTCCGGCAGCGACGCCGAAGTATCGCGGTATCTCGCCGATAAGGGGCTCGATTTTCCGGTGCTGAACGATCCTCGTGGGGCCCATGCCGCCCGCTGGGGGGTGAGAGCGGTTCCCGCCAGTTTCATCATCGATCCAGCCGGCCGGATCCGTTTTACCGAGGTGGGATTCACCACCGCCATTGGCCTGAGGGTGCGGTTGTGGCTGGCCGGTTAAGGGACCGCCTGTGTGATTGTCGAAACGAGTACTGATTCGATCTCTTTAACCACCGGGCAGTATTATTCAGGTTAGTTCAACTCGAAGCTACCGACCACCACCGGCTCTCCGGCGAGAGTCCGCGAACTGTTACTTGCCGGAGGTGAAGCCAGCAATTGGGCAACGCCTTCGGGGGGAGTGCCAAACCTGGTTCGGTACACGATGTGAGAGCCATCTGGTAACCACCGAAAATCATCAGCGACCTCACCCCGATCCGGTGGCAAGGGGAGCGCCTCGTCGGAGATGCGGGTGACGTTTCCGTCTATAGTGGAAACAAACAGTTCGTCAAAGGTCAACAAGGTGGCGTCGGCGGTAAAAGCGACATAGGTACCATCCGGGGACCAGAGGAATCTGTCTACGCTGGCCCCGTCGACCATGAAATCCGAGATATGCTCGTTGGTGCTGCCGTCGGCCGCGGATATGAACAGATGCGTGGCACTGGGGGAGCGGATGTCGACCGTATAGGCGAGGTAGCTACCGTCGGCCGACCATGTGAAATTCCGGACATTACCATGGGCAGGGAGGTCTCCGGTAACGCTGATATCATCGTTTCCATTCCATAGTGCCGTTCTCAGCTCAACTGGAGCGTCGGAGGCCATCCCTTGGCTGAACAGATAGGCTATCCGCACACCGTCCGGGGCCCAGTGAAACGCTTCCGTCCTGCCGCTTCTCGTGTTGTCCGAACCCGGGGGGGTGATGAGATAATCGATACCGCCTGCATGGTCGGTAACGAACAGCTCGGGGATAGCGGGGAATCTTCTGGTGGCTGTATAGGCGATGCGCACGCCTCCGGCTGCCCACTCAAAGGCAGTGACGTTGCCCCCAGGGATCAGATCCCCGGAAACTCGCCAGCTGGGATAACCATCGACGGGAGCGACGAACAGCTCAAACCGGCCGGTGCCACTGTTATCCGCAATGTAGGCAATTTCGTTGGCATCGCAGGTTTCACCACCAAATGGAGGAAGGCGCTGTTCACCGCAATAGGGAGACCATTGAAAACTCTCTTTGGTGATATCGGGGGTGGCGAGTTTGGTGGATACGCTGGTGGCGCTCGTGCCGCTGCCGATAGCCGGAGAGATGAACAGCTCCCTTTCGCCGCTATCGAGATCAAGAGCGCTCCAGGCGATTGCCGAGCCATCGGGGGCCCACCGGAAGGCATCCACCGTTCTGGCAGCGGCGAGCTCATTGGTAATCTTGCTGCTGTTTCCCGAGGAAGCAGCGATGTAGAGCTCCATCTCCCCGGCACAGTTGCAGGTATGCGCGGCCAGGTAGGCCAGTTGCTTGCCAGTTGGAGACCACCGCCAGTTCTGATCCAGATGACCTCCGCTGTCGATCACCTTTGCGTCTCCGCCGTCAGTGGTGACAACATACAGATTGAAGTCGTCGTTGCGCAGGAGATTGAAAGCCACGTACTCTCCAGTTGGAGAGATTCTGAAACCGGTGATCTCTTCACTGCGCAGATAGGGATGCAGGACGGTCGGATCACCACCTTCCAGATCGACGCGATAAAGGGCCCGGAACGGTTCGTCGTCGGCACCCGGGCGAGAGCGGTCCACCCCCATGAATATCACGAAATGGCGCTGCTCGATAGTCAGCGCCACGGTGTCGCTGGCGGTGTTGCCTTCATCATCGGTAACGGTAACGGTGAGCTCCACCTGCCCCTCCTCGCCCTCACGCAGCCAGGGGATATCCAGGGAGAGTGAAGGGCTGTCTCCATCCGCCAGCGGAAGTCCTTCCCACGCCGCATAGTTCAATGCACGGCCGCTGGTCTGCTCCCAGGTGTATCTGACAATATCCCCATCGTCGCTGGCGCTGGCGATCAGTGTAACGGTGTCACCCTCATGGATTCTTCGATCGGCACCGGCATCTACGGTGGGCTCCGAGCCGCTGCCGGTGGGAGGCCAAACCAGATCCCAGCAACCGGAGGTCGAGACGGTTCCCAGCAGGAT
>WFNS01000249.1 GCA_015488495.1 Gammaproteobacteria bacterium | reverse complement strand
GTCCGGCCCATCGCCTCCCCCACCGAGGCGGTGAAGATCGCCCGGACCCATCCCGATCGGGAGGTGGTCTTCTTCGCCGCCGGTTTCGAAACCACCACCGCGCCGGTGGCTGCGATGCTCGCCGAAGGGGTACCGGCCAACCTCAGCGTGCTGCTGGCCGGAAGGCTCACCTGGCCCGCGGTGGCCATGCTCCTCGACTCGGAGCAGGCAGGTTTCGACGCCCTCATCGCGCCGGGCCACGTCTCCGCGGTAATGGGCCCGGAGGAGTGGGAGTTCGTGGTTCGCGATCACCATCTGCCCGCCGCGGTGGCCGGCTTCACCGCCGAATCCCTGCTGGCGGCCATCTACTCCACCCTGCGGCAGTTGCTGGAAGGGCGCCGCTTTCTCGACAACTGCTATCCCGAAGTGGTACGGCCCGGGGGAAACAAGGCGGCACAGCGCTGTCTGAAGGAGATGCTGGAGGTGGTCGATGCCGACTGGCGGGGCATCGGTACCATCGCCCGATCCGGCTACCGGATGAAACCCCACCTTGCCGACCACGATGCCTGCAGCCGCTTCCCCGATTACCCCCTGCCCCGCTCCCGTTCCAATGAAGGAATGCCCAAGGGATGCGACTGCGCCCGCGTGGTGCTGGGCAAGCAGTATCCCAACCAATGCAAACTCTACGGCACCGCCTGCACCCCGCGCAATCCAATCGGCCCCTGCATGGTCTCCGACGAGGGAGCGTGCCGCATCTGGTGGTCGGGCGGTGTCAGAATCTCCGACAGGAAAAACGCGTCCTCCTCCCGCCTTTATTAGCCCGGCAACCCCCCATACGACATCCCTTTGCCACGCTTGCCAAAAAATTGCGTGAACGTCTTTTTTGTTTTTTTTCTTGAAAAGAAGTCGTCACAACCCCACAACATGGGACACGCAGTTACAAATTTGATTTCAGGTTTAATGATAAATGGAGTGAAAAAGATGAATAAAACCGTTGCTTCACTGGTACTGTTGTCTCTCATGGCGTCGTCTGCCACATGGGCCACCTCTACATCGGAGGAAGCCGCAACTCAGGCTCACTCAGCCACCACCCAGGAGTCCATCAAGCGCGAACAGGAAAAACAATCAGACCTGCTGAAAAAGGCCAACTCCGCTGTAACGGAGGGGATGGACAATGTGTTAAAAGCCGTCGAACTGCTGAAGGAGAAAAAGGACGGCGAGGCATTAAAGGCCCTCGAGGCTGCAGTAGGCAAGTTTGACATCGCCATCGCCGCAGAGCCGGACCTGGCTTTAGCACCGGTGGACAGCTACGTTACGCTGTTCGACCTGGTTGCCACACCGGACACCATCCGTGAGCAACTCAAGACCGTGAAAGAACTCATCGACGATGGGAAAGTGCAGGAGGCAAGGAAACTGCTCTCGAGCTTGCGCGACGAGATGGAAATCAGCACCGTCTATCTGCCGTTGGCCACTTATCCGGACGCCATCAAGCTGGCGGTAAAATACCTGCGCAATGAGAAACGGGAACAAGCCATCGCCACACTGGACACCACGGTGAAATCCCTGGTCACAAAGACAACCGCCGTTCCTTTGGGACTTATCCGCGCGAAAAGCTTGATCGAGCAAGCATCCAAGCTCGACAAGGAGAAAGACAAAAAGAAGATTCTGGATCTGGTAAAAGAAGCCAGGGAGCAGCTGACCATTGCCAATCTGCTCGGCTATACCCAGGAATTCAACGATTCCTATATCGATTTGAAGAAACAAATCGTAGCACTCGAGAATGAAATCAGGGGGAAGAATGCAGTCGAAAAACTGTATGAGAAACTTGCCCACTCGTTTGCAGAACTGATGAAGAAAGAAACTGCAGCCCCCGGGCAGAAATGATCCTTGCTGGATGCCGGTGCCTGAACGGCACCGGCATCCACCCTACAAGCCCGACAACAGGAGTAAAGAAAAATGGAACTCACGAAAGAAAATCCACCTGACTCTGCACATGAGCTCCCGCTCAGGTGGGGATGGCTTCTGGCCCTTGGTGTAATGATGCTGGTTCTGGGAACATTCGGCTTCTATCTCTCCACCTTCGTCACTTTGACCACCGTTTTGGCCTTCGGTGCCTTCTACCTGGTGGCTGGCATTCTCCAGATTTTTCAGGGGATAAAGGCAAGGGAGAACCGCTGGTCGGGGAGACTGCTGCATTTTTCGGTTGCGGTCGTTTACATACTGGTTGGCATACTGATATTCGTGGATCCCGTTGCCGCTTCGCTGGGAATCACGCTGGCACTCGCCGCCCTGTTCATGTTCATGGGGGGACTGCGTATATCTCACGCCCTCACCTCCAGAAAAAAACAGTGGAAGTGGGTCCTGCCCATCACGGTAGGCATCATCGATCTGCTGCTCGGTGTCGTTATCATCGCCAACTGGCCCGCATCGGGATTGTGGGTAATCGGCTTGCTGGTATCCATTGAACTGATCATGAACGGATGGTATCTCGTGGTTACCGCTCTCGCAGTGAGACAGAGAAATGGAGAATCCCTGGACAAAACGGCACAGGAGAACAAATAATGATTATGGCAGTCAGACAGATTGGACAACGCTTTCGGAAAGCCGCTTCTCGTTTCTCTGAGCATCGCTCCACCCAAACCAACTTACTCTGACCCCATCGATTCATGTATAGAAAAGAGATCATCGCGCTTCTCAAGGAGCAGAGCAGTACGGTCAGTGAGCTGGCCCGGCGATTCGAGGTCAAATCCAGGGACATCGAAGAGGAGCTGGAACACATCCGCAGAAGCATCAAGAACGAGGGACTGACCCTCAGGATCACGCCGGCCCAGTGCCGTAAATGTGGATTCGTGTTCAACCGTGACAAGTTCGATAAACCCGGTAAATGCCCCAAGTGCAGGTCTACCTGGATCAAGGAACCGGAGTTACGCATTGGATAGGCAACCGCTCACCACATGAAGCAACCCCTGGAAGCACGGCGCTGGTTGCTGGCAGGACAGATACAGGGAGTGGGATTCCGCCCTTTCGTCTTTCGCATCGCCTGCAACCTCGGGCTGACCGGCTGGGTGATCAATCGGGTGGGGCAGGTGGAGATCCACACCGAAGGGCCGCCGGAAAAACTGGAACGGTTCGGCCAGCTGCTGCTGGAACGCCCCCCTCCACTGGCCCGTCCCCACCTGTTGCGGGTCCGGCATTGTCCCCTCTCCCACCATGAACGGTTCTCCATCCTCCACAGCGAAGGGGATGGCGAGGCCGACATCCACCTGCCCCCGGACTGCTTCACCTGCGACGATTGCCTGCGCGAGCTCTCCGATCCCGAAGATCGCCGCTACCGCTATCCGTTCATCAACTGCACCCAGTGCGGCCCGCGC
>WFNS01000248.1 GCA_015488495.1 Gammaproteobacteria bacterium | reverse complement strand
TATGATCACGTGGTCATCGATACTCCGCCGGTGCTGGCGGTCACCGATGCCGCCATCATTGGCCGGCTGTCCGGGGCCACATTGATGGTGCTCAAGGATGGCCAGCACCCGCTGCGCGAGATCGAACAGAGCATCAAGCGGCTCAAGCTCGCCGGCGTCAATCTGCGGGGTGCGGTCTTCAATGCCATCAGCCGGTTGAGTGCACGGCATGGCTACGGCCGCTACTATGGTTACTCCTATCGCTATTCGGACAGCAAGGCATAACCGGCGGGTGAGCAGCGGATGCAGGCGATAGCGGCGCTGAAGGAGCGGTTGAGCGGGGAAGGACTGGTAGCACTCCTGATCAAGGGGGCAACCGGCTCCTTCGCGGTGAAGATCGCCGGGGCTGGGTTGCTGTTTGCTAGCCAGATGCTGCTCACGCGGTTGTTGGGCGCTACCCAGTACGGTATCTACATCTACGCACTGACCTGGATCATCCTGCTCTCTCAGGTGGCCGAGCTGGGGCTTGGCTCTTCCATCCTGCGCTTCGTGGCGGCTTATCGGGTCAAGGCGCAGTGGGGGCTGCTGCACGGCTTGCTGCGTTTCAGCAGCCGGCTGGTGTTCGGTCTCAGTCTGGTGATAGTGGCTGTTGGTGCGATCGTCGTCTGGTGGTTGCGTGAGCAGCAGGGGCCCGAGCAGACCCTGACCTTCTGGCTGGCGCTCGCTCTGCTGCCGGTCCTGACCCTGACCGGGCTGCGTCAGACGGCACTGGTTTCCCTCAAGCATGTCATCCGCGCGGGTATCCCGGAGAGCATCTTCAAACAGCTGCTGATCATGGCGATGCTGGTTTTGCTTTACCTGATCCTTCAGCATCCCCTGTCCGCCAGCCAGGCGATGACCGTCAATCTGCTCTCCTGGTTGGTGACCTTCGTCATCGGAACGGTCTGGCTGCTGCGACTGCTGCCACCCGAGGTGGCGAAGGCGGAGCCCCGCTATGAGCGGCGTGAATGGCTGAGGGTTTCGCTGCCGATGCTGTTTGCTACCGGTATGCGCATGGTCCTCTTTCAGGCCGATATCATCATGGTCGGTCTGCTTCTGGGGGCCAGGGAGGCGGGTATCTATGCGGTGGCGACCCGTATCGTTGAGATCGTGGCATTCGGTGAACAGGCACTCAACTCTATCGTCGCGCCCATGATCTCCGAGCTATTCAATAGTGAACAGCACGCCAAGTTGCGTCGGATGATGACGCTGGCGGCATGGGGAAGATTCGCTTTCACACTGGTGGTGAGCCTCATCATGGCGCTGCTGGGAGAGTTCCTGCTGGGTCTGTTTGGTGCTGAGTTCGTGGAGGGGATGGCCCCCTTCCTGATCCTGCTGGCAGGAAACGTCCTCATCTCGGTGGCGGGTTCGGGCGGCTTTCTGATGCCGATGACCGGCCACCAGAACCAGCATGCTATCCAGGTGGCCATTGCAGCGGCGGTCAACGTCATCCTGAACGCTATCCTCGTTCCCCTATACGGGATCAGCGGAGCGGCGATTGCGACGGTGATCAGCATGGTGACCTGGAATGTGATCATGTTGAACTACGTCTGGCGTCATTTGCGCATCAACCCGACCATCTTCTCGCGGCTGGCGTCATGAAGATTGCGATGGGGATTTCGTCGCTGGGGGGCGGCGGTGCGGAAAGGGTGCTCTCCATCATGGCGAACTACTGGGTGGAGAGGGGCAAGCAGGTGATGGTGATCACCCTTGCTCCCGAGGAGCGGGATGTGTATCGGCTGGATCCGCGGGTGGAGCGTACCGCCTTCGATCTGGAGCGGGTTTCGAACGGGGTGTGGGAAGCGGTACGCAGCAACCTGGAGCGCATTCTACAGCTGCGCAAGGCGCTGCAGCAAGGTCGTCCCGACGTGATCATCGGCTTTTCCGAGCACATGAGCATTATGCTGTTGTTGGCGAGCTGGGGTCTTTCCATTCCGGTAATCGTCTTTGAGCACACCGATCCGCGCCAGGCCCCGCTGGATCGCGCCTGGGCTGCATTGCGGCTCTGGTGCTATCGAAGGGCAAAAGGCATCGTACTGCTGACCGAAGAGCTGAAGCAGGTTGCGGCCCAGAGCTGGCCGGAAAGGTTGCTGCACACTATTCCCAATCCCGCGGTGGTGGAAGAGGGTGCGGAGGAACCGCTCCCCTTCGAGCTTCCTCCTCGTTTCGTGGTCGCCATGGGACGGTTGGTTTCCATCAAGGGGTTCGACATGCTGTTGGAGGCGTTCGCCCGGGTGGGCAGTGACGACTGGTCGCTGGTCATCCTCGGCGAAGGGGAGGAGCGGCAACGGCTGGAACGGCAGGTTCGAATCCACGGGCTGGAGGGGCGGGTGATGCTGCCAGGGCGTGTGGACAAGCCGTTTCAGGTCCTGCGGCAGGCGCAGCTGTTCGTGCTATCCTCACGCTTCGAGGGTTTTCCCATGGCCTTGGTGGAAGCGATGGCCTGTGGCCTTCCGGCCGTCAGCTTCAATTGCCCTACTGGGCCGAGCGACATCATTCGTGATGGGATCGATGGTATTCTCGTCCCCAGAGAGGATGTGGATGCGCTTGCGCGGGCGATGCAGCGACTGATGGAAGACGACGAGATGCGGATACGGTTGGGTTCCCGGGCGCCCGATGTACGTGCTCGCTTCGACCTCAAGAAGGTAATGGGGCAGTGGGATCGGCTGCTGGAGTCGGTCCGGTGACGGCAACAGGAACGACATGTCTCTTTCATTGAGCTATCATCCGGAGCGCAGGTTCGACGACATTACGGGGCGGTATGCTATCTGGGCCTGGCTGGCAGCGATAAATACCTTTCTCTATTGCAGCAATATCTTTCTGCACTATTACGAGACCGGACAGACCTCGTTCAAGCCTCTTTACTGGTATGCTTTTACCCTTGCTGCCATGGCGGC
>WFNS01000247.1 GCA_015488495.1 Gammaproteobacteria bacterium | reverse complement strand
CGGGAAAATGCGGCATCCCGGAAAGGATGCCGCATAACATAACTATGTGGAAGTCGGCCCGGCTCAGTGGAAACAGCGGGGGGATAGTGATTCATCCTTGAAGGCGCGAGGAAAAGAGACGGGAAAGACCGCCACCAGATCATCCACACACCTCAGACGCTCCAGCTCGAAAGGAAGGGCAAATATGTTCCTGCCCAGTGATTCCGCGAGCGTGATCAGCAACATGAGAATCATCAGCGAATCGAACCCCAGCTCCTCCCTGAGCAGTGTGTCACCGGTAATCTCCTCTTTACCCACTCCGGCATAGAGTGCCACCTGCCGGAACACCTCCTTTTCCACTCGATCCACTATCTACCCCCAATGTCCACACAAGCGGACTTCCGCAACAGACTTCCCTCAGAAATCGGCAGCCTTCGATTCCAGCTCATCCCACACCGCCTTGCGAGCTGCCAGTGATTTCCACACCTCTGTCTCGATGGTCTCCCGGTCTTTCTCTTCCATGTACAGGGCCAGGACCAGGTTGGCATCGTCGCTGTGCATCTGGTCCCGCCCACCGTGCCGGTCGAAGAACCCCCAATCCACATTGGTGTCGGAGTAGAGATTCTTCAGCGCCTGAACCATGTAAGGGAAATTGTTGGGAATGGTCAGCTCGCCACCCAGCCCTAGCCACGCCAGCCCCACGTTGAACGGTCTCTGGGTCACGGCGTAGAACAGTCCGTCATTCAGCAGTGTGATGGAGCAGAGTGGCGGCATCGACTCGAGCTCTTCTTCGGTAACCCCGAGAGATTCCAGCATGCTCACGTAGAGCATGAAATGGCCTTTGCGGAAATCGCCCCGCCCCATCTCTTCATACAGATTGTCGAACAGGACGAAGCGGCTCTTGAAGTCGGGTGCCCTACCCAGCAACGCGGAAAGCGCCGCCGTGAACACCCGCACATGCAGGGAAAACTGGCTGAGAAAGAACTTTACGAACTCCTGGTTGTATCGACCTTCCGCCATGCCGACCAATACCGGATGGTCGAAAACGCCGTGCGACTGGACCCGTTTTTCCAGATCCGACAGAAACTCCAGATTTTCCCTGACCAGCGCGGAGTTCAGATCTTCCTGAGAAAAAGGTATTTGCATGTTTTCCACGAATATTCCCCCCTTAACTACGATGGACAACGGCCGGGCAAGTGACTCGGTCAGCCGCCCCGCCACAAAGCTCTCAAGCGTTATCCAGAATATAGCGACAGCTCGCCATCATCGCTTTAGCGTGTCCCTGCGCGTGGCTCAACACGATGCCTCCCTGAATCGCAACCAGCAGCGCATTGGCCAGAACCTCCGCATCGGTGCTTTGCTTGAATTCTCCGTTGTCGATTCCCTGTTGAATCAATCGGCTGACCTCTCTGTGAAACTCATCGAACACTTCATTGATGAGCTTGTGCAGTTCGGGCTCCGTCTCTCCCAGCTCCAGGGCGAGTCGCCCGAAAGGACACACCGCAAACGCATCGTCCATCTGCGTATTGATGAATATCTGCACAAAAAGCTCGATGCATTGCCGGGCGCTCAGACCCTGCTCGAGGATCGAGACAAATACCTGTTGCAGATTCTCTTTCCATGTCGCAATGACCGCCTCGGCCAATTGACGCTTGGAGGCAAAGTGGTAATAAAAATTGCTCCGCGAAACCCGACTCTCCTCAAGGATCTCCCTGATTCCGGTCCCCTTGTATCCGTGCCGGCGCATGAGGCGCTGGGCGGTATCGATCACCTTTTTTCGGTTGCTGCTCATCTCTCGTATAGTACCTTATAGTCCTAATTCAGAACATTATCAAGCGCAATTACTCGCGTCAATATTTTATCATGTTCAAACTCATGCCCTTTCTGACAGATCGTCAAAAAACTGGCGGATACATGCCCTATTTTAGATCAATGCGTCAATATTTAGTGCAACAAATAACAAAAAACGAAAAAATCACCGGGATTCATCCGGCGGCCAAGAAAGCCGGATTCGATAGATCCGGCCCCCTTCGCACCAGAGCATATTCACTTTCCGGCAAAGTATCGCTATGGTGTAGGGATCGATCTGGCAACGGATGGTGGAAACCCGCATGCATATACACATCGCCGGGGTCTGCGGTACCTTCATGGGAGGCCTGGCGCTATTGGCGCGGGAGCTCGGTCATGAGGTAAGCGGCTGCGACGCCAATGTCTATCCCCCCATGAGCACCCAGCTTCAGGAACAGGGGATCCGGCTCTTCGAGGGCTATGACCCCAAACATCTCCGGATGGAACCGGACCTGGTCGTAATCGGAAATGCCCTGTCACGAGGAAATCCGCTGGTGGAAGCGGTCCTGGAGAGGGGAATTCCCTATACCTCCGGGCCCCAGTGGCTGTCCGAACAGGTATTGCAGGGACGGTGGGTGCTGGCGGTCTCCGGAACCCACGGCAAGACCACCACCTCGAGCATGCTGGCCTGGATACTGGAGCAGGCCGGTCTCACTCCGGGATTCCTGATCGGAGGCATCCCGCAGAATTTCGGCGTCAGTGCACGACTGGGTGACTCCCCTTTCTTCGTCATCGAGGCGGACGAGTACGACACCGCCTTCTTCGACAAGCGCTCCAAATTCATCCACTACCGCCCACGGACACTCGTCATCAACAATGTCGAATTCGATCACGCGGACATCTTTCCCGACCTGGCGACGATCCAGCAGCAATTTCACCACCTGGTGAGGACGGTGCCCGGCAACGGTCTGCTGCTGATACCCGCGGCCGACGAAGTCGTGCAGGAGATACTGGCGCAGGGATGCTGGACCCCCTGCGAGACCTTTTCCGCACAGAAGAAAGCAGACTGGAGCGTCTCCGACCGGAGCGGAGATGGCACCCGATTCGAAGTCAGCTGTCACTCCACCCTGCAAGGTGAAGTGGTTTGGGAACTGATGGGGGAACACAACGTGAACAATGCCCTCGCGGCCATCGCCGCGGCGCGCCACGCGGGCGTCCCCCCCCGGCAGGCGACCGAGGCGCTGAGCCGGTTTCGCAACGTGAAACGGCGTATGGAGGTGCGCGCCCGCATCGATGGCATCACCATCTATGACGACTTCGCCCACCACCCCACCGCCATCGCCACTACCCTGAATGGATTGCGGGCCCACTCCCGGCAGGGACGCATCATCGCCCTGCTGGAACCCCGCTCCAACACCATGCGCATGGGCGTACACCGGGAGAAACTGGCACCGGCACTGGCCATCGCCGATCGGGTATTGCTGTATCGGCCGGCGGATCTGCCGTGGGAGCTGGACCAGCTCGCCCACACACTGGGGGAAAACGCTGTAGTTTATGATAATATTGATGAAATGGTTGACT
>WFNS01000246.1 GCA_015488495.1 Gammaproteobacteria bacterium | reverse complement strand
GCGGTGACCGATACTGTCACGGTAGCAGGGTTGGAGACATTTCCGGCATCGTCCTTGACCGTGTAGGTGAAGGTGTCGGTACCGAAGAAGCCCGTATTGGGGGTATAGTCTATCGTGCCGTCGGCTTTCGGTGTGGCAGTGCCGTTTCCTGGGGCTGTCTGCACCGCTATCGACGTCTTGTCGATGGTGTTAGCTCCGTCCGGATCGGTATCGTTGGCGGTCACGTCAATATTGACGAGGGTATCCTCCAGCGTGCTGGCAGTGTCATCGGCTGCAGCGGGGCCGCCGGAGTCGACCGCGTTGACCGTGATGGTAACCGTAGCACTGTTGGAGGCGGCTCCCGTGTCATCCTTCACGGTGTAGGTAAAGCTGTCAGTGCCGTTGAAGCCGGCGTTCGGCGTATATGTAACCACGCCAGTGGTCGCGTTTACGGTTGCCGAGCCATTGGCCGGCTGCGTGATCGTGACCGTGCTCTTGTCGATGGTGCTGTTGCCATCCGGGTCGGTGTCGTTGGCGGTTACATCGATAGTGACCGATGAGCCTTCGTTGGTGGTGGCGCTGTCATCGACGGCCACTGGCGGTCCGTCAGATACCGCTGTGACGGTGATGGCTACCGTCGCTACGTTGGACTCTTCGCCCTCGTTGTCCTTGACGGTATAGGTGAAGCTGTCGCTGCCATAGTAGTTGGCATCGGGAGTGTAGACCACGGAGCCACTCCCATCCGTTTGAACCGCAGCGGAGCCGTGTGCCGGCTGGGTTTTGATGGCGACAGAGGTCTTGTCGATAGTTTCGTCGCTATCTGTGAGAGTGTCATTGGCGGTCACATCGATGGTGACGGGGGTATCCTCCTGAGTGGTGGCTGTATCGTTCACGGCTTGAGGAGGATCTGTCTCGTCCCCACTTCCCCCGCCGCCGCCACCGCCGCAGCCTCCCAGCAGAATCGCTGCCGTACCGAGCAGCAACAGTTTGCTGCCATACAATCGCATCATGGTTTACCTCCTGGTGAACAGAAACGGGGGGCCGATCTCCCCCTTTTGTGTCAAATATCCGAACATTCGGACAAAAAAACGGAAACTTTATAGTTGGAAAAACAATTTTCCCTGCTTTTACATCAGGTTTGATTAGTAGGCTTTCATATTCTACAAAACGGAGGGCTGAGTCAAGATCAAACCGTGTGAATTTGCTCACAAAATTCGCGAACCCTTCTACCTTCGCAGCAAGAAGTCGGTCACGAAACCATCGAACCGGGTGGCGAATGTCTCACGTGTATGGTGCCGCCGGGCCTGTTCCCAGGCCTGTCGGGCCTGCCGCTGCAGGTGCTCCACCGGCCGGCCGGAGAGGGTTTTCACCGCCTCCTGGATGGTTTCGATGCTACTCTCCGCCAGAAGCATGCCGCCGTCACCGATGTCCACGCTGGCCTCGCGGGAGAGGATGGGAATGAGTCCGGCATGCATGCAGGTGATGGCGCTGCCGCCTCCCCCTTCCGCGCAGCTGGGGTAGACCAGTGCCAGGGTGTTTCTGGTGAGCTCCCTGAACTCCGGGCTGTTGACGTCGATCCAGCCGATGGTCTCGATGTTGGGGGTTTCGAACAGTTCCTTTCGATAGGCATCGACGAAGGTGCGTTCGTTCCTGATCGGCCCGCATACGGTTAGATGGTACTCCGGCATGGCCGCGAACGCCTCCAGTACCAGATCGAGCCCTTTGTGTACCAGTCCGGAGCTGCCGAACCAGAGATAGTTGTTGCGGCAGCGATCGAAATCCTTCTCGTCGTCCCAGGGATAGGTCGCCGGGGCGGAGATGGGGATCCGGTGGAGTTCCTTGCCGGCATGGCGGTAGGTCTCCATGGTGAAGCGGTTACCGAGCACGGTGGCGAGATCGGCCTCTTCGATGGCCCGGTTGGGCTCCACTATCCGCACGTTGGTCAGAGAGACCTCTCGCCGCTGTTGCAGATTCAGCAGCCGCGTGTAGGCGGCCTGGTTGTTGAACAGCCAGTGGGCCGTGTCCAGGTGGGCCACCTTGATGCAGTCGTCGTTCAGGTGGGGTGCTATCTTTTCGAGATTGGTTCGTGCCGAGATGAAGAAATCGTAGCGTTTTTTCGGGCGGAAACGGTCGTTCTGATAGCTGATGACATCGACGGCATATCCTTTCTGCAGAAAGGTCTGCGCCATCTGCCACGATTCCCAGTCGTGGGTGTGGTCGTGTGAGATGGGTTCCCCGGGTTTACGCAGGAACGGCTCGATGATGAAGGAGAGCAGGACTCTTCCCCGGCTACGCCCTTGGGGGGAGAGGGAGACTGTTTGCAGATGAATCCCCTCTTTCTGTTTGCAAAGACGTCGGCAGAGGGCGCGCTTGATTCGTCTGAAATCCATCACTTCCCACTCTTGCGGTTGCGCAGTTTGCGTTGCAGCCGGCGCTGGAGTTTCTCCACCATCCGGGAAAGTGGGCCCGGCTTCTTCCATGGCCGCGACGGGAGATCGGTCTTCAGCATGTTGATGGGGAACAGGCGTCCGTGCTCCGTCTCCCTTTCCTCGACACCAGGGGGTTCGGTGAAACACTCCTGGTCGAACCACTGGTAGCCCCCATACCAGGTCCAGCAGCCGTGTCTCTCGTAGATGCTCTTCAGCGAATGCGCGAGTTCCCGGTTGGTGGGCAGGGTGAGGTAGTGGGTGTCGAATCCGGAGAAGTATCGAAACATCAATGCCGCAGAGCGGTTGCTGGCGTAGTTCGAGAACCAGAGCCGGAACGACAGCCGTTTCTGCAGGGCCTCCACGGCCCGGTAGACCTGGACGTGATCTTCGTGACCATACTCTCCCCACGGGTTGTGGGTGATTACGTTACGGCAGGTGGCCAGTTTTTCCGCCAGCCGTTCCTCGAGCAGGCGGTAGGTTTCCCGGTAACGCCGTTCTGTCCGCCGGCCATGGACGATCTCCAGGCCGTAAGGGGATTCGACGGGGTGGCCCCAGTCAGCTCCACTGAACGAGCCGCTCTCTTCGAGCTGCAGGCTGGAGCAGTGCTCCAGCGGGTATTCGGCCAGCGCTTTCCGACGTCCTTCACCCAGTGCCGGCAGGGCGGGGTAGTCGCCGAAACAGAACAGGATCTCGTCCACCTTGTCCACCACGGAGCTGAACCAGAGGATTTCGTCGTCCGGATGGGCCACCACCAGGATGGCGCTGGAGAGCATTTCTGCGGCGGCTGTGCTCATGGGGGCTTCAGCGAAGATCGGGAGGGGGCAGGGTGAATTCCCGGGTCACCTGCCGGCGCAGGCGACGCAGGGTTTTCCGCGCCGCGGACAGGGTTCCCTTCAGGGCGCCCCGTTCCTGCATGGCGAAATAGCGTTCGGCGACGAAACGTTCCCGCACGGTCCACTCCGCCCGGGGTCTGATGGCGATGCTCCAGGGGAAGAGACCGGCCTCCCTTGCGGAGGGTGCCGCCCCTTTCAGCTCGCCGTGAATCTCTTCGAAGGAATAGCCGAATCTTTCGATGATCTCCGGGCCCAGGTGCTCGAGGTAGGAGAGGGCAAAGTGACGGGACTGGGGATCCTCGGCCATGCGTTTCCACTTGTCGACGCTGCCGGTGCTGGGGCGGGTGTGCCGGTGGATTCCCACCGGGTCGTTCATCTTTCCCTTGGGGGCGGGGGTACGGCCGTAGTCGAGCATCTCCTCATGAAAGCGGATGCCGAGTCGTTCACAGAGCGCGGAGATGTTCCTTTCCGGCTCGCTGACGAACTGCTCGTAATGGATGGTGATGGCCTTTTCCCCCAACAGTTCGATCCCTTCCAGAATCAGGCGAGGGGCCAGCAGCAGGTCCGACTGGAATACCCCTAGCACCGGCCAGTCTCCCTTGACATAGGTGGTGAGCTCCGAGGCGAGTACCGCCATGGGATTGCGCAGCAGAAAGATGAACCGGGCGTCCGGAAACAGGCGGTAGAGATCCGGGATGATGAAGAAATAACGGGGGGTCTTGTCCAGAAACAGGCGTTTGCCGTGGGTTTTCAGGGTATCCGAATAGATGGTGTTCGCCCAGTTGCGGATGGCTTCGTCATAGATCTTTTTGTCACCTGCGTAGTTTTCGATGAACTCGGTCACCCCCTCCCTCGCGAAACGGGCACCGTATTCGGTCTCGATCCCGGAGTCGCGCAAGCCATAGACGGGATGCAGCATCAGCCAGGTCTCTGCCGAGGTCTGGATCTCGGGATGACCGGCCAGAACCCGTTGCAGGAGGGTGGAACCCGAACGTGGTTGGGAGATGATGAAGATCAGATTTTCACCCGTATATCGTTTGTTCATGGATCAGGGTGTCTCCGGTACCAGTCGATGGTATTGGCCAGCCCTTCGTGCAGAGGGGTCTTCGGTCGCCAGCCGAATCGTTCTGCAGCGGAGAGATCGGCCACCCTGATCCGCTCCATGGGACGGTCTTCCAGCGAACCCCATTGCAGCTCCCGCCCGGGATCCATCTGGTTCCCGATCTCCTCCACCACTTCGCGGATGGTGTGCAGCTCGCCGGAGCCGATGTCGATGGTCTCTCCCTCGACACCCTCTGCGGTTGCCAGCGCCAGATAGCCGTCCACCACGTCGTCCACGTAAATCCAGTCCACCTGGCGTACGCCGCTGGAGAGGCGGGGAGAGGTTCCCGTGAGGAACGAGCGAATCACGTAGGGGATGAGCTTGTTGCGATCCTTTTGATCGGGGCCGTATACCATGAACAGGCGGGCGGTGACCACCGGGGTGTCGTAGAGCGCATGGAACATCCGGGCATACCCGCTGCCCGCCCATTTGGCGGCGGCATAAGGGGAGGAAGGAACGGGGTTCTCCCCCTCCGGTTCCTCCAGGGAACCGGTGAGCAGGATGCGCCGGCAGCCCCGCTGCTGTGCGAAGGTGAGGAGATTGACGGTGCTGGCCAGATTGCTGTGGAAGGCGGGAAGGACCGCATCCAGGTCCCGCACGCCGGTCACGTAGCTGGCCAGATGGAAGATCACCTCCGGCTCCCGTTCCTCCAGCAGCTGCGCCACATAGCCGGGGTCCGAGAGGTCGCCGAACGACCACTCCAGTTCCCGATCCAGCTCCGGGCGCGGTCGGGTGGCGACGCCGGTGACCCGGACACCTTGCTTCCGCAGCCGGCGGGCGAGCGCCGAGCCGATGAAGCCGCTGGCCCCGGTGACCAGGGCAGAACGAAACGGCAGTGTGAATGGATCGTTCACGAGGATTCCTCCTGCGGGAGCGGTTTCAGCAGCCCGGCATCCACCAGGGCCCGGGCGGCCGCCTTGATCTTGCGGAACGGCATGTCGGCACGTTCTGCGATGGACAACAGGGAGTGTTCGCCATCGGTGAGGTTGAGCACCCAGAGCAGGGCCATCTCGTCGAAATCGTGTCCCGCAGTGGCGCCGATGGCACGGTAGAGCCCCCGTTTGCCCAGCTGGGGTTCACATTTCGGATTCTGGTTGAGATAGACGGCATCGTTCTCCAGCAGGTCGATCACCTGGAGGTAGATGTCGAGGGATTCCGCCAGGCAGTGTGGTTTGACCAGATCCAGATTGTCCGCCGAGGTGTGGTATTCCGGATAGCTGCCGTGGCTGCTGCGGGAAAGGCTGCCCACCGGCAGGTCGAACCCCGGGGAGCAGTATTGTCGTTCGTCGTATCCGTAGGGGTAGAAGTCCACCAGCCGGAAAGTGTCACGTTCGTGGCGCAGGATCTGTTCCGCAGCCCGATCGATGACGGCGTTACCGCGGCGGCTGCGTTTGTAGGTGAAGGCGCCTTCGTCTCCGACGCAGACCACCACCAGTCCGTGGCGGATGCGCGGCGTCGATGCCTCGTTGCGGGCCAGCCACGTGATGGAGCCGATGGTTCCGGGAATGAAGAGGAAGCGGTATCCATAGCGGAGCCTCTTCCCCCGCAGCAGCTGGGCCAGCCGGGTCATCAGGGCGATCCCCGAGAGGTTGTCGTTGCACAGGGAGGGGTGGCAGATGTGACAGGAGAGCAATACCTCCTGTTCCGTCTCTCCCGGAATGAAGTACTCCCCGTAACTCAAGGCACCCTCCTCGAGCGTGGTGTCGATGACCACCCGGTAACGGTCCTCCGGTAGTGACTCCAGCTGCCGGTGGCTGATGCAGAAGCCCCAGTTTTCCCGGTAGTAGGAGGTTCGATAAGGGATCCAGTCAGGGTGTTCCGGCAGGGTATGGAGATGTTTCTTCAGCTCCGCCAGGCTGAGGGTGGTATCCACCGGAATGCTGTAATTGAGGAGATGCAGGTTGTTCCGCCGGAAATCGATGACCCGTTCTCCCCTGCTGTTTGCCACGTAGGCGTCGGTGACGTTCCACTCCTTGGGGATGGTCCAGTCGAAGACGGGCGTTCCGGTGGGAACCTCGTGACGTTCGAGCGGAATGTTCCGGCCGATGATCTCCAGCGTCTGGCGTACGCCGTTGCCGGTGATGCTGCGACAGATGGGGAAGAGCTCCTCGATGAGCTCGTACATCCATTGCCCCGAACTCCGGAGCCCGGTTTCGTCCTGCAACAGCTCGATCATTGGAGAAAATCCTCCTCCCGGAAATCGGGGTAGCGGGCGTCCCGCTCGGAGATGATTCGCTCTTCCGCTTCGGGCCAGCGGATGCCGAAGGCAGGATCATTCCAGCGGACCCCGGCCGCCGCAGCGGGATGGTAGAAGGCGGACATCTGGTAGAACACCTCACTGTGGTCCTCGAGGGTCTGAAATCCGTGGGCGAAACCTTCGGGAACGTAAAGCATGGTGTGGTTCCGTTCCGTGAGGCGGATGGCAAAGCTCTGCCGGAAGGTGGGAGATTCCGGCCGCAGGTCGATGATGACGTCGTGGATCGCCCCCCGTGTGCAGCGGATCAGCTTGATCTCACCATGGGGCGGCCGCTGGAAATGCATTCCCCGCAGGGTTCCCCGCCGCCGGTTCAAGGATACGTTGCACTGCTTGATGGAGGTGTTCAGGCCATGCTTGCGGAATTCCTTTTCGCACCAGGTGCGGGCGAACATGCCCCGTTCGTCTTCCACTGGTTCGATGTCGATGACGAAGGCCCCTTTCAGCGGGGTCTCGGTGAACTTCATGGATAGACCCTGACCTCCGGAATGGGGACAACGAACTGTCCGCCCCAGGAGCGGATGTGTGACATCTGCTCCATGATCTCCTCTTTCAGGTTCCAGGGCAGGATGAGCAGGTAATCGGGCCGGGTCTCGTCGATCGCCTCCGGTGCCAGGATGGGGAGGCGGGTGCCCGGCAGGTATCTACCCTGTTTGTGGGGGCTCAAATCCACGGTGTATTCCAGAAAGTCGTTACGGACGCCACAGTAGTTGAGCAGGGTGTTGCCCTTCGCCGGGGCGCCGTATCCAACGATGGTCTTGCCGGCCCGCCTGGCCTCGATCAGGAACTCCAGCAATTTCCACTTGGTCTGCTTTACCCGCTCTCCGAAAGCGGTGTAGGTGGTGATCTCCCTGAGTCCCGCCTGCTCCTCCCGCTGACGCAAATCCCGCACCCGGGGCGTGACCGGCTTGCTGTCATCGGAGTCGTGGCGGGCATAGATGCGCAGGGAACCCCCATGGGTGGGGATTTCGTCCACGTCGAAGATCACCAGCCCGTGGGCGGCGAAGATCTTCTCCACGGCGAGCAGGGAGAGGTAGGAGAAGTGCTCGTGATAGATGGTGTCGAACTGATTGTGCTCCATGAGCTGCATCAGATGCGGGAACTCCATGGTGATGACACCGTTCCCGGCCAGCAGGATCTTCTGACCGGCGACG
>WFNS01000245.1 GCA_015488495.1 Gammaproteobacteria bacterium | reverse complement strand
TGACTTAGACTTCTATACTCGTCCATCGGATTTCTCCTATGTCGTGTGCTTGGCGGCTCACGACTAGGAGTTTTTCCGATGGACTCCCGGATCTGTCAAACTTCTACTGTCTCCCCGGCAAAGCCGGGGGATTTCCCGTTATTGGTTAAAGAAAGCACATCGATTTTCTCACGCTCCTGACGATTGAGAAGTACCCCTCCCCAGTCGATTCAAGCCGTCGGCGCCGCCTGCCGATAGGGGGAATAAGCCCGCACGGCTATTCGCCATCGACTCTCCGGGTCCTCGCAGCCATGTCCCGGAGTCAGGTCACGACGTTTGGGACCACCGTCCCGGGGAGGAACAGTGATGAGAAAAACGACAGCCCTCTTTCTGGCCCTGTTGTTTGCCAGCCAGGCCGCCTATTCGGACAACAGCTGCAGTACACCAGATCACGATGTGCTCCGCTCCATCGTGCGCATCGCCGGTGACGATGGCAGCAATGGCAGTGGCGTCGTCATCGGGAAGAACCGGGTCCTGACCGCGGCCCACGTACTGGACGAGGCACAAGCCGCCTACATCGGCTACGACGGCAGCTATAAAGAGGCCCAGTTGCTGTTGATAGATGAGGAGAACGATCTTGCACTGCTGGAGGCCCCCACCCATGACCTGCCCATCCTCCCCGTGAACAGGAAAGATATGGCCATCAACGACAAGGTATGGGCCGTGGGCTACCCCCGTGCAGGGGCCTTGACCATGACTCCGGGAGTGCTGGAAAACGACGACGGGATGACGCTCCATACCACGGCGGAGATCGATTCCGGGGACTCCGGTGGCGGCCTGATCGGCTGTCAGCAAGGCCGGCATGTGCTAGCGGGGATGTTGCGCGGCTACGGCGCCATCAAGCGGGGTAACGAGTATGTCAAGATCGCCAACTACTCCGCCTCCGTGGCAGCCCGCAACATCACCGAATTCATCCAGATCAGCAACCTGCTGGCGGCCAACCAGACGGAACAGCATCCCGTCGAACACTGAGGTGTGATTCGCTTGTCATATCCCCTTTCCCCGCCCTCTTTTCGGGCGGGGTTTTTCATTTGATCTTTTCGCTCACCTTGTTAAGCTGGTGAATTGCACACTGCTCCCTGTTCAGGATGACGCGACACCGAACCGGCCCGATACGATGAAGGAACCAACGACCCAGGGAGGGATCCTGCGCATCCTGCTGACCGCAGCCGCAGTGGTGGTCGTCCTGGCCGGGATGAAGGCCGCGGCCCCCATCCTGGTCCCTTTCCTGCTCTCCGGTTTCATTGCAACCATCTGCGCACCACCGCTGTTCTGGCTGGAGCGCAAGGGACTGCCCACGCTCCTCGCCCTGATGCTGGTGATAGGCGGCATCGTCATTCTCGCCCTGATGACCGCGACCCTGGCCGGCTCCTCCATCAACGAATTCTATCGGGATCTCCCCCTCTATGAGGCCAGACTGAGGGAAGAGACCGCGGGCCTGCTGGCCTGGCTGGAGAGCAAGGGGTTCGACCTGCACAGCCTGCCGCTGGAGCAGATCCTGGATCCCGGTGCCGCCATGAAGCTGGTAGGGAGCATGCTCAGCGGCCTCGGCGGAGTACTTACCGATGCTTTCATGATCCTGCTGACCGTGGTCTTCATCCTGCTGGAGGCGTCCAGCTTCCCGCGCAAGCTGCACGCGGCCCTGCGCGATCCCAGCTCCTCCCTGGAACACTTCGAGCAGTTCGTGCACAACATCCAGCGCTACATGTCTCTCAAGACCTGGACCAGCCTGGCCACCGGGGTGGCGGTGGGAACCTGGCTGGCACTGCTGGGGGTGGAGTACCCGCTGTTGTGGGGCTTGCTCGCCTTCCTGCTCAACTACGTGCCCAATATCGGCTCCATCATTGCGGCGGTGCCGGCCATCCTGCTGGCTTTCATCCAGTTGGGATTCGGCTCGGCGCTGGCCACTGCCGTGGGCTATCTCGTGATCAATATCGTCATCGGCAGCATCATCGAACCCCGCATCATGGGACGGGGAATGGGGCTCTCCACACTGGTGGTGTTCCTCTCGCTGCTCTTCTGGGGGTGGATGCTGGGTCCGGTGGGCATGGTGCTCTCCGTGCCGCTCACCATGATCCTCAAGATCGCCCTGGAGAGCCGTGACGACACCCGCTGGTTTGCAGTGCTGCTGGGCCCCGAAACCCCTCCGGAGAAGGGCAGGAAACAGATCCCGGACGAGAGTGCCCCGCACCATCCCGGATGAGTCCGGAGAATTTGCCGCGCTCTGTTCGAGGCGATAGAATTCCAGCCTTTTCAGTGGGTTTCATGAACCCGAATGTTTCACCCGGTTCGGGTCGACATTCGACGATATCAAGAGGAAGACCGATACCATGCGCACCTCCCGACTGCTTCTCTCCACCCTACGGGAAACCCCGGCCGATGCCGAAGTGATCAGCCACCAGTTGATGCTGCGCGCCGGCATGATCCGTCGCCTCGCCTCGGGGCTCTATACCTGGTTGCCCCTCGGGCTGCGGGTGCTGCGCAAGGTGGAAAACATCGTACGGAAGGAGATGGATCGGGCCGGCGCGCAGGAGCTGCTGATGCCCGCCATCCAGCCGGCGGAGCTGTGGCAGGAGTCCGGCCGCTGGGAGCAGTACGGACCGGAACTGCTGAGGCTCACCGACCGGCACAATCGGGAGTTCTGTTTCGGCCCCACCCACGAAGAGGTGATCACCGATCTGGTACGCCGCGAAATACAGAGCTACAAACAGCTGCCGGCCAACTTCTACCAGATCCAGACCAAGTTCCGCGACGAGGTGCGTCCCCGTTTCGGGGTGATGCGCGCCCGGGAGTTCCTGATGAAGGATGCCTACTCCTTCCATCTGGACAGCGACTCGCTACAGGAAACCTATGACCTCATGTACCAGACCTACTGCCGTATCTTCCGGCGTCTGGGTCTGGATTTCCGCGCCGTGATGGCAGACACCGGTTCCATCGGCGGCCGCGCCTCCCACGAGTTTCATGTGTTGGCCTCCTCCGGGGAGGATGCCATCGCCTTCAGCGACAGCAGCGACTACGCAGCCAACGTGGAGCTGGCCGAGGCGGTTCCACCGCAAACACCGCGTTCCACCCCAGACCAGCCCATGCAGATCGTGGATACACCGGGGCAGTGCACCATCGAGGAGGTCAGCCGCCATCTCGGAGTCGATCCATCCCGTATCGTGAAGACACTGCTGGTGAAGGGAGAGGAGAGCGACCTGGTGGCCCTGGTAGTGCGCGGCGACCATGAACTCAATGAGGTCAAGGCGGAGAAACTGCCGCAGGTCAAGACGCCGCTCACCTTTGCCGACGAGGCGGAGATCCGGGCCGTCACCGGTGCCGGACCGGGCTCCATCGGCCCGGTAGGGCTCACCATCCCGGTGATCGCCGATCACAGCGCCGCTCAATTGAGTGATTTCGTCTGCGGCGCGAACCGGGATGGCAAACACCTGACCGGCGTCAACTGGGGACGCGACCTGCCGGAGCCGCAGACCGCCGATCTGCGCAACGTCGTGGAGGGCGATCCCTCCCCCGATGGCAAGGGCCGGCTGGTGATCAAACGGGGTATCGAGGTGGGACATATCTTCCAGCTGGGCAACAAGTACAGCGCCGCCATGAAGGCCACCGCGCTGGATGAGAGTGGCAGGCAAAAGGTGCTGGAGATGGGCTGCTACGGGATCGGCGTCTCCCGCGTGGTGGCGGCCGCCATCGAGCAGAACCACGACGAGCGGGGGATCGTCTGGCCATCCGCCATCGCACCGTTCCAGGTGGCGCTGTTGCCGATGAACATGCACAAGTCGCAGCGGGTCCGTGAGGCGGCGGAGGCGCTCTACCGGAAACTGACCGACGCCGGCGTCGAGGTGCTGTTCGATGATCGCAAGGAGCGCGCCGGTGTGATGTTCGCCGACATGGAGCTGATCGGGATTCCCCATCGCCTGGTACTTGGGGAACGGGGGCTCGATGCCGATAAGATAGAGTACAAGGGCCGTCGCGACCGCGACAGCCAGGAGATCCCGCTGGGCGATCTCCCCGCATTCATCCAGGA
>WFNS01000244.1 GCA_015488495.1 Gammaproteobacteria bacterium | reverse complement strand
GGGCTCTCCCTTCACCCGGATGCTGCTCTTTCCGATGGTACCCGACGACATCGGGGAATTGGCCGACAGTGATGACTGGTTCAAGCTGCTCATCGTTCATGAATACAGCCACGTGCTGCATCTGGATCAGGCCCGAGGAATCCCGGCCGGACTGCGCCGGGTGTTCGGCCGTAATCCGCTTCTGTTTCCTAACGTTTTGCAACCGGCCTGGCTGAAGGAGGGGTTGGCGACCTACATGGAAACCGACGACGAGGGTGGTTACGGGCGGGGGCAGAGTGCCTATTATCGCATGTTGATGCGCCTGGAGCTGTTGCGCGGGCTGAAACCGCTGCAGCAGGTGAATCTTCCGCTGCGCAGCTGGCCGGCCGGGGTCACGGACTATCTCTACGGAGTCTATTTCTACCGTTATCTGGTGCAACGGTACGGTGAGGATGCCCCTCGCAGGCTGGTGGAGGCATACAGTGACAATCTGATACCGTTCCGGATCGACAGCAATCCCCGCGGCCCGTTTGGCAAGGATCTGAAGGCGTTGTGGAGGGAGTTTGAGCAATGGCTGCAGGAGGCGTTCGCTCCCGAGTTCGCGGAGCTCCAGCGAGAAGGCGTGGTGGCCGGGGAGCCAGTGGTCTCCCTGGGGGAGTGGGGCGGAATGGCCCGGGCGACAGGTGAGGGAGTTCTCTATTTTATCCACGATGACGGATACCGTCGGCCCTGGCTCGTGCGATGGGAAGCAGGAATCCGGCGGAGAGTGGTCGAGTTGCGCAAGGGGGCGCGCCTCGACCTGCATGAACAGGCCGGTGTGCTGATTACCCAGCCCGAGAGCTGCGGTTTGTACAACATCTACTACGACCTCTACCGCTACCGGGAAGGGGAGAAGCGGCTCCGGCGTCTGAGCCGTTGCGGACGAATCCGCTGGGCTGCCTGGAATCCGCAAGGGGACCGGATTGCCGCGGTGAAGGGCACGGAGCAGGGGGTGGAGCTGTGGCTGCTGGATGAGGAGGCTAATCCCTTGCGCCGCCTCTGGCGGGCGGGACGCGAGGTGCAGCTCTCCCATCTCGACTGGTCTCCCGATGGCCGGGAACTGGTGGCCGCGGTGTGGCAGCGGGGAAGCGGCTGGTCCCTGCGCCGTTTCCATTTACAGGAGGAACGCTGGGAAACGCTGCTGGCCGACGGTTCGGTGGTGGGACAGCCGCAGTACACCCCGACCGGTGACGGAGTGTTGTTCGTCTCCGATCACGGTGGCTTCTACAACCTCCGACGCCTCGATCTGCGCGGCGGCGGGTTGAAGACCCTGACCCGTGTCGAAGGTGGCGCGTTCTACCCCGTCCAGGGCAGTAGGGAAGGGGCCATTTATTATGTGAACCAGGGGCCCCGCGGTCGAGTTCTCTACCGGCTCGACGGTTCACGTTCACTGCCCAGGATCCAGAGATGGTCGAAGGAGATGCCGGTACCGGCGGCGGTCGCCGGGACCGATCCCGTCGTCTCCAGCGGTTATTCAGCCTGGGAAACGCTTCGTCCCCGTTACTGGTTTCCCCACCTGTTCTTCTCTCCCGGCGTGGCGGAACTGGGCATGACCACCTCAGGGCAGGATGCGCTCGGGATCCACGGGTACACGCTGGATGTCGCGGCTGAGTCGAGGGGCCCTGCCTGGGTGGGCGCATTCAGCTATCGCTACAGTAACCGCTTTTCGCTGCTCGCCAGCCGTTACAACGATTATCGATTGAACGACCAGGCAGAGCCTGCCGGCATTCGGCGGCGGGATTCTCTCCAAGCCGGGATCGACTTTCCTTTCCGGCGGCTGGATTATCGCTGGAACCTTGGTCTGGCCGCCGCCGGCACGTGGGAGAGGGAGCTCTGGAGTGGAGGCGGAGAGCCGACGGAACCGGCCCGGGACCGCCTGGCCGGTCTTCTGTTCTCGTTCGACGACAGCCGCTGGTACCACTATGCGATCAGTCGCAGTGACGGCCGGGAGATCAACCTGGCAGTGGAGAGCAGCGATCTGCCAGGGAGTGATTTCAGCGGTGTGACCACCATCGGCGAGTGGCGGGAGTACCTGCGGTTGGGGCGCAGGCAGGTGGCGGCATTGCGTCTGGTGTTCGGCTGGGGAAGCGAACGGCCGAAGCCGTTTCAGTTGGGCGGTGCTGGAGGCGCAGCGCTGGATGGAGCGGCGGTTGGTGATCTCCGGCTGAATCGGCGGAGATTCCCGCTGCGTGGCTATCCCGCCGGACTCGGAGCGTTGCGGGGGAGGCGCATGCAGCTGGCCTCTCTGGAATGGCGTTTTCCACTCGGTCTGATCGAGCGGGGTATCATGGCGCCGCCGGCAGGATTGCTGCAATGGTCCGGCCAGCTGTTCGTCGACAGTGGTGCTGCGTGGGAAGAGGGTGGCTCGCCGGAGCACCGTTTTACCGGCGCCGGCATCGAGCTGCTGGCCGATGTCAATCTGTTCTATCTGATCGACCTGCGTCTGCGCCTGGGTTATGCCCACGGCTTCGATCGGGCAGGTGGGGATCGGTTCTATCTCAGTCTTGGAGACAGCTTCTGACGGGGAGTATGAAATGCCCTTGTTGACCCTGGATAACATCTCGCTGGCCTATGGGGACCAGCCGCTGCTGGAAGGGGCGAAGCTGACCATCGAACCGGGGGAGCGCATCTGCCTGGTGGGGCGCAACGGAGCGGGGAAATCCTCCCTGATGCGAATGATTGCCGGGGAGGTGATGCCGGACGACGGTACCATCTGGCGGTGCGATGGACTGAAGATCGCCTATCTGCCGCAGGATGTACCGCTGGATGAAGGGCGTGGGGTGTTCGATGTAGTGGCCGAGGGACTGGGAGAGCTGGGCGAATTGATTGCCGCCTATCACCAGACCCTGAACCGTTTGACGGAACGACCGGAGGATGCCCGGTTGATGAGTCGTCTGACGATGCTCCAGGAGGAACTGGAGGCGGCCGATGGCTGGCGCCTGGAGCAGCGGGTGGAGACGGTTCTGTCCCGGCTGGGACTTTCCATGGACCGCACCCTTGGCGAGCTCTCCGGCGGCTACCGGAGACGGGTGCTGCTGGCCCGTGCGCTGGTCGGCGGACCGGACCTGCTGCTGCTGGACGAACCCACCAATCACCTGGACATCCAGTCCATCGGCTGGCTGGAGGAGTTTCTGGCCGATTTCAACGGCACGCTGCTGTTCATCACCCACGATCGCGTGTTCCTGCAACGGCTTGCCACCCGTATCGTCGAACTGGATCGTGGGTCACTCACCTCATGGCCCGGTGACTACGCGCACTACCTGCGCAAACGGCAGGAGCGCCTCGTCGTCGAGGCGGAACACGAGGCAAAATTCGACAAGAGGCTGGCTCAGGAGGAGGCCTGGATCAGACAGGGTATCAAGGCCCGCCGCACCCGCAATGAGGGACGTGTGCGTGCCCTGCAGCAGCTCCGTCGTGAGCAACGCCAGCGTCGGCAGCAACCGGGTACGGTGAGCATGGCGCTGGATGAGGGAGACCTTTCCGGAAAGCTGGTGGTAGAGGCGTACGACATCAACAAGGCATACGGAGGCCGGCCGGTGATCAGGAACTTCTCTACCCGCATCCTGCGTGGCGATCGCATCGGCATCATCGGCCCCAATGGGGTTGGCAAGAGTACGCTGATCCGACTGCTGCTGGGACAGCTGAAGCCTGACAGCGGCGCACTGCGGCTCGGAACCAGATTGCAGATCGCCTATTTCGATCAGCACCGAGCGCAGCTGAATCCGCAGCAAACGGTGGTGGAGAGCGTCGCCGACGGAGCGGACAAGGTGACCATCAACGGCCGCACGCGCCACGTCATGGGCTATCTTCAGGATTTTCTCTTCCCGGCCCGGCGGGCGCGCTCCCCCGTGGGGTCACTCTCGGGGGGAGAGCGCAACCGGCTGCTTTTGGCGCGCCTGTTCACCCGTCCGGCCAATCTTCTGGTCCTCGATGAGCCCACCAATGATCTGGACGTGGAGACCCTGGAGTTGCTCGAAGAACTGCTGATGGAGTACGAGGGGACCCTGATAGTGGTCAGCCATGACCGCGCCTTCCTCGACAACGTGGTCACCTCTACCCTGGCGTTCGAGGGAGAGGGGGAGGTCGGTGAGTACGTGGGCGGTTACAGTGACTGGCTGCGGCAGCGCAAGACGGAGAAGCCAGACGGTGGTGATGGCAGCCCGCCGACTCCAGCGAGAGGGGAACGAAAACCGAATCGAACCCCGAAATTGAGCTACAAACTGCAGCGAGAGCTGGATGCCATCCCAGCGCAGATCGAGCGACTGGAGGCGCAGAAGAGCGCCTTGCAGGGTGAGATCAACCGCCCGGACTTCTACCGGCAGCCGCACCATCGGGTGACGGACAGACTCGCCGAACTGGAGCGGCTGGAATCGGCGCTGGCGCAGCTCTATCTCCGCTGGGAAGAGCTGGAGGGATGACTTTTGCGGGGCAGTCAGGGGCCAGCCAGTAAGGGAAATAGAGGGTTAAAAAATTCGCATATAAGGTTTTGTCTATTTGAGAATTTCGTTCCGCTATGATAATTACTAGAGGAGTGGATCGTCATGACGCACTCTGCTGATCGATCGTGACGCTCCGGCCTCGGGCTGCGAACCGAAGCGATATCTCTCGCGCCTGTAACGAAGGCTGACAAAAGTTTACAGAATTATTGCTGCTGTCAGCTATAAAATTGCCCATGGATGTGCAATTGTTTACAGGCAGGCATGCTGCTTGATTTCGGCAAGGAACTGTTGATTCATGAGCACCGAAAAATTCTCCCCGCGACTGTTGAAATCGATCCTCGAAGCCGAGGGTATCGATACCAGTGAGTTGCATGACAACGCTGCCGATGAGTCCGTGGAGCGCCCCTCCATCAGGAAGCTGAGTCTCCTGGAGCGCAAAAGGGCGCTGAAGGCCCTGGCGATGCTGATTGCCCAGTTTCGCGCCGGCTCGGATGATCTGTTCTCCTTTCCGCTCGAGAGTCTGCATGAAGTGCTTCGTCTGTTGGCGGAGCTGGCGGCCGAAGCAAAACAGCAAGGGGGGAACCAGGAAGAGAAGAGAAAGGCATTGCATGCCGCGGCAGCGATGCTGCGACGGATGTTGCACATGCCAGATGCGACCCACTACCGAGTTCTCGGCTTGGAAAAGGATGCAACCCCGGCACAGATCTCGGAGCACTATCGACTGTTGCACGAGCTGTTCTGGTTCGATGAGGCCATTGACCCCCAGCGCAAGAGCAGGCTGCGCCTGTCCGAAGCCTATGCCGTGTTGAAGGATCCGGAGTCGCGTGAACGATATGACGAGGATCTTGCCCGGCTTGAGCAGCAGCTTTTGCGCTCCGTTGCCGCGGGGGGTGGAAGAAGGGTGTGGTGGTGGGGGATAGTTGCCGCAGCATTGCTGGGAGTGGGCTCCGTTTTGCTGCTTTATTTCAATGGGGTGCGCAACAGCGAGATTGCCAAGGAGAAACCAGCAGAGTGGCCTCAGGAGCAGCCCGGGGAGATCGGCGGTAAAAAACCGTCGTCAATAGCGGAAGCAGACAGTGAGCAAGGTGGTCCGCAAGACCAGGAGACGGTTTCAAGCAAGGGCGTGAGCTCCGAGGAAATTGGTGAGAAGGCAACAGCGCCAGAAGAGGCTCCGAAGACAACGGGGCGTGATTCCACAATAATGGAAAGGGCAGAGAGGAAACCGCGCAAAGAGCTGGTAAAACGCGGCACCTCCAGCGAGGAGAAGGGAGTCCCTGTCGCATCGACTGCTGGCAAACCGGCGGGAAGCGTTTTCCATCAGCAGAAAAATGAAGCCCGGGTGCCTGCCGAGAAGGGGAAGATACGTCGATACCACATCGCGCGCGCGCCGGCTACCCCTGGGGTGGGGAAAGCAAGTGGTTCCAGGAAGAGAGAAGAGATTTCCCCTAAGGCAGAGAGCTCCCCTTCCGTGCCGGAGCCTGTGGACGTTCTCCTTGCGCCGCCCCAAATCGTACCGTCTCAGCAAGATGTATCTGCAGCCAGAGGGCACGAAACAGTGGCTGGGATTCCGGAGTCTCCGGATACATCCGTCCCGGTATCACCGAGGGTATCGGAGCCGGTGATGGTCGTCATAGGCTCTCCCTCTTTGCGTGTGAACATGCTGAAGAAAGAACAGGTGCGGGATATCTTTCTGGGTCGGGAGCCGCGTCTTCCCAATGGTGATCGCGTCGCAGTGTTCGCTCCACAGGGGAACAGTTCCGCCATGGTGAAGTTCTACCGCGACGTACTTGGAAAGAGCCCCAGGCAGCTCAGGATACACTGGGCGAAGATCCGTTTTCAGGGTCGATATCATCCGTTGGAGCAGGTTGCAGATGATGTGATGGTCAGGGAACGAGTGGCCAGAGCCGGTAATGCTATCGGCATCGTAAGAAGCACCGCAGTAGACGATTCAGTGAAGGTGCTGTTCGATCCCAACAAGAATCTTTGAAAGCAAGGGGGAACTGACATGGGTATGGGGCATAAGATCTCGTTCGTTGTGGCGCTGATATTGATGTCGAATATGGGCATGACTCAAGCGCTGGAGTTCGAAGGCTTTGGTAGTGTCAGTTATCACAAACATGATGAAAAGGGGCAGCATGCCAATGCCAGTGCCGAGTATCCGGAGGGATTCACCCTCGGTGGTTTCGATCTGTATGCCTTTCAGCAGATAGGTGAGCAGACGTCGGCATTTGCGGAGTTCATCATCGCCGATTTCGAGGAAGAGATTGAGCTGGAGCGGCTATGGATTCGCCGCGACATCAACCCGGCGCTGGCATTCAAGGCGGGCCTCATCGAGTCTCCTCTCGGATACTGGAACCGAACCTATCATCATGGGGGACAGCTCTTGCAGGACACCATAACTCGTCCCTTCTTTCTGCGGTATGAAGAAGAGAGTGGCGCAATATTTCCCATGGTTTCGGTGGGCATCGAGCTGCTGGGAAATACCTCTTTTTCCACGGGAGACTTGAGTTATGTAGCGATCTTTGCAAACGGGATGTCTCTTGATAGCAGTGTGGAAGAAGGGGCATCAAAGATACACATCAACATGCTGGGTGATCCTGGAGATGACAAGCTGTTCATCCTGAGGACAGCATTTCGTTTCTCCGGGGCACCGTTGCAGATTGGGCTCTTCGGAATGAACAATCCGGTGACCGAATCGGGACAAGGGGTGGACGCCAAGGCAGCGCTCGGTGACCGACTGGTATCACAGGGGGTGGCTGGAGCCGATTTTCATGTCGCGGCAAGTGACCTGGAGATGTTTGGAGAATACTACTATATCAACAATGACGATGTATTGAATAATACCGGGAATTATACGGCTTCTGCTTACTACGTTCAGCTTGGCTATCAGCTCACAGAACATTTGAAGCCGCTCTATCGTTATGTCGCATTGGATATGGATGAGAACGATCCCTATTTCCGTTATTTGGGGATGGAAGACCAGAGCCATCATGTCTTTGGCGTGAGATATGATCTCGATGAGAGCAACGCTTTGAAGATCGAATTTCACCGGATGAACATGGGGGAGGAAAGCTTCATGCATTCACAAGTGCAATGGGCATTCCTCATGTTTTGAGTAGCGTGAATATAGTCTAATTTTAACTTGGTCTAATTATGTTGCAATGTCGATACAATTGTCGTTAAATTTGATTGGCCCGGCGAAGTAGCCTTTTCGCCGGGCGCTCATCGCTTGAACGGATTCTGCCTGTTCCCGTAACTGGCGCAAGTTTAAAGGAGTAAGCTATGCATGTCCTGATCACTGGAGGGGCCGGATTCATTGGCTCCAATCTCGTCAGATATCATCTGAATCAAGGTCACAAGGTCCACGTCGTGGACGATTTGAGCACCGGCCGTAAAGAGAACATCCAGCCTTTTCTTCACGATCCAAATTTTCATTTCGATAAGG
This sequence comes from Gammaproteobacteria bacterium, assembly GCA_015488495.1. GTDB lineage: Bacteria > Pseudomonadota > Gammaproteobacteria > Thiohalospirales > Thiohalospiraceae > DRMK01. The sequence continues at coordinate 15,523 of WFNS01000244.1, read as the reverse complement.
GCGACGTGCTGACCTGGAGCGGGTTGGAAAGGGCGGTCAGCGGTGCCGATGTCATCTACCATCTGGCCGCCGTGGTGGGGGTGTTCAAGGTACTCAAGCAGCCTATAGAGGTATTGGCAATCAACATCGCCGGTTGCGAAAGACTGCTGCGAGCAGCACGCAACAGTCATTGGCGTCCACGAGTTATCGTGGCCTCGAGCTCAGAGGTCTATGGTAATCGCCCCATCGTCGATGGTCGGCATCTACCCCTCCATGAGGAGCTGGAGTTGTTGATTACACCGGGGATCAATACCCGCTGGAACTACTCTATCAGCAAGTTGGCCAACGAGGCCTTCGCCATCTCCTATGCCAAAGAACACGACATGCATGTAACTGCGGTGCGTTTCTTTAACGTTTGTGGGCCGGGGCAGACCGGTCGTTACGGAATGGTGGTGCCGCGGTTTGTCAGTCAGGCGGTCAACAATGAGCCGATTACGGTGTTTGGTGACGGGAGTCAGACCCGTTCATTCATGGATGTGAGGGACACCGTCAAGGCCCTGTTTGCATTGGCCAGTACCGAAGATAGTGCTGGTGAGATTGTGAACGTCGGCAGTGATAGTGAGATTACCATCCTAGATCTGGCCGAGCTGGTCAGAAAGCTGGCCGACAGCGAATCGCCCATTCACCATCTCGACTACGAGGATGTCTATGGTGAGGGCTTCGACGAAATTGCCTATCGGCGTCCGGCACTGCAGAAACTGCAGAGGCTGACCGGTTTCAAGTCCAGGTACGCATTGGTGGATACCATCAACCACCTGATCGCACTTTCCAAGGCTGAAAAGGAAGTCGATGGCGACGTATCCCTGGTTCGTTCTCGGGCCTAATACGCTGCTCAGTCTGTGGGGGATATCCCGTGGCCATAGCAGGAAAAGTTCCACTGTAGCCACGGGTTCTCGCGTCTCTCTTCGGGACATCAAGGTGGACGTGGTGATCCCGGCTCTCAACGAAGAGGCCACCATTCCCCTCTGTCTGGCTTCCATCGCCAAGCAGACCCTTCTGCCGAGGCAGATCATCCTTGTGGATGACGGCAGTAAGGACAACACGGTGGAATATGCACGGACCATGGGGGAAATCTGTGGGCTCCCGTTGCGCATCATCCAGCGGCGCAGTCCTGCCGGCAAGACTCCCACACTTAAACGGCAGGCCAGAGAGCTGGATTGTGATGTCGAATTGGTGGTCGATTCCGATACCATTCTCGAGTCTGATAACTATATCGAGAGGGTGGTGGAGGTTCTCTATCAGACTCCCGGTGTGGGTTGTGCCTTCGGCTGCGTTCTGCCCCTTCGGGACAAGGATCGGGTGAGGATGTTTGGAAAGGAGGAGGTGAAGCGATTCTTTTCACGACATCCCCATGCCATGCTGCAGTTGGAGTCCGGCTGGAAGCATCGCATGATGAGAGCTTTCACCAATCTCTACCGCGATGTGCTCTACATGTTCGTGCAGCGGTTCGTAAACCGGGGACAGATGGCACTGTTTGGCTCCACCATAAATCCTGTGGGATGCGCAGTCGCCTATCGGCGCAAATATCTGGAAAAGGTCTTTGATCACTATGAACCGGTATTTGGTGACAATCTGACCAACTCGGAAGACATCTTTATCGGTTTTGCCTTGTTGAGCCGGGGTTATCGCAATGTTCAAATCGGCGATGTTTACATGCGTTCCCAGGAACCGGAGGCAACCCGTTTGCCACGACAGTTCTATCTCTGGTCTTCCGCTTTTTTGCAAAGCTGCTATTACCTGGACGATCTCGTTCGGAGTCCGTTCAGGCTGTTCAGGCGGCGCCGTCATGAAAGGCAAACGAGAAAAATCGCCGAAAGTATTGAAAAGAACCGGCGTCATGTCGAGGATCCCTATCGGCAGCCGTTCGGTGACCACGTGGCCCGCAGATTGGGGCGTCCGATGGGATGGGCGGTGTTTTTCTCCCTGGCGGAGAAGATCTTTTATCCCACAGCAATTGTAATCATGGTTTTGCTCGGACTGTGGGAGGAACTGACTGTAACTGTGCTGGCAGAGATTCTGATAACCACATCGGTCCTGGTCTTCATTGCGGAGGGACAGCGGCTGGAGTATCTGTTCAAGGGATTGGCGGCGACCCCTATCCGTTACATGAGTCTGTTCTATGACTGGGTGACGGTGGCCCGTTTCGCAAAGGATATATGGATAACCAAGAATACCCAGTGGCGAAAATGAGCACGAAGGGAAGGTATCTATGCAAGGGAATGGTGGTTCTTCTGGTATGGCTGGTTCTCCCGCCAGCTTGGGCGGCAGCGGCACCGCCAGACGATGGACTCAAGGCCGAGATGGCGGGAGAGTGGCGGAAGGCCATTTCCATTTATGAGCAAGCACTCAATGAGACACCCCAAAGGGGTGATCTCTGGCGTCGCATCGCCCAAATTCGGATCCATCTCAAGGATATTTCCGGGGCAATCAGCGCCTTGCGAAAGGCCGTCGAATTTAATCCCCGAGATGCGGCGAGCCATTTCGACCTGGCTACTCTTCTATCGATGGAGAAAAAGCCGGAAGAGGCGCTTGTCCATGCAGAAGAAGCAAAGCGTATCGAGCCGCGCAATGTCAAGTATCTCCGTACCCATGCCCAGTTGGCCAACTGGCTGAAACGCTTTCGAGAGGCCGCGGAGAGTTACCGGCGTATCCATTTGCTTCGTCCGGACGATGAAGCAGCGTTGAAAGATCTGGCGGATACGCTTTCCTGGGCGGGGCGGAACCGGGAGGCGGCGGATCTCTATCAGGACTATCTGCGCAGACGTCCAGACCGGGTACCGCTCTGGATCGCTCTTTCCCGCGAAAAGGCCGGGATGGGGGATCAGGAGGGCGCCATCGACGCACTGAAGAAGGCATACGAGCTGAAGCCGAACGACGCGCAGATCAGCGCCGAGTTGTCGCGCATGTATGCCATGCAGAACAAACCGGAGAAGGCGCTGGTCTATGCGCGTCGTGCGTTGCAGATCCAGCCCGGAAATCTCGAATACCTGCGAGCGCATGCCCAGATCGCAAACTGGGCCAAGCGACCGGCGGAAGCGGCTGCCAGTCTGGAGAAGATCCTTGTCCGCAAACCCGATGACCGGCAGGCTTTTGAGGCCTTGGCCAAGACCTACCAATGGGCGGGTGAGGCGGAAAAGGCCACCGCACTCTATGAACGGCGGTTGCAGAGAGAGCCGGGCGATCTCGAGCTATGGCTTCAGGTAGCGGATGGAAAGAAGTTACAAAAGAATCTTGCCGAGGCTGTCAGTGTGCTGGAGCGGGCCTATGCCCGATTTTTTCCCCTGCCATCGAGTTTGCCCAAAAGGCAGCGTCGCCAGGCGAGAAAGCTTCCGATTCTGCTCTATCATTGCATAGCGGAGCGTGCAGAAAACGACTACTGGATTTCCGCCAATGAATTTGCAGCCCAGATGGCCGAACTAAAGCGGAAGGGATATCAATCTGTCACCTCACACGATGTGGAGGGATATCTGTTTGGGAGCAAGACGCTCCCACCCAAGCCGGTGATGATTACTTTCGATGACGCCTGCCGCAATCTCTATACGCACGCTTGGCCAATCCTTAAGAAAAACGGATTCAAGGCGGATATCTTCATATTTACCGACGCCATTCGCAATGAGACCGGTCAGCGGGCGAGCGTTGTTCAGCACCGTCATGGCAAAGAGACGTTGCTGGAGTACATGATCTGGCCCGAGATCAGGGAGATGGTCGCGGATGGCTTCGCTATCGGGGCCCACAGCAAGAGCCATGCGGACATGAAGAAGCTCGACAAGCAGCAGCTGAAGTATGAGATTCTCTATTCCAAATTGCGGATCCTGGCCGAGACCGGCGTTGCCGTAACCGCTTTCAGTTATCCCTTTGGAAGTGGATTTCACCGGAAAGAGATACACGAAGAGCTACGTAAAGCCGGCTTCCACATAGCCTTTGCTGCCCATGGGGGAGTGGCGGATCTGGGACGGTCCAATCCGATGGAGATTCCACGGATCGAGATATGGGGTCCCCGACCAAACAGCGATCCCGGCAGTCTCGGAGTTTCGGTCGTCCCGGATCCGGAGCGCCCATATGATCTGTTTCAGCACAGGATTGAGCCTAATGAGGCCGAAGCCCACTATGAGTTGTCCCGGCTCTATACGATGGCGGACGATGCCGTTCGTGCGCTGGAGGAGATCGAAAAGGCCCTGGCTCTGGATCCGGACAACCGTCGCTATCTGCGGGACATGACCCAACTGGCGAACTGGAACGACAGGCATGACGTTGCTCTCGAGGGGTATCGAAAGCTGGCGGCGCTGGGGGAAGAAGATGATGAACTGCTTCTCAATCGGGCCAGGATTTCCTCATATATAGGGGAACTGGATGACTCGGCGCGTTTCTATGAACGTTATCTCCGGTTACACCCGGATAATCGCGCAGCGTTCATGGAGCGGATCCGGGTGGAGTCTTGGCGAGGAAACAGCGGCAGAGCCATGGCCCTTCTGGAGAACTACCGGGCGCGTTTCGGGGAGGATGAGGAGTGGTTCAAGACAAAAGTGGATATTCTCTCCTGGGGAGAGCGGCCACGGGAGACAGAGATGGTTCTGAAACCCCTTCTGCAACAGAAGCCCGGGGATTATCAGCTCAATTTTGCCAAGGTACTGGCCGCCCATTTCGGTGGACGTCCTCGTGATGCCCTGAGAGGACTGCAGGAACTGGAGGAGCATAATCCAGATGCCGATGACAACCGGTTGTTGCGCAGGGTGGTGACGGCTCCCTACCGACCGCTCGTTTCGCTTGAATCGGCCTACGTTACTTCATCGGAGAATCTTGAGGCATTGACCACTACACTGCAGGCGGCTTATTCCCCGATTCCAGAATTGCGGTTGGGTTTGAAGCTTGTTCGGGAGTGGTTTTCGGCCCGGGTTGGAAGTGGACTGGAGGCGATCGACGGAAGCAGCGGTGCGCAGTACCAAAATATCCAGGCTGGAGTCCAATACCGCTTTTCTCCCTTGTTGCTCGGTGATCTCCATCTGGGGCGGGCCACGGCGGAAGGAGAGGGTATCCCCATCTCGACCTTGGGGCTGGATATCTCACCGGCAGACGGGATGAATCTTCGTCTGCAGTACAGCCGGGACTATTTTCACGAATATTATTCCAGCTCCCCCAAAACCATCTCCCTCAATATCGAAGAGGAGGCGACCCGTCTTTATCTGGACTGGCGTCCTGATTTCAACTATCGGATCTCTGCACAGTTGGGATACAGTCGTTTCTCTGATGAGAACAGCAGCAGACGTTTCCAGCTGTCGGTCCGGCGGGCCGCGCTCAGAACCCAGCGCTGGAACCTGGATCTCGGACTCTCTTCAGGGGTGCTGGATTTCAGCGACAAGAAGGGCAATGGCTACTATGAGCCGGACTACTATCAGCGTTACATGTTCGCAAGCAATGTCTACTGGAAGGCAGGGGAGCGGGGAGGCGTTTCGGTATCGTTGGGTCTTGGTGCGGCGAAGGATGAATCGATGGAAGGGTTCAAACTGGCTTCAGAAGGAGACATCAGCGGCGAGTTCAGGCTGGAAGATGATTGGTGGTTCCATTTTGGTATCAATGGGGTTCATAACGTTACCCGGGGCGGAGATGCCTATACAGGGAGCGGGGTCAATCTTTCCGTCAGCCGGAGATTTTGAAGGAGAGGGGAGCTGCAACTCATGAACAGGAGTGGAATAGTTGAGTTGCTGTCATGCTTGTCTGTAGCGCTGTTCGCCATCTTTCTGCTGGCCTGCAACATAGAGTCGCTGGTTGCCGACGATGGCAACGGTGCCTGGAAAGGGAGATTGCTGCACATGAAGCTGGTGGACCGGGAGATCAGCGACTCCGAACTGAAAAGGATCAAGGGGCTGGGGTTTTCTGTGCTCAACGGTGAATGGGGAATGGATGCCATGCCGGCAGAGCAGCTGCTGGCGTTGCTGGACAGGATGCAAGCCCATGGTCTTCGGTTCATTGTCAATTTCTCCGATGGTGCAGCCTGGGGGTATGCACCGGGCGTCGTTCCACCCCCCGAGCAGGCGCCACAGTGGCAAGGTGAGCGGGTCAAGGCCTACTTGGCACAGATTGTCCATCATCCCGCCATTTACGCCTATGACATCTCCAACGAGGCGGGAGAAAATCTCCCCAATGGTGCGCGAATTCGTATTACCTTGGACCAGATGCGTCAGGCGGTGAAGGATGTGAGGGCGGTGGATGGTAAACGCCCCATTCTCGTCCGCATGCGCTATTGGGATGACGAAGACGGGGATTTCAACTGGAGAAACCCCTTTGGGCCGGGAATCGCCGATATCGTGATGCTCAACCTGTATAGCAACTATTCACTGGACGGGGAGCGGGTGCTTTTGCCGAACATGGTTGGGGATTCGGCGCAGCAACTGGTGAACAAGATCCTGGCAGTGGATGGAGGGGTTCGTATCTGGATCAGTCTCGCTACATTCGCCGATCCACCCAGCTTTTTGAAGCCTGCCGTCACCGATGTGAGAAGGGATACCCTGTCTGCCTCGGCGCTTCCCGAGGTGGAGAGCATCGGCTTCTTCGGTTGGGGATCGCCCTCCCGAGCCTGGTATCTGCCTCGTGACGGGGCCGACCTTCTGGGCTTCTTGGGGGCCTCCGGGGAGTGACGGTTTAAGAGCGGAAGAGGCTCATCGATGGAGGTGTGTAGGATGGGTGTGCTTTGCCCATCCTACGGGTTTTCGGTGCACCCCTCTATATCACAATCCAGATACCGCTTGATGGTTGCGGCCAGCTCATTCTGCAGCTGCGAATCGTCTAGCGGCCGGTTTTCCCTGTCCGTGACGAAGAAGATATCCTCCGCACGGGCGCCGATGGTGGCGATCTTGGCGTTCTGGATGACGATGCCATGTTCCCGCAAAGCGTGACCGAGGCGTGCCAGCAGGCCGGGCCGATCAGCTGTGACCACCTCCATGATGGTGCGCCGGTTGGCCTTGTCCGGCATGAAACTCACGCGGGTGGGGATGGGGAAACATTTCAGCTGGCGGGGAATGCGCCGGTTCACCTGTGCACTTCGTCGCTCCTGTTTCAATCCTTGCCGCAAGCTGGTCAGGATCTCCTGGTGCCGGCGTGAGCTGCTGATCGGTTCCCCGTTTTCTTCCAGGACGGTCAGCGTATTCAGGGTGTAGCCGTTGCGGGAGGTGATGATACGGGCATCGACAATGGTCAGGCCGGCCTGCTCCAGGAGGGATGCGGTATGGGCGAACAGGTTCTCTTCCACCCGGGTATAGATGAAGATCCCGGTGCCACCGCGGCGGGTGGTCTGGCGCATCAGTACCAGCGGCAGGTCGGTCTCCTCGCAGCCCAGGATGGCTCGCGTATGCCAGACGATTTCGTCGGCGGAATAGCGCAGGAAGTAGTCATCGTCGAAGTGTTTCCACAGGCTCTCGAAATCGGGATTGGGGAGGACGTGCTGGCGTAGCTGCTGGCAGGCCTGCCCCTTGATGGTTTCGATCCGCTCTTGCAACAGAAGAGGGTTGTGGATGCCCCGGCGAAGCACCTGCTTGGTTGCGTTGTAAAGCTCTACCAAAAGCGCGTCCTTCCAGCTGTTCCAGACGCTGGCGTTGGTGGCCCGCATGTCTGCCACGGTGAGCAGATAGAGGTGGTTGAGGTGGTCCACGTCCCCTACCTGGGTGGCAAATTCATGGATGACGTCCGGATCGCTGATGTCCTTCCGCTGGGCGGTCATGGACATCAGCAGGTGATTCCGTACCAGCCAGGTCACCAGTCCGGTGTGATAGGGGCCCAGCTCGTGAGTCGTGCAGAACCGCTCTGCGTCCACGGCTCCCAGCTCGGAGTGATTGCCGCCACGTCCCTTGGCGATATCATGGAACAGGGCGGCAATATAGAGGATCTCCGGGTGCGGGAGGTGGGAGATGATACGTGCGCAGAGTGGAAACTCGTGGGCAAATGCCGGCACGGTGAAGCGGCGCAGGTTACGCAGGGTGACCAGTGTGTGTTCGTCCACTGTGTAGACGTGGAACAGATCGTGCTGCATCTGCCCGACGATATGGCCAAACTCCGGCAGATAGGCGGCCAGGATGCCGTACCGATTCATTCGCCTCAGCTCGTGGGTGACACCGCGGGGCTGGCGCAGGATCTCCAGAAACAGCTTCCGGTTGGAGGGATCGGAGCGAAACCCATCGTCGATGAGGTGGCGGTGCTCCCGCACCAGCCGGATGGTGCCGGCTCGTACGCCGTTGAGTTCCGGATGCTGCTGCATGGTCAGGAACAGCTCCAGCAACGCAGCAGGGTGGCGCCGGAACAGTTCGCTGTCGGTTGCTTCCAGAAAGCCCTTGCGGGCCTGGAAGTGGCTGTTGACGGGCACCGGCTCACCTGGCTCGTCGGCATGCAGGATCTCTTCCTGGAACAGCTGAAGCAGCATCTCGTTCAGCCGGCTCAGTTCCATCACGGTTCGGTAGTAGCGCTTCATGAGCTGTTCGACGGCCAGCTCGTGCTCGTTGTCGCGGTAGCCGAACTGACGGGCCAGGGTTCGCTGGTAGTCGAACAGCAGCCGCTCCTCGCCCCTGCGGGCAAGGGTATGCAGGCCGAAGCGGATTCGCCACAGGAAGGATTGCCCCTCCATCAACGCCCGGTACTCCCCTTCGGTGAGGAAGCGGTGGGTGACCAGATCGTGGAGGGTGGTGGTGCCGAAGTGGCGTTTGGTGATCCAGCCGATGGTCTGGATGTCCCGCAAGCCGCCGGGTCCCCCCTTGATATTGGGCTCGAGGTTGTAGGCGGTGTCGTGGTACTTGTGGTGGCGCCGGATCTGTTCCTCCCACTTGGCGGCAAAGAAGGCCTTGCTGGGCCAGATGGCATCGGGGCCGGTAGCCCTTTGGAGCAAGTGGTGCAGCGATTTCGATCCGGCGACGAGGCGTGACTCCATCAGGTTGGTAGCGATGGTGATGTCCTCCACCGCAGCGGTGACGCACTCCTCCACGGTGCGGATGCTGTGTCCGATCTCCAGTCCCACGTCCCACAAGGCGGTCAGGAAGCGCTCCAGCCGCTCCTTCAGCGTGGAAATGTCGTTCTCGCCGAGGAGGATCAGGATGTCGATGTCGGAATAGGGGTGCAGCTCTCCCCGCCCGTATCCGCCCACGGCGATCAGTGCCAGTTCCTCCTCGCGGCTGTGGTCAAAGTGACTGTGCCACAAATACTCCATCACCCGATCCACCGCCCCGGCCCTGGCATGAACCAGTTGCTCCACGGGGGCTCCCTCGAGATACCGTCGCTCGAGTTCCTCGCGGGTCTCCTTCAGCAGCGAACGAAGCTCCGGGAGCGGAATGCCATCGTTCGCCAGTCGCTTCTCCAGTTCGAGGGGGGCGAGCGGGGTGATCACCACTCAGTTTCTCCAGGCAGGAGGGTCAGCACCTCGACCCCGTCTTCCGTCACAGCGACCGTATGTTCCCACTGTGCCGAGAGACTATGGTCTTTGGTGACGACGGTCCAGCCATCCGCGAGCAGGCGCACGTCACGGCGGCCGGCGTTGACCATGGGCTCGATGGTGAAGGTCATACCCGGCTCCAGGGTGACACCGGTGCCCGGTTCCCCGTAGTGAAGCACCTGCGGCTCCTCATGGAACCCCCGACCGATACCATGGCCACAATACTCGCGAACGATGCTGCAGCCGTTCCGTTCCGCATGCTGCTGAATGACGTGCCCGATGTCCCCCAGGCGGGCACCGGGGCGGACCATCTCGATTCCTTTGACCATACACTCGTGGGCGATGCGAACCACCCGCTTGGCCAGTACCGTCGGTTCTCCAACGAAGAACATCTTGCTGGTGTCGCCGTGGTAACCATCCTTGAGCACGGTGATGTCGATGTTGATGATGTCGCCCTTCTTCAGCTTTCTGGGGCCCGGAATGCCGTGGCACACCTGGTGGTTGACCGAGGTGCAGATGGATTTGGGAAAGCCGTGATAGTTGAGCGGGGCGGGGATGGCCTGCTGGACCCGGGTGATGTGGTCGTGGGCGATGCGGTCCAGCTCTTCGGTGGTGATCCCCGGTTTCACGTGCGGACGTAGTACCTCCAGTACCTCGGCCGCAAGGCGGCCGGCTACACGCATCTTTTCGATCTCTTCTTCCGTCTTGATGATGATACTCATGACTCTATCGTCTATTTCGGGCAGTCGAGAGGTACTCCCCTGCCGGATGGGCCATTACGGGACGCGCAACCGTCAGTCGAGAGTCTCTCCTGCTGGGTGTCTAGGGATTTGGAGGCGAGCCGTCGCCTTGAGAGGGGCGAGGCGAGGTCCTGTACAGGTCACAAAATGTCCGTGCGAATTGTTGTCATAATCGGATTATGGTATAAAGCGCACGCCCTGTTGGCAAATCCGGTCGTCACACTTTGTGTGACCGGCCGCAAATTCACACACGCACCGTCACATGTACCTGGGTGCCCCCTTGGAATGAAGGGGGTTGGTATATGGGGTGTGTGGAGGCACAACCCTGACTGGAGAATTCGAAAATGTCCAATGTATCCATGCGCGAGATGCTGGAGGCCGGCGTTCACTTTGGCCACCAGACCCGTTACTGGCACCCCAAGATGGCGCCCTACATCTTTGGCGCTCGCAACAAGATTCACATTATCAACCTTGAAAAGACGGTTCCCCTGTTCGAAGAGGCGCTCAATTTCCTGAGCAGCCTGGCCGCGAAAAAGGGCACCATTCTGTTCGTGGGGACCAAGCGGGCCGCACAGAAGGCCATCGAGGAAGAGGCAAAGCGCTGCGGGATGCCGTACGTCAATCATCGCTGGCTCGGAGGCATGTTGACCAACTACAAGACGGTCAAGCAGTCCATCAAGCGGCTCAAGGAGCTGGAGACCATGCGGGAGGATGGAACCTTCGACCGCATGAGCAAGAAAGAGGCGTTGATGCTGAGCCGGGAGCTGGCCAAGCTGGAGCGCAGTCTCGGTGGAATCAAGGAGATGAAGGGGCTGCCCGATGCCTTGTTCGTCATCGACGTGGGCCATGAAAAGATCGCTGTGCGGGAGGCGCAGACACTGGGTATCCCGGTGGTCGGTGTGGTGGATACCAACTATCCGCCGGATGGAGTGGACTACATCATCCCCGGCAACGACGATGCCATCCGCGCCATCCAGCTCTATGCCCGTCACGCCGCCGATGCCATCCTGGCAGGTCGGGCATCCGTCGCCACGGTCGGTACCGGTGGGGAGGATGAGTTCATCGAAGTGGAGGAAAGTGCCGAGGAAGTGCCCGCCAGTGAGCCGACCATCAAGGAAGAGTCCGCGGACAAGGGGCAAGACCCGGCGCCTGCAGGCGGTGGCGACGATCTCACCAAGATTGAGGGGATTGGCCCGAAGATCTCCCAGATCCTGATCGACAACGGCGTCGATACCTATGCCAAGCTGGCCGCAAGGGATGCGGAAGAGATCAAAAAGCTTCTGGCTGCTGCTGGTTCACAGTACAACCGGGCCAATCCGGCCACCTGGCCCAAACAGGCGGAGTATGCAGCCAAGGGGGAATGGGAAGCCCTGAAAAAGTGGCAGGACGAGCTCGACGGTGGACGGCCGTCCTGAAATCCGCTTCTGCTGAGACTTTGTCTTTCTGGTTGACTGCTCTCGGAATCATCAGGTGCGGCTCCGTGTTGCGAGGCAGTCATGTTTCGATCCGGATGCCGCTTCGGTTCCGCCGCGGTCGGTTCAAGGGCTGGACCAGATCTGGCTGTAGCTCAGTGAGTTATTGAATTTTAAGTGATCGTTTGTGGGTTGCCCTCTGGAGCTCGTCGATTCAAAGCGTAACGAGGTGGATTTGCAGGGATGGAACAACCATTTTCCAGGGAAGAAACGACGGATTCCAGGGGCGGCCGACTGGTTTTTCAGGATTTATTGATATCTCGAGGTAAAAAATGGCTATAACAGCGTCAATGGTAAAGGAGCTGCGTGAGCGTACAGGCGCAGGGATGATGGAGTGCAAGAAGGCCTTGGTGGAAACCAACGGAGACATCGATGCCGCCATCGAGTTCCTGCGTAAGAGTGGACAGGCCAAGGCAGACAAGAAGGCCGGCCGTACCGCAGCGGAAGGGCGCGTGGTGATCAAGACCAGTGATGACGGCAGATCGGCGGCAATCGTGGAGGTCAACTGCGAGACCGATTTCGTCGCGAACGACGACAATTTTACCCGTTTCGCTGATGCGGTGGCCCGGCTGGTACTGGAGAAACGTCCCGCAACCCTGGAAGAACTGCTTGCAGCGTCGCTTGATGGCGGGACCGTGGAAGAGGTCCGCAGGGGGCTGGTGGCCAAGATCGGCGAAAATATCACGGTTCGCCGCTTCCAACTGCTGGATGTCTCGGGCCAACTGGGGCAGTATCTACATGGAAACCGCATCGGTGTGCTGGTGGATCTCGAGGGGGGCAGCCCGGAGCTGGCCAAGGATATCGCCATGCACATTGCCGCCAGCAAACCGGTCTGCGTCAGCGCCGATGAGGTGGAACCCGCGCTGATCGAGAAAGAACGGGAGATCTTCAGGGCTCAGGCGGAGGAGAGTGGCAAGCCCGCCGAGATCGTCGAGAAGATGGTAACCGGGCGGATCAACAAGTTCCTAAAGGAAATCACCTTGCTTGGCCAGCCGTTCGTGAAGAACCCGGACGAGACGGTGGAGAAGTTGCTGCAGCGGGAGAATGCCTCCGTGAAGCGCTTCGTTCGTCTCGAGGTGGGTGAAGGGATCGAGAAGAAGAGCGAGAACTTTGCCGAAGAGGTAATGGCCCAGGTCAAGGGCGCCTGAAGCCGAACCGCGATGAGCGATACCGCCACGAACGAAGAACTCGTCTATCGCCGCGTCCTGCTGAAGATCAGCGGCGAGGCCCTGATGGGCGAGAAATCCTTTGGTATCGAACCCGGAGTGATCCGGCGGGTCGCACAGGAGATAGGGGAGATCGTGGCGGCAGGGGCCGAGGTGGGGCTGGTCATCGGCGGCGGCAACATCTTTCGCGGGATCGCACTGGCTCCCGTGGGGCTGCACCCCACCACCGCCGACCAGATGGGGATGCTGGCCACGATCATGAATGCCCTCGCGATGCAGGATGTGCTCGAGCGCGAGGGGGTGCCGGCCCGGGTGATGTCCGCGCTGGCCATGCCGGAGTTGTGCGAGATCCTCGAACGGCGCCGGGCCGTCCAGCATCTGGAACAGGGACGGGTGGTGATCTTTGCGGGGGGAACCGGGAACCCGTTTTTCACTACCGATTCGGCCGCTGCTCTGCGGGGAATCGAGATCGATGCCCAGCTGGTGCTGAAGGCCACCAAGGTGGATGGAGTCTATTCGGCGGATCCCGTGAAGAATCCGGAGGCGGTCCGCTATCGCCGGTTGAGTTACCGTCAGGTGCTGGAGCAGCGGTTGAACGTCATGGACATGACCGCGTTCGTGTTGTGCCAGGAAAGAGGAATGCCGCTGCGTGTGTTCGACATGAACAAGCCCGGGGCACTGATGCGTATTCTCAGGGGTGAGGACGAAGGGACGTTGATCGAGGCGGAATCCGGCGACTGAGGTGCCGGGTTGTCGAAGGTGGAGAGAGCTGATGATAGATGAAATCCGGGAAGATGCCGACAGCCGTATGGCCAAGAGCATCGAGGCCCTGAAACACGAGCTGAGCAAACTGCGTACCGGACGGGCCCATACCAGCCTGCTCGATCACATCACCGTGGAATACTACGGGAGCGAGATGCCGCTCAGTCAGGTTGCCACGGTGAAGGTGGAGGATGCCCGCACGCTCAGTGTGACTCCGTGGGAGAAAAACATGGTGGCTCCCATTGAAAAGGCCATCATGACCTCCGATCTCGGGTTGAATCCGGCCACCGCTGGCACGGTGATTCGAGTTCCCCTGCCTCCGCTGACCGAAGAGCGCCGCAAGGACATGATCCGGCTGGTGCGTCAGGAGGGGGAGAAGGCCCGGGTGGCGATTCGCAACATCCGGCGCGATGCCATTCACCATCTGAAAGGGCTGCTGAAGGAAAAGGAGATCAGCGAGGACGAGGAGCGCAGGGCCCAGGAGGCGATCCAGAAGCTGACCGATCGCTATGTGGACCAGGTGGAAAAACTGGTGGAGGCGAAAGAGAAGGATTTGATGACCATCTGAGCCGCATCCCGGCGGGATACCGATAACAAATCAGAAACATCTTTCCAGAGCCGTTAGAACATGTCCGACCCCGACCGAGCGACCAACCAGCCACCGGCATCCATTCCCCGTCACGTGGCCATCATCATGGATGGCAACGGACGGTGGGCGAAACGGCGGCATCTGCCCCGCATCGCGGGTCATCGGGCCGGAGTCAAGTCGGTGCGGCGGGTGGTGGAGCAGTGCATCGGCTACGGTATCGAGGCGTTAACCGTATTTGCCTTCAGTACCGAAAACTGGCGCCGTCCGCAGGACGAGGTGGGATTGCTGATGGAGCTTTTTCTCACTGCACTGGAGAAAGAGGTCAAGAAGCTGCATCAGAACGATGTGCGGATGCAGGTGATTGGGGATCGAAGCAGGTTTCCAACAAAGCTCCAGGAGCGGATCGCCGAGGCGGAACGATATACAGCAAGCAACCGCGCGCTGACCTTTACCATTGCCGCCAACTATGGCGGGCGCTGGGACATCACCCAGGCAGTGCGAAAGCTGGGGCGCCGGATCGAGTCGGGGGAGATGAGTGCGGATGCCGTCACCGAACAGTTGTTGCAGTCCGGTCTGGCGCTTGCAGAGCTGCCGGAGCCGGATCTCTTTATCCGTACCGGCGGCGAGCAGCGAATCAGCAACTTTCTGCTCTGGCAGCTGGCCTATACGGAGCTCTATTTTACCGATACCTTGTGGCCGGACTTCGGCAAGGAGAGTTTTGCCGAGGCGCTGCACTCCTTTGCATCCCGCCAGCGCCGGTTCGGGCGTACCAGCGAACAGGTGGAGGAGCAGGAGAGAGCGTTGTGAGCCGGTTCCTGCGGGTATCCCTGTTGCGAGCCGGGGCGTGATGAGAGCCGGTCGGAGGTAAAGGACAGCCCCGATGCAGAGCGCGAACTCCTCCTTGAAGCAGCGCGTCGTCACCGCCATGGTGTTGATACCGCTGGTGGTTGCTGCCATCCTGTGGCTTCCCACCCCCCTGTTCGCCGGCGTGCTGGCGCTTTTCGTCGCTCTGGGAGCGCTCGAATGGGCGCGCCTGGCCGGGCTTTCTTCCCCCTTCAGGTGGCTTTATGCGGTCGTCCTGCTGTTCGCTCTGCTGTCTGTATGGTGGCTGTCCGCTTTTCCATTCGCCATCCGGATCCTGCTCTGGATGAGCCTTGGATGGTGGATTCTGGCAGCGGTATGGATATTCCGTTATCCCGCCAGCGCGACGGCCTGGTCGGGAAGCGCATGGCGGCGTTGTCTCATCGGCTTTCTCATCCTGGTACCACCGTGGGCCGCGCTGGTCGTTCTGCACGGCCACGGGGAGCAGGGCCCCTGGTTGATCCTGCTGCTGATGCTGCTCATCTGGG
>WFNS01000243.1 GCA_015488495.1 Gammaproteobacteria bacterium | reverse complement strand
TCTCGAAGGAGGTACGGCGTGAATCCCGAAAAGATCAATCTGGTGGAGCGCCCCTATCAGGAGGTGGTGGACGACCTCCTCACCGCCATCGTGGGAGGCGTGGTCAACGAGCCCATCTTCTTCGACGTCAAGCAGCTGGACTACCCGCTGGCCCAGCCCGCCATCGACATCCGCAGCATCAGCGGTACCGCCGACGGCCGACGATATCTGTTCCAGAAAGGGATCGATTACCGCTTCAGCATCGATGACAACCGGGTGGTCTGGCAGGAAGATGCCACGCTACCCGACGACGACACCATCTTCTACGTGGACTATTTCCGCCGCGAGAGCCGTTCGCCGTTGACCGACATCAACGTGGGCAGCGTCACCCGCACTCTGGGAGAAGCCATCGGCCGCGAGATTACCACCCTCTACCAGCAGATCAATCGCGCCTACCTCTCTGCGTTCGTGGATACCGCCGAAGGGACCTCTCTGGACCTGGTGGTGGCCATCCTCGGCCTCCAGCGCAAGGACGGAGAGTTTGCGGTGGGCTCGGTGACCTTCTTTCGCGACCCGGCCATCGAGGGCAACATCTTTCTGCCGGAGGGCACGTTGCTGGCCACCGCCAAGGGCGAGGTCCGATTCCAGACCACCCAGCCGCGTAACCTGCAGCGGGGACAGGTGCGTATCGACGCACCCATCCGCGCCACGGACGAACACAAGGGGGACGCAGGCCGGGTGGAGGCCGGAGAGATCAGCGAGATGGTACAGCCTGTGGCCGGCATCCAGCGGGTCACCAATTTCGAGGCCACCTTCCTGAGCGCGGAGGGAGAGAGTGACGAAGAACTGCGTCTGCGGGCCAAGGCAGCCCTGCGCGCCCTGGGCCAAGCCACCATCGCCGCTCTGGCACGCGTGACCGCCGAGCAGCGCGCCGAGCTGCTCGAAATCCATGATCCCAACGGCGCCCCCCTCTCACGCACGGAACCCGGTACCGCAGTGCTGCTCGTCCAGTGTGAACCGGAACGCCTTCCCGGTGTCCAGGCCATGGTGGAACAGACCCGGGCCGCCGGTGTTCGCACGTTGCTGGTAGCCCGCTACATCTACATCACACCCCGGCTGGTAGTGACGCTCCGAGAAGGGCTCTCTGCCGGCGGCAAGAGCAAGGTGATGAAGGCGGTGGTCACCGCCCTGCAGCAATATGTAAACGGCCTGGGGGCCGGCCAGCCCGCACGGGGTGCGGATCTGCTGGCCGCGGCCGGCGCCGTGGAAGATGTCACGGAGGTGCGGGCAGCCGACATCCAGGTGTGGCGTGCAGACCTGGCCCGGCCGGATGAAGAACGCCTCACGCAGACCCTGATCGATGCGCTGCAGGGAGTCCCTGCAGACGATCGGGAGGCGCTGGAGCAAGTGATCGGCTCCGTGTTGGATGGCCGAATACCGGGATGGCCCCCGGCACCACGGCGCATTCCGGATCGCTCCCTGCTGGTTGGCGAGGATGGAAAACCGGCCACCGACGAGGAGATAGAAGCGGGGAGATTCTCCATTCGCGCCACTGTGAACGACGAGCCCTGGTGGATAGTGCTGGAGATGGAACCCGCCGATCTGCTGGCGCGGGAGGAGGCGCACTGAAGTGCCCACCAAGACCGAGCGCATCCTGAGCCACCTGCCGACCACCTTTGGGGAACCGCCTCGCGCTGGCGCCCTCCGCGCCCTAGCGGATGCCTTCGGTGGAGAGCTACAGCAGGCGGAGAATACCCTGGCCGCCGTCCTGTGCGCCCACTGGGTGGATCACGCCGATCGGGGCGCCGAACGGATCGACGATCTGGGTCGACTGGCCGCATTGTACGGCCTCGCTCCCCGCAACGGGGAAGAGGTAGAGGCATTCCGCGCGCACCTCAAGCGATACATCCGCATCTTCCTCAAAGGACCGGTGACCGTACCGGGGATCCTGCGGGTCGTTGCCGAAGCACTGGCTCTCCCCGTTGAGGAACGTCCGGAAGAGATGGAGTTCTGGTGGAAACGGGGCGACGATCGGTTGATCACCCGACTACCGTCTGGTAGCGACGCGGCGCCCCGGGTACTGGGCATGGGACATGCCGAAGCGACGGGCCAGCCGGCACGGCCCGCATCGGTCGCCGGATCCGTCGACCTCTCGGCGGGTGTATCGCTCTCCCCATCGGCCGGTTTGCGTCTGGCGGTGGACGGAGCACCTGCGAAAGAGATTACACTGGGCGGTCTCAGTCGTCTGGCGGAGGTAGTCACCGCCATCAACCGCGCACTGGGGATGACCGTGGCCCGGGACGATGGCGGTCACCTGATCCTCCTCTCCCCCAGCCAGGGCCCCTCCAGCCTGCTGGAGGTGGAAGACACCGATGACGATGCCGCCCCCATGCTGCTGGGACTGGCGCCCCGGCGTTATCTCGGGCAAGACGCCACCGCCGCCACCGTCACCGGCCGACCGGATCTCTCCACCGGAGCGGACCTGCGGGAAGAACGCTACCTGCGGCTGATGATCGACGCCACCACCACGGCGGAGATCGACTGCGCCGGGGCCGACCCGGAGCACACCACTCTGGACGAGATCCGCGACGCCATCAACACCGCGCTGGGGGCCACGGTGGCCAGCCACGATGGCCGCCATCTGGCGCTGCGGTCGCCCACCACCGGCAGCCGGAGCAGCATCGCCTTCCAGCAGCCGGCTGCGCAGGACGCCACCCGGAGGCTGTTCGGCGCAGTGTATACCCTCTACAGCGGAGAGGAAGCGCAGCCGGCACGGGTAGAGGGAACCAGGGATCTGAGCAGCGGCGTGGATCTGAGCGAAAACGCCACCATCGAGCTGGCCATCGATGGCGCTCCCCCACAGGTGATCGAGTGTGCCGGGGCCGACCCGGGGCGCACCACACTGGACGAGGTCCGCGACGCCATCAATGCCGCACTGGGAAAGACGATAGCCAGCCACGATGGCCGCCACCTCCGACTGACGACGCCCACCCGCGGTCGAGCCAGCTCCATCTGGTTCGGCTACCCGCCGGGAGGGGATGCCGCCGAGCTCCTGTTCGGCATCGG
>WFNS01000242.1 GCA_015488495.1 Gammaproteobacteria bacterium | reverse complement strand
TCGAGCCGCCGCTCCAGGAGTGAAAGGTTCGCTTCGCCATTCCTGCCCTCTGATGCCGTTTCCCGCTCTCCAGGGCTTTCGTCGCCGCCAAACAGATGGGCATAGCGGGATTCCCGCTTGCCCGGCTCACGGGGCAGCCGTGCGACGAGCGCCCCTTCTTCCCTGGTCATCAGGCTCTCCAGGGCTGTTTCCACCTCGCCCACGTCGTTGAACGGGCACAGGCGGGAGGCTCGGCCGCGCAGCTCGCCGGGCGTCTGCGGCCCCCGAAGGAACAGTTCGCAGAGGATGGCCAGTTCCCTCTCATCCAGTTGCAGTTCGCTGAATTCGGTATTGGCGAAGCGGTGCTGGTATTTGGTCACCCTGGAACCGAAGCCGCTGCGCGCACTCACCAGTCTTTTTTTGACCAGCTCGTCGAGAGTCTGCTGGACGGTCGCCTCGTCCAGCGTCACCACCGGGTCCCGGTTGCTCTTCTGATTGCAGGCATTCACCAGTGCATTCAGCGACAATGGATAGTTTTCGGGAGTGGTTATCGCTTTTTCGATGAGCGAGCCGATTATGCGTGTCTCATTGAAAGTAAGAGATATGCCTGCCATTTTTTTCTCGTACGGTTCGGAAAGAAATCATCAGCCGGGCAACAGCTGTTTCACCTGGTTCAGTGAGTCCTCGTCTGCAATCAGATCCGCCAGTGTGTAGCGGTCGAGAGTTTTTATATAGGAAACGACGGCATGCTGCAGTATGGTGTAGAGGCGACAGTTGGGCAACAACGGACATTCCATCGCCTCGCAGTTAACCGGGTTCAGGGTGCTTTCCACATCCCTCACCACCTTTCCCAGGTTGATCTCATCCGGTGCCTTGCTGAGACGGATTCCTCCTCCACGGCCCTGCTGGGTGAAGATGTACCCCAGTTTGCCCAGGTTGTGCACCACCTTGACCACATGGTTCCGGGAGATGCCGTAACCTTTTGCAATATCGCTGACACGGGCCAGCTTCATCGGCGGAAGCGCCGACAGGTAGATCAGGACTCGCAGCGAGTAATCGGTGTAGCGGGTTATCTGCATTTGAACCTACCGATCCAGCCCTCCGCCATGAGTACCAGGGAAGCCAGGGAATGGACCCTCAAAAAAATGGACGCCACCATATTGACAACCCCTTAACCTGTATCTAGTATCCAACTATGCGTCAAGGCGTTCACCTTCCCCTCTCTAGGTATTATAGGCAGAATGTCCTTGTATTCGCTACCCGAACTGCGTCAGTTCACCCATATGTGCGGCTTTTCGCACAATAAAACATGTATATTAGATACATAAAAGGAGGCGGTAATGTCTGAACGCATCACCAAGAGCATGGCCCGAAACATCTATCTCGGGGGCGGCGTGTTCTTCTTTCTGTTACTGGTCGGCCTGACCTTTGACACCATGAGCCAGCTCCCGCAGCGTGACAACCGGGATCAGATCACCGAGAGCGTCGCGCTGGGGAAGAAGCTGTGGGAAGACAACAATTGCATCGGTTGCCACACGTTGATGGGGGAAGGGGCCTATTACGCACCGGAGCTGGCCAACGTCTTCGACCGCCGCGGCAACGGGGACGAAAAGACCTTCAAGCAGTTCATGAAAGTCTGGATGTCCATCCAGCCGCTGGACAAGCCGGGGCGCAGAAAGATGCCCCAGTTCCACCTTACCGATCAAGAAGTTGAAGCACTGGCAGATTTTCTGATCTGGACCTCGCGCATCGACGACAACGGCTGGCCCCCGAATATCGAAGGGTGATGAACGAATCCATGCGACCGGAGAAACGTCATGAAATATGAATCACAACAAGTAGCAAAACCCTATTTCATCTTTGCGCTGATACTGTTCACGGGACAGATCCTGTTCGGGCTGATCCTGGGGATGCAGTACATCAACGGAGACACCCTGTTTCCCTATATTCCGTTCAACGTAGCCCGGATGGTGCACACCAACCTGCTGATCGTCTGGCTGCTGTTCGGCTTCATGGGCGCCGCCTATTATCTGGTACCCGAGGAGTCGGAGACGGAGCTGTTCAGCCCGAAACTGGCGCTCATCACCTTCTGGGTATTCGCCGCCGCGGGTGTCGCCACCATCCTCGGTTATCTGCTCGTTCCCTATGCCACACTTGCCGAGATAACCGGCAACGACCTGTTGCCGACCATGGGCAGGGAGTTCCTGGAACAACCCACGATCACCAAAATCGGGATTGTCGTGGTGGTGCTATCCTTCATATTCAACATCGGGATGACCATCCTCAAGGGACGCAAGACGGTAATCAACATCGTCCTGATCACAGGACTCATCGGGCTTGCCGTTTTCTTCCTGTTCGCCTTCTACAACCCGGTCAATCTGGTGCTGGACAAGTACTTCTGGTGGTGGGTGGTCCATCTCTGGGTGGAAGGTGTATGGGAGCTGATCCTGGGTGCCATCCTGGCCTTTGTGCTGATCAAGGTGACCGGCGTGGATCGGGAATACATCGAAAAGTGGCTCTATCTCATCATCGCCCTGACCCTGATCTCCGGCCTGATTGGCACCGGGCACCACTACTACTGGATCGGAACACCGGGCTACTGGCTCTGGTTCGGTTCCATCTTCTCGGCGCTCGAGCCCATCCCCTTCTTCATGATGATGCTCTATGCGTTCGACGTGGTGAAGCGGCGCCGTATCGAGCCGGGTAACAAGATCGCCTCCACCTGGGCAGTGGGAACCGCGACCATGGCGTTCCTCGGTGCCGGTGTATGGGGCTTCATCCACACCCTGGCCCCGGTCAACTACTATACCCACGGCTCGCAGATCACCGCTGCCCACGGCCATCTGGCCTTCTTCGGTGCCTACGCGATGATTGTGATTACCATCATCTCCTACGCCATGCCGATCCTGCGCGGGCGTGAGAACGGCAACCCGGCCGCGGCGCAGAAGGTGGAACGAATCTCCTTCTGGCTGATGTGCATCAGCATGATCGGTATCACCCTGGCCCTGACGGCCGCGGGAATCTGGCAGGTGTCGCTGCAGCGGCTTCCAGAGACCGGTGCGATGGGCTTCATCGACACCCAGACGGAGATCATTCCCGTCTACTGGATCCGGCTGGTGTTCGGCCTCACCTTTACCCTGGGTGTGCTCACCTATCTGGCCAGCTTCTTCATCGGCAAGAACGAGAAGAGCGCCACCGCCTGAACGCAACGGCTGGTGAGCCGGATCATCCCCTGTCCGCATCGACCCGGGTGCGGACAGGGGAGAGCTTTTTTGGTTCGGGAGTTCCGAAAGTGGAAGAACAGGTTGGCAAACTGTGGCACAACTTCATCAGCCGCCGCGCCTCGACCGGGCACCCGGCAGCGGCCGTTGCCTTTGCCGAGCTCGCGTCGCCGCTTGCCACCTTCTACCGGGCGATGGGTGGCGATCCCGCCCGCACGCTGGGTTGCGCCGACCGGCGCCGCCTGGGGGTACGGCTTTCCTGGCTGCAACGTCTGGCGGGCACCGAGCAACGTTTCAGCGTCGCGTGGCAGGATGAAAAAGGACTCTACCTCCCGGAGCGCATCGAGCTGTTTCCACAACCCGAACTCAACCGCACACTCTATTTCTGGCTGGCCGCCATGGCGGCGCAGCTTCCGTTGCGGTTCAACTGGTTCAGCGACAACCAGCGGGCCGCTGCAACGCTGCTGGAGCGCTATCCCGGTTTTGCATCTTCCTATGCCAGGATGGTACCGCCGATCCTCGAACTTCGCGCCAGCATTCCGCTGAAGACGGCAAGCGAGAAACTGCATGAGCGGGCCATCGTCCGGGCACTGAAAACCCCGCTGGAGCAGGAGGGTCCAACGATTCCCGAGGGAGAGGTTCATCCAGTGCCGTTCTGGATCTACCCTGCCCTTTCCTCCTCCGATACCACTTCTGACAGGGAGGAATCGCTGTCCGCACAATCGGTCACCGACGAGAAAACCGAATCGGTGTCGGTGCGCAAACAGGCGGAACGTATCGACGACAAGAAAAAGACCGATGGATTGCTGGTATTCCTTCCCGAAAGCCTGTTCACCTGGAGCGAGCGGATCAAGGTGGACCGCTCCGAGGACGATCATTTCGATGAGGATGTCCCGTTCATCGCCCAGGAACTGGAGGAGATCACGCTGGGAGAGCGGCGGGACGGCCTCGCTTCACGGTTGAAACTGGACCTGGATCTCCCCTCTGCCGACGCAGACGACTATCCGATAGGCCGGGGAATCCGGTTGCCGGAGTGGCACTACAAGCGCAACGGTTACCTCGACGACTACTGTCTGCTGCAACCGCTGCTCAGTCGGGAGGCCCATCCCGCCGGACTGCCGGATCATCTGCGACCGCTGGTACGGCGCATCGAAAGCCAGCTCGACCGCTTCCGTCTCGGCAGACAGCGGCTGAGGAAACAGCCATTCGGTGATGAGGTCAATCTCGACGCGTGGCTGGAACACCTCGCCGATCCGGGCCGGGAAAGCAGCCAGAATTTTTTCAACCGGGTGGAGACACAGCACCGGGATCTCTCCACCCTGATCCTGGCGGATCTCTCCCTCTCCACCGAAGCCGCCATCGACAACGACAACCGCGTCATCGACATCATCCGTGACACCCTGTTGCTGTTCGCCGAAACCCTGCACACCATGGGAGACCCGTTCGCCATGTATGGCTTCTCTTCGGTGCGCAACAAGATGATCCGCTATCACATCCTGAAGAATTTCAACGAACGCTACGACGACCGGATACGGGGGCGCATCCAGGCGGTGAAACCGGGTTTCTACACCCGGCTCGGAGCCGCCATCCGCCAATCTGCCAAGCTCCTCTCCCAACGCTCGTCGGAGCACAGGCTCCTGCTCATCATCAGCGACGGCAAACCCAACGACATCGATCGGTACGAGGGGCGCTACGGGGTGGAGGACACCCGCAAGGCGATCCATGAGGCTCGATCGGAGGGGATCACCCCCTTCTGTATCACCATAGACGCCGAGGCCAGCAACTACCTGCCTTACCTGTTCGGCAGCCGTGGCTACAGCGTGATCCACGACACCCTCAAGCTTCCCAGGGTGGTACCGGAGATCTACCTCGGCCTGACCCATTGAAGGAGACTGCACCATGACCCAGAGCTGCTACTATCTGCCCCAGGGGAACGAGATCGAGCTGTTCACCCACGCCGCCGAACTGCGCCTCCCCGTGCTGATCAAGGGGCCGACCGGTTGTGGCAAGACCCGGTTCGTCGAGTACATGGGGGAGAAACTGGGCCGCCCCGTGCACACCATCGCCTGCCACGACGACCTCACCGCAGCCGACCTGGTCGGCCGGCACCTGATCGGTGCCGAAGGCACCTACTGGCAGGACGGACCGCTGACCCGGGCAGTGCGGGAAGGAGGGATCTGCTACCTGGACGAGGTGGTGGAAGCGCGCAAGGACACCACCGTGGTCATCCATCCGCTGGCGGACTACCGCCGCGTGCTGCCGCTGGAACGCACCGGAGAGCTGATCGAGGCGCATCCCGACTTCATGCTGGTGGTGTCCTACAATCCCGGCTACCAGAACCTGCTCAAGGGGATGAAACCGAGCACCCGCCAGCGCTTCGTCTCCATCCAGTTCGACTATCCGGCAGAGCAGCAGGAAATGGAGATCATCGTCGCCGAAAGTGGCGTCGAAGCCAGCACCGCCAGACAGCTGGTCTCCCTGGGTACGGAGATCCGCCGTTTGCAGGATCACGATCTGGAGGAGAAGGTCTCCACCCGCCTCCTGGTCTATGCCGCCATGTTGATGAGCAAGGGCCTTCCCAAGCGGCAGGCCTGCATCCACGGCATAGCGGAGTCCCTCACCGACGACGCCGAGACCCTGCAGAGTCTGCTCCAGCTCATCGAACTGCATTTTCCGGCGAGCGAAGAGCAGGCCGCTTGAACCGAACCTTCGGCGAAGCACCGCCAACGGCTCCGGAGCGGTACACCCCGGCCAACCCCGCCGTCTGGGTGTTCGTGCTTTCGGAGATGTCGGAGTTCGCCTTCTTCTTCATCGCCTTTCTGCTGGTCAAGTTTCTCAATCCGGAACTGTTCGGGCACGGGGCG
Source organism: Gammaproteobacteria bacterium (assembly GCA_015488495.1). GTDB lineage: Bacteria > Pseudomonadota > Gammaproteobacteria > Thiohalospirales > Thiohalospiraceae > DRMK01. Next base: position 8,142 of record WFNS01000242.1, on the reverse strand, counting down.
GAACGGTTGGCCGTCTGGGCGGGATTCATCAACACCCTCATCCTGATCACCAGCAGCTGGTTCGTGGCCCGCGGCGTGCAAGGGATGAAAAGGAACGGAGACCGGCGCCGTACCGCCGTCTGGCTGGCTCTCACCCTCGGCGCGGCTTTCCTCTATTGCCTGGTGAAATATCTGGAGTATCGCTGGAACGTCGAACACGGCGTCACCATTCGCGGCGATCTCTTTTTTTCCCTCTATTATTACCTCACCTTCAACCACCTGCTGCACGTGTTGATCGGTGTCTGCGTCATCGGCTGGGCGCTGATCCAGACCCTTCTGGGTGCATACGATCGCCACCACGTGGAGGGACTGGAAGGCGCGGCCACCTACTGGCACATGATCGATCTGGTCTGGATCCTCCTCTTTCCCATGCTCTATATCGTGGGCTGACATGGACGTGAACGGACGCTTTCTCCGCAACTCCCTGAATCGAAGCTGGCTGATCCTCATCGGTCTCACCCTGATCACCACCGCCCTCGCCGAAAGCGGCACCCTGACCACCCTCTCCGTCGCCCTCATCGCCGTCATCGCCATGGCGAAGGGCCGGCTCATCATCCGCGAATACATGGAGATGAAAGCCGCGAATCCACTCCTTTACTGGGGTCTGATGGCCTATGTAGCAATGTTCTCCGCAGCGATGGCACTGCTCGCAGCCTAGGCGTGATCATTGCACTTCCCCGGGGTTCTCCTTATGCTGTCACTGCCACACCCTTTCAGCCACCAGCGGAGCCATGAACGATACCACCGAGATCGACCTGCAGCGCCCTGAACTCTACATCAACCGGGAACTGAGCCTGCTGGAGTTCAATCGGAGGGTTCTGGAACAGGCCAAGGACGAGAGTGTACCCCTGCTGGAACGGCTGCGCTTTCTCTGCATCTCCAGCACCAATCTGGATGAGTTCTTCGAGATCCGCGTCGCCGGCCTGAAACAGAAACTGGAGCTGGGCTCCACCCAGGCGGGCCCCGACGGCCTCTCTCCCCAGCAGACACTGAAGGCCATTACCCAACGTACCCGCGAGCTGGTGGATGAACAGTACCGGGTGCTGAACGAGATCCTGATCTCTGCCTTGGCGATGGAGGAGATCCGGTTCATCCGGCGCACCGAATGGTCCCCCACTCAGGCGAAATGGCTGCATCGCTACTTCCGGGACGAGCTGCTACCGATCATCAGCCCTCTCGGTCTGGATCCGGCCCATCCTTTTCCGCGCATACTCAACAAGAGCCTCAACTTCATCGTTTCGCTGAAGGGAAAGGATGCGTTCGGGCGCAACGCCAGCATGGCGGTGGTGCAGGCCCCCCGCTCACTTCCCCGGATCATCCAGCTCCCGCCCGACATGGAGGGAAACGGGCCGTACGACTACGTGTTCCTCTCCTCCATCATCCATGCCTGGGTGGAGGAGCTGTTTCCCGGGATGAAGACGCTGGGCTCCTGGCAGTTCCGGGTGACCCGCAACAGCGACCTGTTCGTGGACGAGGAAGAGATCGACGACCTGCTGCGGGCCATGGAGGGCAAACTGGCCTCCCGCCGTTACGGAGACGCGGTTCGCCTGGAGGTCACCCACAACTGCCCCGAGAAGGTGGTGGACTATCTGCTGGCCCAGTTCGAGCTGGGCCGGGACGATCTCTACCAGGTGAACGGGCCGGTCAATCTCAACCGGTTGCAGGCGGTATGTGATCTGGTGGAACGCCCCGATCTCAAGTTCCCCCCTTTCACGCCGGGGCTGCAGCAGCCCCTGGTCCACGAGACCGACATGTTCCGGCTGCTGCGCAAACAGGACATCCTGCTCCACCACCCCTACGAATCATTCGCCCCGGTGGTGGACTTTCTGCGCCAGGCTGCCACCGATCCCTGTGTGCTGGCCATCCGGCAGACACTCTACCGGACCGGTGCCGACTCTCCGCTGGTGGACGCCCTGGTGGATGCGGCACGGGCGGGAAAGGAGGTGACCGTCGTCATCGAACTGCGGGCCCGGTTCGACGAACAGGAAAACATCCACCTGGCCAACCGGTTGCAAAAGGCGGGCGCCCACGTCGTCTATGGTGTGGTGGGATACAAGACCCACGCCAAGATGATGCTCATCGTGCGCCAGGAAGGGGGGCAGCTTCGCCACTATGCCCATCTCGGCACCGGCAACTACCATCCGCGCACCGCCCGCCTCTATACCGACTACGGCCTGTTTACCAGCGATCAAGCCATTGGTCAGGACATGCACAACATCTTCCTGCAGCTCACCGGACTGGGTAAGGTCTCCAGATTGGCCAAACTGCTGGAGGCCCCTTTCACCCTCCATACCGCGCTGCTGGAGAAGATCGAACGAGAGACTCATCATGTGAAACAGGGAAAACCGGCCAGAATCATCGTCAAACTCAACGCGCTGGTGGAACCTCGTCTCATCCGCGCCCTCTACCGTGCCTCCATGGAGGGAGTGGAGATCGATCTGATCGTGCGTGGAATCTGCTGCCTGCGCCCCGGCGTGAAAGGGATCTCCGAGCGAATCCGGGTGCGCTCCATCATCGGCCGCTTTCTGGAACACACCCGCGTCTATTATTTCGAAAACGGTGGCACTCCCGAATTGTGGTGCGCCAGCGCCGACTGGATGGAACGCAACATGTTTCACCGGGTGGAGGTGGCCTTTCCCATCCAGGCAAAAAAACTGCGCAACCGCCTCATCGACGAGCTGCAGTGCTATCTGAACGACAATACCCAGGCCTGGTCCCTGCAACCGGACGGCAGCTACCGGCGGGCCACGCCGGACGGAGAAGAGCCCCGCTCTGCCCAGATCACGCTGCTGAACCGGCTCGCCTCCTGAATCCGGCATCCGACTGACAAAATTTGTCACCCCGGGCTGACACACTGCGTCACATTCGTCCCCCCAACGCAACCCATCGGCCACTCCCCATCGCGCCCCTTTCGCCAGGAACCACGCCTCCCGGCCCTTCTGTCACATTGCCAGGAAATATGGCACGTTCCCTGCAAAGCTAAAGGCGTGTCAACTTCTGCCGACAAAAACAATGCAGAAGCAATTCAATAACAAATCATTCATTACAGCGAGGAAAACTGACATGAAACGCACGCAACAAGGCTTTACCCTGATTGAGTTGATGATCGTGGTGGCGATCATCGGTGTATTGGCGGCGATCGCCATTCCGGCATATACCGGTTATATCAAACAAAGCAAAGTGACAGCCCTCTCCGGAAATTTCGAAAGCGCTGTACGAGCTGTAAAAGGTGCTGCCTCAAAAGTGGCTGCGGGCGGAACCTGTACCGATGTCGTTTCCGAACTCAACAACGGTACTGCCAACAAGGCGGTTGGCGATAGCTCCAATCTTGCCTATGCAACTTCTGGCACCACCGCAGGAACGATCACGATTGCTGGAATGAGTGGCAGCGGCGGCAACTGCCCAGCTCCGGGTGATAGCATCACCATAACCCTCAATCCGGCCGGCGGTACTGCTGCGAGTGACTATCCGGTGACATCAAAGTCTTTCACCATCGAATAATTTCAAGGTGAGCAAGCTGCAGACCGAATGAGCTCTGGAAGAGTCCGGAGACAATCTTCAAACCCGCATCCCAAGGATGCGGGTTTTTTTCATTGGCCCTCGCATTCCTGCTGGTGGCCCGACTCCTTCTCCTCCCCCTCAACAAAATGCACAACCTGCCGATCTGTAGTTAACCCGTCCATGATATAGATCGTACGGGGTCAATAGCCCATCAACATAATCTTGGGAGACACCCTTTGCCTGTTTCAACCCGCGAACAGCCACCTTTTATCATCCGCTGCAAATCCGGCTTCATGGTCAACCCCACATATCTCCGCGTTCAGGAAGGAGAGGTCTCACCCCTTCGCCACGATGGATGTCGACGCAACGATGGCCTCACCCTCATCGAACTCATGATCGTCATCGCCATCATCGGCGTACTGGCCGCCATCGCCATCCCGGCCTACACGGGTTATATCAAGCAGAGTCGCATCTCTTCGCTGGTCCATAACTGGGATACGGCCATCTCCGCAGTCCGGGCGGAGGCCGCCTATCTGGGCACCCCTGGAAGCAGCTGTCGAGATCTACTTGCGATGTTGAACAGCGGCAACCGAAAGGCAGTAGGAAACGGCTCGGTCGCCGCCTTCGTCACCTCGGGGACGGAAGCCGGTTCGGTGGTCGTCAGCGGACTCGGAGCGAACAACTGCCCGGATAACGGAGAGACCATCACCATCAGCGCCAATCCTGCGCCGGGGACCCAGGCCACGGATTACCCCGGAGGCAGCGCCCCCGTTTTCGTGCTTACCATCGACTGAATGCGTTCCGAATTCCAGGTCCCTTCAAGAATCGATTCAACGCCGAATCCGCAGGTGGCGCCATAGTCCACTCCCCGCAAAATAGAAGAAGACCGGGCCACCCGCGATCAGATACCAGTAGTAGGTGGCAAAACGCCAGGCCAGCAGCGCCGCTGCCAGGGTGGCGGGCTCCAGCCATGCGGCGAGCAGGGCGCTGAATCCGATCTCCACACCACCACTCCCTCCCGGCAACAGGGTGAGTTGCCCGACACTGAGCACGAACATCTGCACCAGAAACAGATAGGCCCAGGAGACCTCTTCGCCGAGCGCTCGGATGATGAAATAGAGGATGGTATAACGCAGCAGCCAGTGACCGATACAGAGCAGATAGATAGCCAATAACCGCCAACGGGAAAAGCGCAGCATCAGACCCAGCCCCTGGCGGAAACGGATGATCCAGCGGGCGATGTTGCGCCGCCGGCGCGCCTTGATACCGAACCGGTTCAGCAATCGCCCACCGGCGAGCATCAGCCTCCGATAATGACGGGCAAGCAACCAGAGCAGACCCAGTCCACCGACAATCATTCCCCCCAGCAGCGCAAGCTGGGTACCCACATGGAACTCGTCACCTCCGGCAAGAAGGACGATGGAGAGAAGCACCAGCGCCGGCAGGAAGAAGAGCTGATCCACCAGCTGCTCCAGCGCGTAACAGGCCGCGGCCCGACTGCTCGGTACCCCGTGGCGATGCAGCAGGAAGATGTAGGTCAAAGCCCCGCCGGTTCCAGCCGGTGTGGCACTCATGGCGAACTCCGAGGACATGACGGTCGCCAACGCCTTGCCCTGCCCCATGCGCACTCCGATCCCTCCGAGCACCAGCCGCAACCGTCCGGCATTGAAGTTCCAGCCCAGCACGACCATCGACAGGGCGCCGATCATCACTCCCGGAGGCAGTTCCCGCAAACGGTTCAGCCCTTCCCAGCCACCATAGCTCAACGGGATCAGCAGCCCGGCCAGAATCGCAAGGGGGAAAAGGATCCAGAAACGCATCAATACCCCCGGACGGGGTGGAACTGGAGATGACTATGCCACATCGCTCTTGTCGACTTCAGACGGAGAAAACGGCAGGTCTCACCCCTGTTCCGCTTTCCGGGGGGACGGGTCGCCTCGCGCCTGCGATGAAACTACCTGTATTGGAATGGATGCCGGATTACCGTCAAAATTCGAACAACAACCCCATCTGATAGCTGGTCCCCCCCAGCTCGATGGATTCCACATCGACGCTGCTGCGCTGTACTTCCACGAACAGATAGCTGTTGTTTACGCCAAAATTCTCATAGAACCCCCAGGCGGTTCCCCTGTCGATGTTGTCGAGCAACAGCTGGATGCCTGCCCGGAGGTGGCTGCCCGTTGCCGAGCCGCGCCGCTTCTCCTGGCCCCGGATATCCTGCTCGTAATAGATTCGGGTCAAGCCACCACCGACGTAGGGCACCAGCCACTGATCCTCACGAAACACGCCGCGCAGCAGGAGAAACATCTGCAAGGGATAGAGTTCCAGGGTGACATCGCCTGTTATCTGCCCCTGCTGCGGCGCCAGCCCCCTGCCCTCATCCTTGATATACGCGGTATCCAGTCCGATCTCCACCTGACGGGTGGCCTTCCAGGCGAGCCCTGCCCCCAGGCTGCCCGTCTTGTCATCGCCATAATAGGATTTCCACGCATCCTCTTGCGGGAAGAAATTGCCCCCTTTCAGCTCCAGGGACCAACGCGGCGGCTCCTGCCCGCCACCGGCGGCCAGGCTGCCCGAAGAAACCAGCAACAGGAGAAGCGCCAATCCGCACACTCCAGTTATCGTTCTCCAGCCAGTCACTCCGCTCCCCTTCATGCTTCCCCCCGGATGAAACGCCGTTTTGCGCGCAAAATCAGCGCGGCCATTGTAACCAATATTCCGCAGAGCATCATTACCGAGACCAAATAAAAATGGCCCCCCTCGAGCATCAACCCGGCCACCGCGATGAGCGGGAACAGCGCCACACGCACTGCTGGTTTGAAGACCGGGTGCGAATCGAGCCAGCGGGCCGCCACGGGACCATAGGTGTAATACCAGCGAACGAACTCCCTGCCGGTGGCACTGGTCATCAGATAGCGATCCCTGAAATCCCGCAGCAGTTGCACCTGAGGTGCCGAATAGAAACCATAGGCAGCGGTGGCCACGAAACACCCTTCATCGGGCAGATCGGGATAGGGCCGCAGCGCTTCGGGGAACGCCGACATCTCATTGGAGAGGGGGCTGTCCACCTCCTCTCCGATTTTCGCCAGGATCCGGCTCTCACCGGTGAGCGGACTCTCATGCCTCGCGGCAGTACTGTCGTAGGCGGTGACGCCAAAATGATAGGTGGCCTGGCTGTATGCGGACACCGCCACCCGGTAAACCACGCCGTTCTCGAGACCTGTGAGACGATAAGAGGTCCGGTCTCCCACATCCACCACCTTCTCGCCCACGGCATCGACGCCGTAGTGTACCTTGTAGCCGGAGGCGCCATTCACCGCGGACCACGCCACCTCCAGCTCCCGATGGGCGGGAGACACCCTTTGCAGACGGGGAGCATCGAGCCGGGCCGGCACGGCGGCAGCCAGGCCGGTCAGGGAATATTGGGTAACGTCGCCCACGTCGATTGGAGAAGGGCCCTCGGCGGCTTCGCTGCCACCGAATGACGCATCGGTCCCGTAGTAGAGTTTGTAGCCCGCAATCAGGTAGGCCGCATTCGCCTCCCAGGAAACGGTGACCGAGTCGGTCCCGTTCACCTGCACGCCCAGCCCGGAGACGGGATAGGGGGTCGGATCGGCATAGGGACCGCCGTAGGCACCCATGTCGGCACGCGTCCCGTCGATGACGTCGGTATCGTTTTCGTCCCCTTTGTCGATGACATTGGAGGAATAGCGCAGGTGAAAATCCCGCTTGTCCACACTGATGAAGCGCATCGGTTCTCCCACCAGTGCCTGCGTGCCGGTGGGGCCGTTCTCTCCATTGGTGAGAAAGCCGTTGTAACTGATATTCGCGGTGAGCGTGACGGGCGCGATGGCGGTCGTGTTGTCATAGAACAGATTGCTGCGGATGCGGACCCCGTCGTTGTCCCTTTGTACGGCGGTAGCGCAATCATAGAAGGTGTTGTTGCTGATGTCCGCCGCGGCACTGTCCAGCACCCGCACTCCGTCACCTCTCCCGCAATCGAATACGTTGGCCGCGACGGTCACGTCCGCACCCCCCGATATCTCCATGCCGGTAGTGAGCTCGATGAACGTGAAGTCACTGATCCGCACCCCGGTGACGCCGTTGGCGCGGATGACGGGATCTTCCCCATTGCCGGCCAGGAAGGTGCGCGCGGTTTCCTCTCCCCGCAAGGTGATGTCACTGCGCAGAAGAATGGATTCCCGATAGGTGCCAGGCTCCACCACCACCGTATCACCGGGCGCACTGGCATCGATGGCCAGCTGGATGGTTCCATAATCACCGGGAACCCGGCGCTCGGCCCCCTGGACCGCCCCAGCGATGCCCAGGCCGGACAACGCGATGGCGAGCAACCTGCACCAAAGAGGGAGAACAAAACGTTTGGAAGGACGGGGTTCTGTCATCAAATGATCGTCCAGGCCTCGCAAACCCTCACGAGCCAGCCGGCCCCGGGATTCGACTCGCCGAGGTATCGTTATCGACCCGGCCACACAATGTGCCGGTTACTCTTTCAGTTTTATCCTCAAACGGCCCTCTTCCACCCGGATGTCGGCGACGCCTTCGGAGAAGCTCTTCCAGAAACCCTCGTCGGTGCCGAATTCC
>WFNS01000241.1 GCA_015488495.1 Gammaproteobacteria bacterium | reverse complement strand
GCTGCCGCCAACGCCACCGGCACGTGCAGCAACAACGTCGAAATACCGAGGGAAACCTGCACCACGACCGCTATCGCCAGAAGGTGGAAACCCACACGAACGCCGGGCGCCACCGCCACACTCCGCGCTCGCCACCAGAAAGACAGAACCGCAAGGAACAGGACGGTGGCCAGAACACGATGATTGAACTGCACCGTGACGATGTTCTCGAACCAGTTTCTCCAAAAAGGATCAATCACATACATCCCCTCCGGGATGAGGCGCCCGGCCATCAATGGAAAGGTACTGAAAGTAAAACCCGCTTTCGTTCCGGCAACGAATCCGCCAGAGAGCAGGGTCACGAAGATAAAGCCGCTGATGGCCAGGGAAGCCCGCTTCAATTTTCCGACCAGCGCCGGAGAAGGATTCCGTGCCTTCGGGAAAAGCAATCCCATGGCCACCCAGAATATGTAGGCATAGATGATAATGGCCAGCGCCAGGTGGGCGGTCAAGCGGTACTGGCTCACTCGCGGAATGTCCACCAGGCCGCTTTTCACCATGTACCACCCCATCAACCCTTGCAATCCCCCTAAAAGAAACATCCCCGTCAACTTCATCGTCAACGGCCGGTTGAGCCACCCCTTGAAGAGAAAATAGAGGAAGGGGATCAAAAACAGAACCCCGATGAACCGCCCCAGCAGTCGATGAGCATACTCGAACCAGAAAATGGATTTGAACTCATCCAGGGACATGTGCAGGTTCTTCAGTTTGTACTCCGGGAACTGCCGATAGAGGCGAAACGTCTCCTCCCATTCCGCTTCATTGAGCGGGGGAACGATCCCCATGAGCGGTTCCCACTGAACCATGGAGAGACCAGAGCCGGTCAATCGGGTGACCGCCCCCAGGATCATCATGGAGAAGATCACTGCGCAACAGAGCAGCAACCAACCCGCTATTATCTGGTTTCGCCTGTTTTGATCCATATCACAGCCCGCCGATTCCTCGTTGTTGTAATCTCTCGTCACCAATATGGCCATGATACCAGCGCAGCCAACACAACCGAAAAGCCCTGCAAAGGGCGCTCATCCAAGCCGTCTCTCAGGAACATAGGTTAATTGCCACAGCCGTCTGCGGCATTTGACATACATCAAGGTCAAGGCGGTCCCCAAGCGTATAGTTAGGACGAGAATTTCAGTTACTGATCTCCAAACATCAATAACGTCAGCAGGAGGGTACCATGGCGGACGAATCACACACCGAGGGAGCGCCGGAGAAAGTCCCTTTCTGGCAGCGCGTACTCGACAATCCTTTTCTATTGCTTTTTCTGGGCATCACCATTCCCGCTGTTTTCTACATCGTTTGGGGGGTGATGGAGATTGCCAATCTACCGGTTGCCGAATAAGGGAGGAGTGCTCCGATGACCTCATTTCAACCCCCAGCCGAACGGATCTGGTGGAAGACACCGGTCGGCAAAGACGAACTCATCTGGATCGGCATCGCCCTCGTATGGTGTCTGATCATGTTTTTCATGATGCCCTACTGGCATGTCTATGGAAAACAGAATCTCTCCAGCGAGGCATATCAAACCACGCCAGCCAAATTCAAGGCCAGGGTCGATGCCATGGTCGAGCAGTATAAAACCGGAGAGGAGAAAGGTGTTCCCATCGTTTCTCCACCGGCTGGAAGCGATGTCTACATACTGGCGCGGCTGTGGCAATGGTATCCCATTCTGGAGCTGCAGAAGGGAAAGAGCTATCGCTTGCATCTTTCATCGCTCGATTGGCAACACGGGTTCTCCGTACAACCGGTCAACATCAACATGCAAGTGGTTCCTGGCTACGAAATGGTTCTCAACATCACACCCGATCAGTCCGGTGACTATGGCATCGTTTGCAACGAGTATTGCGGCATCGGCCATAGCACGATGCTGGGCAAGATCATCGTGAAGGAGTAACGACAATGGCGCAGTTTCGAATTTGTCCCGACTCGGGCTTCTATTTCGACCGCTCCGCCGAGCAACTGATGAAGGTAAACGCAGTGGCGGGCGTGGTCTGTTTGCTGGTGGCTGGCATCATGGGGCTGGGGGTCATCCTGACCCGATGGCAAACCATTCATCTTCTGCCAGCCGACATGTTCTATACGGCATTGACTGCACACGGTATCAACGCCCTGATCTTCTGGATCATCTTCTTTGAGATGGCGGTGCTCTATTTTGCCTCCTCCACCTTGTTGCGCTGCCGCTTGGCAGCTCCCCGCTGGGGGTGGGTGGCATTTGCCCTGATGGTCATCGGTGCAGTGATGAATAACATCGCGGTGTTCAGCGGCAAGTCCAGCGTCATGATGACCTCCTACGTACCAATGCAGGCGCAACCTCACTTTTATCTGGGATTGATCCTGTTTGCAGTGGGCGCGTTGATCGTCTGCTTCATGTTTCTCGGAACGCTGGTCATAGCAAAGGACGAGAAGACCTATGAAGGTTCCATTCCGCTGGTGACCTTCGGTGCCTTGACCGCTGCCATCATCGCCATTTTTACCATCGCAAGCGGCGCCATCATCCTCATTCCCACCTTCCTCTGGTCGATCGGTTATATAAGCCATATCGACGCGGAGATGTATCGTGTCATCTGGTGGGGTATGGGGCACTCATCGCAACAGATCAATGTAGCAGCCCACATCTCGATCTGGTACCTGATTGTCGGCATCCTATTCGGTGCCCGTCCGCTGTCGGAAAAGGTCAGCCGGCTCGCTTTCCTGCTCTATATCCTGTTCCTGCAACTCGCCAGCGCCCATCATATCCTGGTGGATCCAGGAATGGGCACCGAGTGGAAAATCTTCAATACCAGCTATGCCATGTACTTGGCGGTGCTGGCGAGCATGATTCACGGCCTGACCGTTCCGGGTGCCATGGAGGTGGCTCAGCGGCGCAAGGGGCTGACCAAGGGGCTGTTCGAGTGGCTGCGCAAGGCACCGTGGGACAATCCCGTCTTTTCCGGATTTTTCATCGCGCTGATCGTGTTCGGCTTCCTGGGAGGCATCACCGGCGTGGTGATGGGAACCGAGCAGATCAACCTGATCATCCACAACACCATCTATGTCCCGGCCCACTTCCACGCAACCGTGGCAGTAGGTACCACCCTCACCTTCATGGCTCTCACCTACCTGCTGATCCCGGTGCTGTTCCGGCGCAAGCTGTTCCTGCCCAAACTGGCGCAATGGCAGCCATATATCTTTGGCGGCGGGATGACACTGCTGGTCCTGTTCATGCTGGGTGCGGGTACGCTCGGCGTCTCAAGGCGCCATTGGGACATGGGATTCACCGGCGCCCTGTTGAGCTTCGAGTATCCCGGCACCGCTTACATGATGATGGCGATAGCGGGTATCGGTGGCGTACTGGGGGTAATCGGTGGTGCCGCCTATCTCATCGTCACCGTTGGCTCGCTGCTGTTTGGTGAGAAGCTGGAGAAGTCGGTGGGTTTCCTGGAGAGCTTCGGTATCAAGCCACTGGCTGCAGAGCTCTACACAGTGGAACGTCCGGAGACTCTGGCTCTGGCAGAGAAGCTGCCACCGGAAGAACATGGTCCCAGTGGATTCGAAGCGCCTGGCACCTTCATGTTGGCCATGCTGCTGCTGGTCTGCTTCGTCATCTACTATTTCATCAACTGGGACTATCTCGCCTCCGTCTGGCCGATGGGGTAAATAAACGAACAGGAGCAACGCCATGGTGAAACAGCTCATCTGTCTGTTCAAGCTCCGCATCGGCGTGGTAATGATGTTGACCGCCCTGGCCACCATGGCCGTTACGCCAGGGCGGTCACTGACCGGCGGGGAGATGTTCGTACTGGCACTGGCTGTTCTGCTCTCCGCTGGAGCAGCGGGTGCCTTCAATCAATACTATGAAACCGATCTGGATGAGCGGATGCGGCGTACGGACGATCGCCCCTTCGTGACTGGACGCTTTCACAAAGGACCACTATGGCTGGGGATCATTCTCATACTTCTATCGGCGGGAGTCGGGGGGGCTGCATGGATGCTCAATGGTCCTACCGCCGTCTATATCTTCCTCGGTGCGTTTTTTTACGCGGTGGTCTATACCGTATGGCTCAAACGGCGCACCTGGATGAATATCGTCATTGGTGGTGCATCGGGCAGCTTTGCCGTGCTGGCGGGCGCGGCCGCGGTAAGCCCTTCCTTGGAACCGGTACCGTTACTGTTGGCGCTGGTGCTGTTTTTCTGGACCCCCTCTCACTTCTGGAGCCTCGCCATAGCGCGGCATGACGACTATGTGGCCGCGGGGGTACCGATGCTACCGGTGGTGGTGGGAAATCACCGGGCAGCGAAGGTGGTGCTGGCCAATTCACTGCTGTTGGTAAGTATCTCCATCGTCCCCTTCTTCTACGGGATGAGCTGGCTCTACCTCTTTGGGGCAATCATCGGTGGTGGCTATTTTCTCTACCGTAATCTGCAGATGGTCGTTCGCCCGAATCGGCATACGGCCATGAACAGCTTCTTTGCCTCCCTGATTCAACTGGTCGCTCTGCTGAGTGGCGCAGTGCTCGATGTTTCGCTACTAGGATAGGATGAGGTGAGTCATCTGACTCCGTCGTTCCCCGTTTCGTTACTATTGCTGTTTTTTCTTTTGTTTCCCGGTGGGGCTTTCTCCTCGGGAAGTCCTTCCCCCACTCCCGCAAAATTCGAATATAACACCGCACTCAATATCAGCCAGAAGGCCATTGGAAATCAGCTTGGGGATTATCGTCTTATCGGCATCGACAACAACCCATACCATTTGTCCCAGCTCCGAGGTAAACCAATGGTATTGAGCCTGATATTCACCAGCTGCTACCAGGTCTGTCCCATGACCATCCGTCACCTGGCGAAGGCAGTGAAAAAGGCTCGTGATTCGCTGGGAGAGGAGAGTTTCAATGTGGTGGTCATCGGGTTTGACACGGCCAAGGATACACCGGAGGCTATGCGCCATTTTGCCCGCCAGCAGGGTATCGAAGATGATAACTGGAAACTGTTCAGCATCGATGCACAAGATGTGGAAGCACTGACCAGGGAGGTAGGTCTTGTTTACTATCCCTCTTCACGCGGTTTTGACCACATCATTCAAGCTACTGTGGTGGATGCCGAGGGAAAGGTATACCGGCAAGTATATGGCCAGGTGTTCGAGACACCGCTGTTGGTGGAGCCGCTGAAGGAACTGGTACTGGGTCGACCACAGCCCTCACAAGGATTCGTTACAAACCTGTTCAATAAAGTCCGCTTCTTTTGCACCACTTACGATCCGGTGCGGGATGCCTACTATTTCGACTACTCCCTGTTCATTGGCATACTTATCGGAGCGTCCATCATTATCTTTGTAAGCGTATGGGTGGTGAAAGAGGCACTCTACCGAAGAAAACAGCCAAAACAATTCTCTTGACCATTTTCGAAAACAGGGATGGTATGTTGACCTGTATCAAGGGAGAAAAGGAGCGGTCATAATAAACTGTATATCATCTGCAAGATTGACTGCTCACGACTGAACCCACGGACCTCGGTATCACAATTATGCAGGTTCCCCCCCTCAAGCGAATCTATCTGGCTCTTGAGAACTGGTTCAACTACTCCTTCGGGTCGTGGAATCCACTCTACCATCTTGGAACCCTGACCTTCTTCTTTTTCTGGATCGTCCTGATATCCGGGATCTACCTGTTCATTTTTTTCCACGGCAGCCTGGATGGCGCCTATGCCTCGGTGGATCGGATCACTCATGCCCAGTGGTATGCCGGGGGTATCATGCGCAGCCTGCACCGCTACGCATCGGATGCAGCGGTAGGTTGCATCTTACTTCATATGTTTCGCGAGTTTGCGCTGGACCGGCATCATGGGGCCCGCTGGTACTCCTGGTTCACCGGTGTACCTCTGCTCTGGATGGTGGTTACCTTGGGGATAACCGGATATTGGCTGGTATGGGACAAGCTGGCCCAATATATCGCCATCGGATCCGCACACCTGATGGATGCGCTGCCCATTTTCTTCGGCTCCATGGCACGCAACTTTTTGGAGGGAGCGCTCTCTGACCGATTTTTCATCCTTATCGAGTTTCTGCACCTTCTGGGTCAACCGATGCTGCTGGTCTTTGCGCTCTGGTTCCATGTGCGCCGCTTGTCGAACGTGAGCATCAATCCACCAAGGGGTCTGGCCATCGGCAGCCTCCTCGCCCTGTTGGCACTGTCAATCGTCAAACCCGCAACCAGTCACGAACCGGCCGATCTGACTACCGTTCCTCAACTGCTCAACCTCGACTGGTTCTACCTCAACATCTATCCATTGCTCGACTACTGGAGCGCCGGACAGGTATGGGTGTTGACGATTGGTATCACCCTCCTCCTCATGCTGCTCCCGTGGCTCCCACCGAGAAAGGCGGGACCAGCGGCGGTCGTCGATCTCGACTACTGTGACGGATGCAAGCAATGCTTCTACGATTGTCCTTTCGACGCCATTTCAGTCCAGGCGCGCAGCGATGGCCGCGCCCACGAGCACGAAGTGACGGTAGAACCAGCGCTCTGCGCTGCCTGTGGGATCTGTGTGGGCGCCTGCCACTCTTCCAACCCCTTCCGGATGGCCAACAAAGAGCTCAAAAGTGGTATCGACATGCCGCAGTTCCCCGTTCAAGCACTGCGTGAGAAAACCAAAAGCTGTTTGGCTGCGCTGGAAGGAAAGATCAAGATCCTGGTGTTTGGCTGTGAACACGGCTTCGACGTCACCCGGCTCAACAGCCGCGAAACAGCGGGAATCACCCTTCTTTGCTCCGGAATGCTGCCGCCGACGCTCATTGAGTACGCCTTGAGAAATGGGGCGGACGGCGTCATGGTAAGTGGCTGCCGCCACGCCGATTGCTATTTCCGCTTCGGTAATCGCTGGATGGAACAGCGTCTGGCGGGCGAACGTCCACCGGTGTTGCGTTCAAGGGTAGATCGACGACGGATTACCATACAGGGAGGGGCGGAAACCGACCAAGATGTAGTCGAGGCGGCGCTCGCTCAGTTCCGGGAGAGACTGACTGGACTGGTCGAGTCCGAAGATGATGGGAAGGGAGAGGATCGGTGATGCGTAGAAACTATGCGTTACAAGCCTTGAACTATCTCATTTTTATGGCATTGATCGGCTATTTTTCCACTTCGCCTGCTTATCGCCATCTACCAGAGGGAGAAGCTTTGGTCGTGCTCGCCTTCAGTCACGCCGGGCAGCATGTGGAGCCGTGCAAACAGGTCTCCGCGGAAGAGTTGGCCAAACTGCCACCCAATATGCGCCGTCCCACCGAGTGCCCCCGTGCCCGCTCCCCGATAAAGGTGGAATTGCTGATGGACGGTGAACCGCTGCTCAAGACAGTGGCGGAACCGCCCGGCCTTTTCGGTGATGGAGGGGTAGACATATTTCTCGACGCCACCGTACCGACGGGGAAACATCACTTTGTGGTTCGAATGAACGACAGTGTTCGCGTGAAGGGGTACAATTACACCTATGAACAAACCGTCGAGCTGAAACCAGCCCAGTTGCTGTTCATCGACTTCAACACGGAGCAAGGCTTCGTTTTCAAATAACAATAGCGTAACTGAATGTCAGAGCAAGGGTTTTTCCTCGAAACGCCGGGCCGGAACGCGTGTCGCCTGACCACTGGATGGCTACTGCTGGCGCTTGCCTCCCTGGTGATCGCGGGAATGTTTACACTGCTGATCGTCATGTCCCGCACACCGGGTGTTCAGGAAATATTCCCTTGGGTGGATTTTTTTCACACTGCATTGGTAGTCCATGTGGACCTGACCGTTTTGGTCTGGTTCCTGGCATTTGCCGGCGTGCTCTGGAGTTTCAATGGCAACGAACGTTACGTTACCATGGCATGGACCGCCTTTGCACTTTGCGTGGGAGGAACTGCGGTAATTACCCTCTCTCCCTTTCTCGGAGCGGGAAATCCATTGATGAACAATTATGTTCCGGTCCTTCAGGATCCCGTCTTTCTCGCGGGGTTGGGGCTGTTTGGAATCGGTTTCACTGTGCTGGCACTCCATGGCCTGCTCTATTCCCGCGCAGTGGGCATGACTATGAGCGGCGAAGGAGCTCTCCGGTTCGGGCTTTCTACCGCCCAACTCATCGGACTGCTCGCCGTACTGGCTTTACTTGCCTCCTGGTATGGCATGCCCGCCGCTGCCGAGGGGAGGGCCTTTTATGAGCTGCTTTTCTGGGGAGCAGGGCATACCATCCAGTTCACCCACGTTCAACTGATGCTGGTGACCTGGCTATGGCTTGCAACCGCCTCTGGCGCCATTCCAAAGATGACTCCACGCACAGCGCTGATCCTGTTTGCGCTGGGAGCATTACCGGCATTGGCCACGCCTTATTTCTATCTGGCCCATGAGGTGGGTTCCGCAGGGCACATTCTGGGGTTGACCTGGCTGATGAAAGTGGGTGGAGGACTTGCCGCCCTGCCGATGGCACTGCTTATTTTACTCTCCGTCTTTTCTACAAGAAGCCCGCCTGAGACAACCCGGCCCGAACGTAATGCCCTGCTCTTTTCCATCTTGCTCTTTGGTGTGGGCGGTGTTATTGGATTTCTGATCAGTGGCAGCAACGTCACCATACCTGCGCACTATCACGGCTCTATCGTTGCCGTTACCCTGGCATACATGGGAATCACCTATCACCTTCTTCCAAGGCTTGGTTTCCGCAAACCAATTGGCAAATGGGTTGCACGGCAGCCGGCAATCTACGGCAGCGGCCAACTGATGCATGTGCTGGGTCTTGCCTGGTCGGGGGGATACGGTGTTCAACGCAAAACGGCGGGAAGCGAGCAAGGATTGAAAACCATTCAGGAGATCGCAGGGATGGGGATAATGGGGCTGGGAGGGATGATCGCCATTATCGGCGGAATCCTGTTTCTGGTCATCGTGTTCAAGGCGATGTGGCCCCGCACGAAAGAGCAGTGACCTGGCCCCTATTCCGTTCTCTTCATCTCACCCTCATTACTGGTAGCGGGTGCACCTGTTACTGTACTGCCAGTATCTCCACTCGAACCGCCCTGCATGAACTGAATCAGATTGAACAGAGAAATGGAAAGGACGAGAATAATCGCAAAAAATACCAACGTGCGATATTCGAGGCGCCTTCCGAAATAATCTTCGATACGTAACAGTATCCAGTCCGAGACAAAGTAAAGGAGAATGCCAGCGACGGTAAATAGGAGTATCTCCATGAGCCACCTGCGGTATGCAATGAACCTCGGTAAAGTCTAGCCGGGATAGAGGTGGAATGCCAATAGATAAACGATCAGTCCACTGAGGGAGACGTAGAACCAGACGGGGAGAGCTCGGCGTGCAAAGCGGCGGTGGGAATCGAAATTGCCGGAAAATGCATAGACAAGGGTCATGATTACCAAAGGAACATTGATGGCAGCAAGGATTACATGGGAAGCCAGAACGGTAAAATAGAATGGCCGTATTGTCCCCTGACCTGCAAAAGGTACGTTTCCGATTTTGGCATGGTAGATGAGGTAGACCACCATGAACACCACCCCGACAACGGCCGCCGATACCATACACCTCTTGTGCAGATGCCGTTCTCCGTGACGGATGAAATAATAGCCGGCAGCAAGCAGGAGCACCGTCGTGATATTGAGCAACGCTTGCAGGTGAGGCAGATGGGTAATCAGATCCATGGTTGCATCGATTCGGCTGGAGCCCGCTTGCCAAACCAGGATTATACAGGGAACATCTCCGAAAAAGCAGATGAATCGTGAGGTAAAAGATGAACAGACGAATTACCACTCTACTGATGGCAATGATGCTCTTGTGTTGCGGTTGGCTCACCGCGACAAACGCAACAGAGCAGCCAGATATCTACTCCGGTTACTACTCCCGGGAGGGAAACGATGGTATCGCGGCCAAGGTGTCCGGCAGCAGCCTCTATATCAAGTTTTATCCCGATCAGTGGGTAGTAATGCTCTATGTGCCCTACCCTTATTCTCTCGAACTGAAGCCCGACGCCCTCAAAAAGGTCTTTGCCAGCGTCGAACGCAAAAGTAGCGCCTACATCAGGAACAGATTTGGCGTACTGAAGGAAGAGGCCATCGCCCACGTCGAACGGTTTGGCATGACCAAGGAGAACGAAGCCCGTTTCGAATGCGATGGCATGGCCCCCTGCCAAGTGATATTCGATGGAGACACCATGGACATGGTCAAGGCCGGCATCGTCAGCAATCACATCATACGCTTCAGGCGTGTGAAATAAGCCAACGTCACGATCGGATTGTTCAGCGCATGGTCACCAGCTCTTCTGCGCTGGTTGGATGGATGGCGATGGTATTGTCGAAATCGGCCTTGGTGGCACCCATGTTGATGGCCACCGCAAATCCCTGCAGCATCTCGTCGGCACCCAGACCGATGATGTGACAACCCACAATCCGCTCCTCTGCGCCGACGCAGACCAGCTTCATCGCCGTGACATGCTTGTGGGTGGTGAAGGCGTGGTACATGGGCGTGAAACGGGTCTGATAGATCTTCACCGCATCCCCGTGCAGCTCTCGAGCCTCATCCTCACTCAGGCCGATGGTACCGATGGGAGGGTGACTGAACACCACGGTGGGGATGTTCTCATATATCAACCGGCTGTCGGGTTTGCCTCCAAACAGCCGATCCGCTAACCGGCGCCCCGCCGCAATGGCCACCGGGGTGAGTGCCGCCCGCCCGGTAACGTCACCAATCGCATAGATGCCGGCCACATTGGTGTTTTGCCATTCGTCGGTGGGTACGAAACCTTTTTCGTCCATCGCCACCCCGGCCGCAGGAAGATCGAGCTCTTCCGTATTCGGAATACGGCCGATGGCCCAGATGAGCGAGTCGAGCCCCGTCAGCGTGATCCCACCGCGGCAGCTCACCCGCAACGTTCCTTCCCCGTCCCGGCTGACCTCCGACACGGAGCTGTTGGTGATAATGTTGATACCGCTGTCCTGCATCTCCTCCATCAGCGTCTCGCGCAGCATCGGCTCGAACTCCCGTAACAGCTGGTGCTTGCGCAATATCAGGGTGACCCGGCTCCCCAGGGCATTCAACAGACCTGCGAGCTCCACGGCGATATAGCCCGACCCGACGATGGCCACCTCCCGCGGCTGCTCGGTCAAGGCAAAGAATCCATCGGAGGTGATGCCCAGTTCCGCCCCCGGTGTGTCGGGGATCTGCGGTCGCCCCCCTGGAGAGATGACGATGTGATCCGCCGTATAGCGCTCATTCCCCACCTGCAGGGTGTGGGTGTCGAGGAAGCGCGCGGCACCATGGATCTCATCCACCTTGTTGTCGGCCAGGTAGGTGTGGTACCACGAATGAATCCCCTGGATGTAGGTCTCCCGGCGCTCCACCAGCTTCTGCCAGTCGAACCCCTGCTGCTGCAGGGAGAAACCGTAGTCGGGAGCATCCCGCAAGGCACCGGCCACCGTCGCCCCGTACCACATCACCTTCTTTGGTACACAGCCCACATTGACACATGTGCCACCCAGTTGCCCCTTCTCCACGACCGCCGTCCGCGCCCCGTGGGCTGCCGCTCGCTGTGCTACGGAGAGGCCGCCGCTGCCACCGCCGATGGCGATGAGATCATAATGGTTGTTCATTCCACACCTTCGAGTTGAGAGAGTATCCTGGCAAAGATATCGTCGATACTTCCATCCCCTTTAACCGTACGCAACTTTCCCTGTTCGCGGTAATAGGCTATCAGCGGCATGGTCTGCGACCGATAGACCTCCAACCGTTTGCGGATGGTCTCCTCGTTGTCATCCGCCCGCTGTATGAGACGGCCGCCACATTGGTCACACACACCATCGATCTTCGGCGGCGAAGTGTAGATGTTGTACATCTGCCCGCAGGACTCACACGTCCGCCGCCCGGTGAGCCTCTGCATCAGGGTGTCGAAGTCCACATCGATATGCAATGCTACCTGAAGCGGTTTGTCGAGCTCCTCGAGCATCCTGTCCAGCGCCTCCGCCTGGGTCAGATTGCGCGGAAAACCGTCGAGGATGAAACCCGGCTCGGTATCCGGCTCACCCAACCGCTCACGTATCAGCCCCATCACGATCTCGTCAGAGACCAGTTGGCCAGCCTCCATTGCCGCCTTGGCTCGCTGCCCCAGCGGTGTATTTGCTGCCACCGCCGCGCGCAGCAGATCACCGGTGGAGATCTGCGGTATCCCATACTTCTCGGCCAGTTTTTTGCCCTGGGTCCCCTTTCCGGAGCCGGGGGCCCCCAACAGTACGATTCTCATCTCGACACTCCCTCCTTTTCTCCAAACCAGGAGCCGGCATGATGCATGACTCGCGATAGGCAAACAAGTATAATCCCTCCACCTTTTCCAATCATTTCAACTTCAATCGAGGCAGCAAGACATGAATCTGGAGCAGATCCCTGCGGGCAAAGAGGTGCCTGATGACATCAACGTAATCATCGAAATCCCGGCGCAAAGCTCACCCGTCAAATATGAACTGGACAAGGAGAGCGGCGCCATGATGGTCGATCGCTTCATGGCGACCCCGATGTTCTATCCCGCCAATTACGGTTTCGTGCCTCACACCCTCTCGGAAGATGGTGATCCCGTCGATGTGCTGGTGGTAACACCCCATCCGCTGCTGACCGGCGTGGTGATTCGCTGCCGTCCCATCGGCATGCTGAAGATGACCGATGAATCCGGCGTGGATGCCAAGATCATCGCCGTACCCGTGGACAAACTGACCCCCCTCTATGCCGAAGTTCGCACGACCGAGGATCTGCCCGAACTGCTGCGTGCCCAGATCTGCCATTTCTTCGAGCACTACAAGGACCTGGAGAAAGGCAAATGGGTCAAGATCGACGGTTGGGCAGGCGTCGAGGAGGCGCGGGCCGAAATCCGCTCTTCACAGGAGAGATATAGTAGTTCAAAATAAACTGATGCTTGTCCACCCGTTGACGCTTAACCTATTGACGGATCGTCTTTATCGTGTAGAATGATTTAGACTTAGTCTAAAACGTAGAGCGAAAGGAGAATCCCATGAGTGTACTAGTCGGCCGCCCGGCCCCCGATTTCACTGCCCCTGCCGTCCTTGGTGATGGCACCATCGTCGATGAATTCAATTTCCGTAAAGCGGTAGAAGGAAAATACTCCGTCATCTTCTTCTACCCGCTGGATTTCACCTTCGTCTGCCCTTCCGAGCTGATCGCCTTCGATCACCGGCTTGACGAGTTCAAGAAGCGTAATGTAGAGGTCATCGGCATCTCCATCGACTCCCATTTCACCCACAACGCCTGGCGTAATACCCCTGTCGAAAAGGGCGGTATCGGGCCGGTCCGTTATCCCCTGGTGGCAGACATGACCCACGCCATCTGCAAGGCCTATGACGTGGAAACCCCCGATGGCGCCGTAGCCTACCGCGGCTCGTTCCTGATCGACCGGGAAGGCATCGTTCGCCATCAGGTGGTCAACGACCTCCCCTTGGGCCGTGATATCGACGAGATGCTCCGGATGGTGGACGCCCTCCAGTTCACCGAAGAGCACGGTGAGGTCTGTCCTGCCGGCTGGCACAAGGGGGAAGAGGGTATGAAAGACACGCCAGAAGGCGTCGCAGAGTACCTGGCGAAACACGCCAAGGAGCTGTAACCAACGTTACTCCTTCCGTTGTCTGTCACGGGCCGGTTTTTGGTTTACCGGCCCGTTTCGTATTATCCCACCGACTCCAACCAGGCCAGCTCGGCCTCACTGAATCCCCCCTTCCGGCGTGCCTCGACGTGGAACGGCCCTTTTACCCGGCCAGTCATGTACCGGGAAAGCAGCTCGCGAAAGGTGGACTCCGGATCGAGCCCACGCTCATCGCACAGATGCCTGAACCAGCGGGATCCGGCCGCTACATGGCCTATCTCGTCACGTAGTATGATCTCGAGGGCCGCAACGGCACACTCATCACCCCTTGCCTGAAGCTTTTTCGCAATCCCCGGCGTCACATCCAGTCCTCGTGCTTCCAGCACCCGCGGTACCAGTGCCATGCGCACCAACGGGTCGAAAGCGGTCTTTTGAGCCATCTCCCAGAGACCATCGTGGGCCACGAAGTCGCCATACCGATGGCCGACATTGGCCAGACAGCGGTGCAGAAGCTCGAAGTGGGTGGCCTCCTCATCCGCTATCCGCACCCAGTCATCATAGAACTCCTTCGGCATAGTCTGAAAGCGGTATACCGCATCCCATGCCAGATTGATAGCGTTGAACTCGATGTGGCAGATGGCGTGCAGCAGCGCAGCATGGCCCTGGTTCGTTCGCGGATCGCGCCGTGGCAGCTCCTTGGGGGAGACCAGTCGGGGGCGCTCCGGGCGGCCCGGTTCTCCAATGGGGACCGGCGACGCCACCGATTCCAGGGTAAGTTCTCCATCACGCCACGCCCTTGCAGTGCGGTGAGTTCGGGCCAGCTTCTCCCCGGGATCACGAGTCATGAGGCACGTCTGCGCAGCGGCGAACAGATTGACTGTCTCGTTGTTTTCCACGATGGATGGTGCCACTCTCTCCTCTCGCTCTATTCACCATGATACCGACCCCTGGGCTGCACGGTCCAGCGGCCTGGCAAACAAGGATAGAGTGCATTCGGCCGGCTTCATTCAGGAGCGCCAGGAGATACTCCCCCATGGACTCCCGACCACCCTGTCAGGAATACTTCTCCATCAGAATCTTCATCGACTTTCTCAGCCGCTCGATAGCAACGGCAAGTGCCTGGGTTTCGTCATTGGATTTGACCTCGATTTTGGTATTGAGATCCCCCTTGCTCATCCTGTTGGTCGCCTGCGTCAGATAGACGATGGGATTGGCGATGGAGCCGGCCAGCACGAGTGCAACAAAGACCGTCAACCCAATAGCCACGAGGGCAATCATGATGAAGACATTCTTGAACCGGGTAACCGACTGGTAAACCACGGCATTGGGAACCTTGTCGATAAGCGTACCCAAGAGAACCTTGTGTTCGCGATCGGCAAACACCGGTGCCGTAGCTATCAAATGATCGCTGCTTTCGAGAGTCGTCGCCACCTTGGAATTGACCACCTTGGCAGCCAGTTCCGGCTCATCCTTGAGAAGATTTTCTCCAGTATCCAGATCACCCGGTCCACCCCACACCTTTTTCGGATCGACATGGGCCAGATAATATCCCTTGCTATCGACGAACATCTGGGTCTCCCCGAATGCATTCGAGCGATTGATCCGGTCCAGGAACTTGGAAGCCAGAACATTCAGGATCAGCACCCCGCGCAGGTTGTTCTGGTCGTCATAGACCGGGGTGGCATATCTTATCGTTGGCCGGAACGGCTTCTCCACCACGCCTTTCTCGCGGTTGAGATCCAACGGCGAAATCATGACGCCTCCATTGGCCAGGGTAATGGTGTCATCAAAATAATAACGTCCCTTCTTGTTTTGCAGCTTCGTATCCGGGATCACCTTGCTGGTCTCGCGCATGCGGTCGACCCGAACCACCTCCATCCCGGTGGAGTCCAGGAAACGGATTTGATGATATATCTTCCGGTTAGATGAAAGGCTCAAGAAGTCATTCGACAAGGATTTCTTTGCGGCAGCAATCTCCTCATCGGTGCCGTTGGCCAGCGCCTGGTAGAGGTTGGACACCGCCGATGAATCCCTAAGATAGAAGAGGTCGACATAGACATTGTTCAGGAAACGCTCGATGCTCGTGGTCAGAGAGCCGAGTTTCGCCTGCAAACGTTCCTCACCACTCCTGCCCAAAGCGTCTGTTGAAGAATACAAACCGTAACCACCGATCAACGTGGCGGGAATCAGCGCCACGAGAAGCAACGAGAGTATCAATTTATTACGAATCTTGTTCACTTTTCCCCCCTGAGCAGTGCCCTGTCTATGACAAATTCAACCGGAAAACTCGCCCCTCATTATTGCCCCGGAAACCAAATACCAAGACATTCCCCCGATCCGTTCAATGCTCCGAATCGGAATGCAAGGGCCCTTTCAGCTCATTGAGAAACTCTTGCCTGGCCACATCATCGTCGATCTCCTGTGCCAGGATATTTACCAGCATGGGAATATTTTTCTCTACCGGATCGAAAGAGTTTCTCCATTTTTTTAGTGCCTCTCCCATGATAATACGAGAAACGGGTCCAATTTGCAGTGTCAATGCTTCGAGAATGTCATTCAGAACAGGCTTCAGAGCCGGGTCGATTTTCGATCCAGCCCTGCGATGCATCGCCGGCGCGGGAGGCGCAGGCTCATCGATTTCCGGTCGGTCCCGCCCGGCTTGTGCATCTTTTGAATCCATGTCCAACGCGCCGGCAATCTGACTCCCGGCAGACTGTACTGTCATGTGAATCAGTGCAAAATTGACATCTTTTCCGGTGAGAAGCAGAACCATCGTTCCATTGTCCAACGGATATCCCAGCAGATAGTTTTCATCCAGCTCGAAATAGATCTCGTTATATGAACGATTGACACTGTCCGCCCCCTTGAAAAGCCGATCAGTGATCCTGGCGATCAAGGCGAGATTGTCATTCAGTAGCGAAGGGAAAGTGGTGGAAACAACCCGGGCATCCTTGACGATGCAGCCGTGATACACTCCTCCCAAAGTCTCCAGCTCTTCCAGAATCTCTTTCATTTCTCACCCCACTGGATTACGCTATCGATCTGTTGGTTCAAAACTCGTACGGAGACACGTCCACCCGAGAGGATACACAACACCTGTTCATCTTCCATATAGAGGGTCAGATTGTCCTCAGTCGAACTTTTCAGGGTAACGCTGCGTAATTCTCCAAGGTTGGCAGCATTCTCGAAGGCCTTCGCAATACCGGAGAAAAAGCCGATAAACTCCATCAGATTGCCATCCTCAAACGATGAGGCAATGACGTCACCCATGGTATCCATCAGCACGGCCCCCTTCAATCCCTTGATCTTCATCACCTCATCGACGATGGAATCTTTCATGACCACTTTCTCCACGTACTCCCCCTCTCCCTCCGGTTCGGGATGTTGATTTGAAATCTGCATCGGAGCTCTTTTCTTCATGGAGTCCGTCTCCTCTTTTCGATTGCCTTTTTCTACCGTGCCTGCTCGCTCTTCTATATCGAGGCGGGACACGACGTCGCGGACAGTAGGAACCTCCTCTTCCCTGCTCATTTCCGTGTGGGAGAGTGGCGATGGTGGTATCGATTTTGAGTATGCCATATCATTTTCCTTCAACACTGATTCTGCATCAGAGAAGGAATGTTTGTTGCCAAAGCAACTTACCTTTTCCAACGCAATGCCTATAACCAGAAGTACATCCTTTTCCACCCGAGCATCGATCTGGACCACTGAAGCGGCAATGGATTTCCGGCGTAACCATCGCCTGTAATCGTTCACTGTCGGTGACGATTTCAGATCGGTGTGTGTCACAGCGACGATAACCTTTGCCCGCGCAGCAACCCCCTTGAACTCGTTGAGGTAAAACTTCAAATCCCGGAACGGATAGTTCCGGGTATTGTCAATCAGGATGACCAGCGCAGCGCAATCCTTGGCAATATCGTTCGCCAGGATGTCCCACATGAAACGAAACCGTTCCTGGCCGGGTGTACCGTAGAGATGTACCCGCTCTCCCTCACCCAACTGCACCACACCATTGTCCATGGCTACGGTAGTGGTTTGTTTTCGCACCCCTGAGCCGTCCGAAGCCTTTACATCACTGTCCCTGTATACCAAGTTGCTGACCGTTCGAATCGCTGTCGTTTTTCCGGCTCCAACGGGGCCGGTAAATATGAGCTTGAAGTTTTTCATTATCCTGTTCTGGAGGATATCCCCGCCACGAAGGGCCAGGGGAACAGCCCAGTAGATCTCTGTACCTTTGACCCCAAGGCACATGGCAGGTGAATATTTACCGAAGGAGGAGGTCCGCACGACCCATCCTCTCAGCCGGCTGGCCACATCCCGCGGGATGCGCCTACCCGGCGTTCAACCTGCCAAACCTCTGCTCAATCCGTCTGTTTCTCTTTCACGAGGGAGTTGTCCACCAGGACAATCCGTCGCCGCTGGAGATTCTTCGTATCTGTCCGTGGGGGGTTTTAGGCCAGGCGGGCCGACTTCAATACCGTTCTTTTTGGAAACAGTCTAATCTTTTTTACAGATTTTCTTAAAGCTAACACGGGATTAGCGCTCCCGTCAACGCCAGCGGCAAGCGTCGAGTTTGATAAATCAACAATTTTTGACAAAAGCCAACGCTTACTCTCTGTCCCTATGCCCTATCGAGACTGCCTTGAAGGTGGTCTACAAACCGCCAGGGGCTGTCCTTTGATAGGTACCCATAAGCACCGCCTCCGCAAGCACGTGCCCCTCCATTGCACCCAACAACTCCTGCTTGGTCGGTTTTTCCATATTGGGCAGCACGGTATCCAGGGCGTAAAGCTTGAAAAAATAGCGGTGTCTGCCTATCGGAGGACATGGTCCACCATAGCCGGTCCGATGCCAATCATTCACGCCCTCCAACGTACCTTCTGGAAGCTCGGTCACCCCCTCAGGCAACCCGTTCGTATCTGGGGGGATGTCGTACAGCACCCAATGCACCCACACCATCTTGGGGGCAGCAGGATCGGGGGCGTCCGGGTCGTCCACGATCAGGGCAAGGGAACGCGCTTGTGCGGGGACACCCTTCCATTGAAGGGGTGGAGAGATATCCTCGCCATCGCAGGTGTATCTGCTCGGAATCTCCCCTCCATGAGCAAACGCAGGGGATGTCAACACCATCGCCATCTCACTCGCCTCCTCTCCAAGTACTTGCTGCACGGTTGTAATCAGGGCAAAGGCCAAAAGCAACATGTACACACCGTGCGGTTTCCCCTTCATCTGGAGCCATTCCATTCGCCCTTGAAAAATCATCAAGCTGACAGAACTATACTTCATATAGGAAATCAGAAAGACAATTGCAAGTAATCACGGGAGAAATCGTTATGCTGACGCCGGAACAGATCAAGGAATTCCAGATAACACTGGAGAAACGCTATCGGGAGCTGCTCGACGAAATTCACCAAGTCCTGCTGCAGTCGGACGAGGAGCGTTTTCAGAAACTGGCCGGCGAGGTACACGACATGGAGGAGCTGTCGGTAGCCGATCTGCTGGTCGATCTGAACTATGCCGAAATCGATCACCTGCTCGACGAGCTACGTGAAGTGGAAGATGCGCTCAGAAGAATCCGGGAGGGAACCTACGGCATCTGTGTGGACACCGGCCTGCCCATCGAATTGGAGCGGCTCAAGGCCTACCCGGCCGCCAAGCGTACCGCCAAGGCCCAGGAGATCTATGAAAAGACCCATGCCGGCGGCACCCACCCAACGATGTGAAGATCCTTTTTCAGTCGTGGAAACCGAAACCGCTCCAATCCACGATCTGCCCGAGCTCAGGGAACGCACCGGGGTGTTTCGCGACCGCCGGCATGCAGGGGCAGTACTGGCCAAAATGCTGGCGAAATGGCGTGGAAGTGATGCCATCGTGATGGCCATCCCGGCAGGGGGTGTTCCGGTAGCGGCCGAGATCGCTCGCAGGCTGGAGCTGCCGCTGGATCTGCTGGTGGTCAGCAAGATCCTGCTCCCCTGGAACAGCGAATCGGGTTTTGGGGCAATCAGCGCGGATGGCGAGATGTGGCTGAATGAAGAGTACATCCGCTACTTCGGTCTGGATGAAAGTGCCATCCGGGAGGCTACCGATACCGCTGCGAAGAAGGTGAAGCGGCGCGCCCGGCGTTTTCGGGGGGATCGACCATGGCCGGATCTCGCAAAGCGTCCGGTGATCGTGGTCGACGACGGTATTGCTGCGGGTTCCACCTTTCGCGTGGCCATCTCCACCCTTCGAAACCGGGGTGCTTCAGAGATCATCGTTGCGGTTCCCACCGCACATCTGGAAAGCCTGCCCGTCATCGCTCGAATGGCCGATGAAATCTACTGCCCAAATATCCGCAGTGGGCGCCGGTTTGCGGTGGCCGAGGCCTATCAGCGATGGTATGACGTATCAGAACAGGAGGTAGAAGAGATCCTGAGGAAGCCCTGAAGAAATCAGAGCCTCCTTAGTCCGTGGAGGGCCGCATGCGAATCAACGACGCAGGTTCCTGGTTTGGCCAATAACCAAGCAACAATAAAACGCAGGCGGGGGGTCACATTTTCACCTCCCGTGTCTGAAAGAATCCAGTGCCCCCCATCTTGAATAGCATCCCTGCAAACCCCATATAGCCCTTTATCGAAGGCTCAGCGATGGATGTCGCAGACAAAGGAGGAGATAGCCATGAACGATCAGACCAAAGAGGT
>WFNS01000240.1 GCA_015488495.1 Gammaproteobacteria bacterium | reverse complement strand
CTGGAGCGCCACCGGCGCAATGTGCAGGAACACTTCGAACAGGTGTTCGCTGCGCCCCAGACCCGCCACGTGGAGAGCGACGAGCTGGACCTGAGCAGTGTCTGGCGGCAGGAGCTGGAGCCGGAGGAGGCGCAGCAGGCCCTGCGGGCGGTGGGATACGAACAGCCGGGTGAGGTTTGTCGGCAGCTCGAGCTGATCCACCGGGGACGCCGCTACCAGTCGCTCAGCGAGCGGGGCAAGCAGCTCATGGACCGCTTGATGCCGCTGTTGCTCGGGGTGGCGGGACGGATGGAGCAGGCCGACGTGGCTTTGGAGCGGATACTCCGGCTGCTGGAGGAGATCATGCAGCGGACCGTCTATCTCTCCCTGCTGGTGGAGAATCCCGTCGCCCTCTCCCAGTTGGTGAAACTCTGTGCCGCCAGCCCCTGGATCACCCGCCAGCTGAGCCACTATCCCCTGTTGCTGGACGACCTGCTGGATCCCCGCCTGCTCTACGATCCGCCGGGGCGTGAGGAGCTGGAGGCGGAGCTTCGCCAGCGTCTGTTGCCACTGGCACGGGAGGATCTGGATGGGCAGATGGAGCAGCTGCGCGGATTCCGTCACACCAACGTGCTGCGTGTGGCGGCGGCGGACGTGATGGATGCGCTGCCACTGATGGTGGTCAGCGATCACCTGACCGACATCGCCGAAGTGGTACTGGAGCAGACCCTCGAACTGGCCTGGAACCATCTGGTGGAGCGTCACGGCCGTCCCCCCGTGGAGGAGGGGGAGAAAGGATTTGCCATCATCGCCTACGGCAAGCTGGGGGGGATCGAGCTGAGTTACGGCTCCGATCTGGATCTGGTGTTCATCCATGACGGCGAAGAGGCGGAGACAGACGGTCCGCGGCCGGTGGCCAGCAGCGTCTTCTATGCCCGTCTCGCGCAACGGATCATCCACATCCTGACCACCCAGACCGCGGGCGGGAACCTCTACGAGGTGGATACCCGGCTCAGGCCGAGCGGAGC
This sequence comes from Gammaproteobacteria bacterium, assembly GCA_015488495.1. GTDB lineage: Bacteria > Pseudomonadota > Gammaproteobacteria > Thiohalospirales > Thiohalospiraceae > DRMK01. The sequence goes on along the minus strand of WFNS01000240.1, from coordinate 10,530 downwards.
CTCCGGGCTGCTGGTGAGCAACTTCGACGCCTTCGCCACCTATCAACGGGAACGGGCGTGGACCTGGGAACATCAGGCACTGGTGCGGGCCAGGCCGGTGGCGGGCAGTACGGCGCTGGGGCAGGCGTTCCGGGAGTTGCGCCGGGAGGTCCTCTCCCGTCCCCGGGAGGAGGGGCCGCTGCGCCGGGAGGTGAAGGAGATGCGCCGCAAGATGGTCCAGGCCCACGGCAGCAAGGAGCGGGATCGGTTCCATCTGAAGCACGATCCAGGAGGTATCACTGATATCGAATTTATGGTGCAATATGCAGTTCTGGCGTGGGCCCATGCGCACCCGGAATTGCTCGACCATACCGACAACATCCGTATCCTGGAGCGTCTGGAAAAAGCGCGGCTGCTGGAGCCGGAGGAGGCGGTTCTGCTGGCCGATGCCTATCGGCTCTACCGGGCGCGGCTGCACCGGCTGGTACTGCAGGAGGCGCCGCCGGCGGTGCCGGCCGGAGAGTTCGAGGACCAGCGCGCCGCGGTGACGCGGCTGTGGCAGCGGTTGATGGAAGGGGGCACCGAAAAGAGGGGCGGCTGAGTAGTTACAGATCGAACGAATGGGAAGGCGAGGAGAAAAATCTATGTCGATGGCGGATCGCGATGGGGTTATCTGGATGGATGGGGAGATGGTCCCCTGGCGAGAGGCCAAGGTACACGTACTGACCCACACCCTGCATTACGGGATGGGTGTGTTCGAGGGGATACGCGCTTACGAGGGGGACAAGGGAACCGCCATCTTCCGCCTGCAGGAACACACCGATCGTCTCTTCCGCTCGGCCCATATCCTGGGAATGAAGATTCCCTATGACAAGGAGACCATCAACAGCGCCATCTGCGCCGCGGTGAGCGAGAACAATCTGCGGTCTGCCTACATCCGTCCCATGTGTTTCTACGGTGCGGAGGGCATCGGTCTGCGCGCCGACAATCTGCGTGTCCACACGATGGTGGCGGCCTGGGACTGGGGCAAATATCTTGGTGAAGAGGGGATGGAGCAGGGGATCCGTATCAAGACCTCCTCCTTCACCCGCCATCATGTCAACATTACCATGTGCAAGGCCAAGGCCAACGGCAACTACATGAACTCCATCCTGGCGCTGCAGGAGGCGCTCTCCTGTGGCTACGACGAGGCGCTGCTGCTGGATCCGGAAGGGTATGTGGCCGAAGGGAGCGGCGAGAACATCTTCATCGCCCGGGATGGCGTGATCTACACACCGGAACTCACCTCTGCCCTGGAGGGGATCACCCGCGACACCATCTGCGTTCTGGCGGAGGAGATGGGCGTGCCGGTACGGGAGAAGCGTATCACCCGGGACGAGGTCTATGTGGCGGACGAGGCGTTCTTCACCGGTACCGCGGCGGAGGTGACCCCCATCCGGGAGCTGGATGGTCGGCCCATCGGCAACGGGAGCCGGGGACCGATTACCGAGCAGCTCCAGGCCCTCTACTTCGACGTGGTGCATGGGCGCCGCAAGCAGAATGCCGACTGGCTGACCCTGGTGTGATGCCCAAGGCGGCGTTCATCGATCGGGACGGTGTCATCAACCGGGAGGTGGAGTATCTCCACCGTATCGAGGATTTCGAGTTCATCGAGGGGGTGTTCGACGCCTGTCGGCTGCTGGCCGACAACGGCTACCGCCTCGTCGTGGTGACCAACCAGTCGGGAATCGGGCGCGGCTATTACGACGAAGCGCAGTATCAGGCGCTGACCCGCTGGATGGTGGCGCGCTTCGCCGACCGTGGTATCGTTATCGATGGGGTCTATCACTGTCCCCACCACCCCCGTCACGGGATCGGTGAATACCGGCTGGCGTGTGACTGCCGCAAGCCGAAACCGGGGATGTTGCTCCAGGCGGCGCGGGAGCACGACATCGATCTCTCTCGCTCCCTGATGTTCGGGGACAAGGAGGCGGATGTGGAGGCGGGGCGTGCCGCCGGAGTGGGAGCGACGGTGCTGGTCCGCTCGGGGCATCCCGTCGACGAGCATTCCACCCGGGCCGATCATGTCATCGACAGCCTGGGGGATTGCCAGGCGTTACGAAAGATCATCCTGGAACAGGAGGCTGAAAAATGGCTGAACAGAGTGTAGCGGCGGCATCGACGACACCACACCAATACCGTGTGTCCCGCAGTGAACTCCCGCTCGCCTGCCCGAACCGGCTGGTGGGGGACGGAGTCGCCCATCCCAAGGTCTTTCTGCGTTTCGACGAGGAAGGCCGGGCGGTGTGCCCCTACTGCGGAACGGAGTATGTGCTCGAGTGAATGCCGACCCCTGAACTCCACCATTGCTTCTGCCTCGAGACGAGGTGGAGTTCGGGGGGCGCGAACCGGCTCGCTGTTCCGACGCGAGTCACGGTAACCGGGCGGGTCCTCCGGGATACGGGCGGCAACGAGCCCTCGCCGCGCTCCTGGATGATACGTTTCGGCTAGCGACCGATCCCGTAATAGCGGAACCCCATCGACTCGAGCGCGCGGGGATCGTACTGGTTGCGGCCGTCGAAGATGACCTTGCCCTTCATCGATGCCTCCATGCGGCCGAAGTCGGGGTTGCGAAACGGTTTCCACTCTGTGATCAGCACCAGCGCATCCGTTCCCGGGAACACATCGTAGGCATCTTCCTTCAGTTCCAGATGGCCGTGTTCGAACCAGTCGGAGGGCAGTTCTCTGCGGGCCACCTCCATGGCCACCGGGTCGTAGGCCTTCACCCTGGCTCCCCGCCCGATCAGATCGTGCAGCAGTACCTTGGAAGGGGCCTCACGCATGTCGTCGGTTCCGGGCTTGAAGGCCAGGCCCCAGAGGGCGAAGGTGAGGCCGCTCAGATCCTCCCCGTAGTGTTCGCTGATTTTCTCGAACAGCCGATGCTTCTGCAGCTCGTTGCGCTCTTCCACGGCCCGCAGCACCTTGGGCTCGATCTCGTGCTCTTCCGCCATCCGGATCAGCGCTTTTACATCCTTGGGGAAGCAGGAGCCGCCGTAACCGGCGCCGGGATAGATGAAGGAGAAGCCGATCCGGCTGTCGGAGCCGATGCCACGGCGCACGTTCTCCACATCCACCCCCATGGCGTCGCAAAGACGGGCGATCTCGTTCATGAAGGAGATCTTGGTGGCGAGCATGGAGTTGGCGGTGTATTTCGTCATCTCCGCGTCGCGGACCCCCATCACCAGGGTACGATCGTGATTGCGGTTGAACGGGGCATAGAGGTCGCGCATGATCCTGCTGGCTCGCTCGCTGTCCGAACCGATGACGATGCGATCGGGGTACATGAAATCGTCGATGGCGGCACCTTCCTTCAGAAACTCCGGGTTGCTCACCACATCGAAGTCGATGGAGACTCCCCGCTTGTCCAGCTCCTCCTGGATGGCTGCACGGACCTTGTCGGCGGTTCCCACCGGTACGGTGGACTTGTCCACCACGACGCAGTAGTCGGTCATGTGCTGGCCGATCTCCCGGGCCACCCCCAGAACGTATTGCAGATCGGCGGAGCCATCTTCCCCCGGAGGGGTTCCCACCGCGATGAAATAGACATTGGCCCCCTCCATCGCCTCCGCCAGCGAGGTGGTGAAGTGCAGACGTCCCTGGTCGTGATTGCGGAGTACCATCGGCTCCAGTCCCGGCTCGTAGATGGGCAGAATCCCCTTTTTCAGGCCATCGATCTTCTCCTGGTCGATGTCCACGCAGGTGACGATGGTGCCCATCTCCGCAAAGCATGTGCCGGTCACCAGACCGACATAACCCGTACCTACCACAGCGATTTTCATCTCTTACCCTACCTTTTGTTTGTAATTCAGTAAGTTATTATTTTCCCCGAGGGGGCATACTATATATCACTCGTCCTTCGTTGACAAAATTGAAGGCGGGCCGCACTCGAAATCCTCAATCGAAGGTGTAGCCGAACATGGTGATATCGGCCTGAAAGTGGTCCGCCACCAGCGTTGCCGTCTCTTCGTTATAGTACGCCCGATAGTCCCTGCGATCGGTGGCCTTGCGTTTGTGGGGCAATTTCCGGGGCGGGATGCCGATCCGCCGGCACACCTCGCGAAAATCCTCTTCCAGTTGCTCATATTTTCCGATGAAATCCACCAGCAGATTGCCATGGAGATCGATGAGGTAGTCCGACTGCAGCTGAATGGAGGTGTCGATGTGGTACTGGTAGGGCCGCTCCGGGTCCAGTTTCCAGCGGATGAAGGTGGGGAAATCGGTGATCCCCTCCATCAGGTGGGGACGTTCACGGCGGATGTGGTGGTAGGAGCTGACCTGCAGATCCCATGGATTGCGCACGAAGGCGAATTTGAACAGTCGTTCGAACAGTTCCTGTGGCAGCATCTCCTGGGCGGCGACGATGCGCGCGTGACGGGGAAACTTGGAGCCGATGCGGTGGCCGGTGAGATGGCTGAGGCGGCTGCAAATGAATTGGGGGAGATAGAGCGGATCGCGCCAGCGCAGGGGCTCCAGCGCGGCGCGCACGCTGGTCCCACCGGTCTTGGCGATGTGTACGAAGAGGAAGTTGTAGCGGTTGGAAAGCAGCATGAATCAGTGGTCGATGTAACTATTCAGCATAGTATTGAAACAGGTCGGTAACTGTTCAGATCGCCCCTGAAATTTGCCAGTTCAAGGCGAAAAATGTGAGTTTACGAGTGTAAATGACCATTTTTCAACGCAGAAATGGCGGATTTCAGGGGTGAGTTGAATAGTTACTGGTCGATATCCATTCCAAGGGCGCGTAGATAGCCGTGTGTGCTGGCTTCAACGTTATATTGCTCCACCGCCCGTTGCAAGGTCTCCCGGGGCAGGGGAGCGGTCAGTGTCCGTGCCATGGCCGCTGCCAGCGCCTCCACGTCGCCTACGGGAACCAGGGGGCCATATCGCCCCCCCTGCAGGATCTCCCGCGGGCCACTGGGGCAGTCGGTGGAGACTGCGGGGATCCCCAATGCCAACGCCTCGGTGAGAGCGTTGGGGGAGCCTTCCCAGGCGGAGGAGAGCACGAACAGGTCTGCCCGTCCGATCCAGGCGTATGGGTTGGCGACGAAACCCGGCAGGGCCACCTTCCCGTCGATACCCAGCTCTCCGGTCATTGATTCGAGCCGGGCCCGTTCCCCCCCTTCGCCGAGGATGATCAGCCGGGAAGGGTGTTTCTCCTGGAGGCGGGCGAAGGCCCGCAGCAGGGTGGGAAAGTCCTTTTGCCGGGTGAGCCGCCCGACACCGAGGATCACCGGCAGGTCCCGCTCTGCGAGCCAGGGGTGGGCCGGCTTCTCTTTCGCCGCTTCCCTCATGCGGCGAGTGACCACCGGGTTGCGTACCACCCGGATATGTGATGCTGGAAGCCCGGTGATGTTGCGCACGTCGTCGGCGACCCCTTCCGACACCGCCACGATGCCATCCACCCCCCGGTAGAAGAGCCGCATCCCGCCATACCACATCCATCTCTTGAGCCGACTGCGCCCATCCAGCGCCGCCGATACGGTGGTGCCGAGGCGGCCCACCAGGCGCGGCGCACCGCGGTTGAAGAGACGGGCCAGCACCGCCACCTTGATGGCGCGGTCCTTGGCCGCGAGCAGGGCGGCGGGTCTCTCCCGGTGGAGATAGCGGATCAGTGCCGGCAGACTGGTCAGGGTATGTCGGCTGCCGAGTCGTACCACCCGGACCCGGGAGGGGATGGCAGCCAGATGCTCCCCCCTGGCCTTGGCCAGCACCAGATCCACCTGGAATCCGACCTCCACCATTCCGTCGGCCAGATGGGTGATCATCCGCTCCACCCCACCCTGCCCGGAAAAGGAGACGAAGATGGCAATGCGTCGCCCGCTCATCGTTCCAGTGGCTCCAGACCCAGCGCCTGAAGATAGCGCACAGCGCTGACCTCGCTTCGATAGGGCCGCACGGCGGCCTGCAGGCGGGATGGATTGGGAGGTTCATCCAGCATCCGCCTCATCGCCTCGGCCAGGGCGGTGTGGTCGCCTACCGGCACCAGCGGGCCGACGCGCCCCCCATCGAGGATCTCGGCCGGGCCACTGGGGCAGTCGGTGGAGATCACGGGCGTCCCGGTGGCCAGGGCCTCGGCCAGGACGTTGCCGAACCCCTCCAATCGTGAGCTGAGCACGAACAGATCGGCCCGTCTCATCCAGGCGTAGGGGTTCTCCACGAAACCGGGCAGATCCAGATCCCGTTCCACCCCCAGCTCACGGGCCAGGGTCAGCAGGGGCTCCCGCTGTTTTCCCTTTCCGAGGATGATCAGGCGGCAGGGTCGTTCTCTCCGGAGTCTGGCGAAGGCGCGCAACAGGGTGGCAAAATCCTTGCGTGCCGACAGCTCACCGCTCCCCAGGATCACCGGATGGCGCCGTTCCAGGAACCAGGGGTGATCCACCTCTCTCTCGGCGAGTGTCTCCAGGCGTGGTGTCACCACCGGGTTGGGAAGCACCTGGATGTGTTCCACCGGAATGCCGGTGAGCTCCGCCAGATCGGTAGCGACCCCTGCAGAGGGGACGATGATGGCGTCGGCCCACCGATAGAAACGGCGCATGGAGAAGAGCTGCAGCCGGCGCTGGAAGGCGCCCCGATTGGTCAGGTTCCTCGACATGGTAATCCCCACGCGGACCCCTACCCGGGTGGGAACCCCGGCCAGTCTGCGTGCCCACAGGGTCAGGCGGTTGACCTTGTCCTTGTCACTGAGGATGGCGTCGGGGCGTGTTTGCCGCAGATAGCGAAGCAGGGGTGGAAAACTGGTGTTCACATGTGCCGTACCCAGCTCGATCACTTCCACACCGGGCGGTTGCTCCTCCAGCCATGGTCCGTGGTTGGCCACATGCAGCAGATCCACCCGTATCCCTCGTTCGGCGATGGCCGGGATCAGGTTCTTCAGGTTGCGATCCACCCCGCTGTGGCCGGAGGTGGCGGCGAAGATGGCCAACCGTTTCACCGCAGGCCCATCGCCTCCAGGTAGGCATCGGCGCTTCGTTCCACCGTGTACCGCCGTCTTGCGGCTTCACGCAGAGCGTCCCGTTCGGGCGGGTTGGTGAGCGTCCGTGCCATGGCCTTCGCCAGGGCCTCGGGATCACCCGTTGGTACCAGTGGGCCATACCGGCCTCCTTCCAGTATTTCGTTGGGGCCGTTGGGACAATCGGTGGCCACCAGCGGTGTTCCGAGTGCCAGTGCCTCGGTGAGGCCGTTGGGAGAGCCCTCCCAGAGTGACGAGAGCACAAACAGGTCGGCACGGGCGATGGAGGGGTAGGGGTTGGTAGCGAAACCGGGCATCTCGAATCGATCGCTGATGCCCAGTTCCCGGGCCAAGTCGGCCAGCTGCGGCCGCAGGTTGCCCTCGCCCAGGATCAGCAGACGGCTGGGATGACTCGACTGAAGAATGGCGAAGGCGCGCAGCAGGGTGGCGAAGTCTTTCTGTGGTTCCAATCTGCCGACACCGAGGATCACCGGTGGTCCACCATCTCCGAACCACGGATGGGTCGCAGGCTCCTCCGCCAACCGGTAGAGTTCGGGCGTGATGACCGGATTGGGAGCGGTTCGTACCCGCTCCGGCGACCAGCCCAGGATGCCGGCCAGATCGTCCGCCACTCCGCGGGAGACGGCGATCACCCCTGCGTTGCGCGGATAGTAGCGGCGCAGGAGGGCGTATTGCTTGCCCCTTTTCTTCGGCCTGGCGCTTTCCAGCTGACGGGTGATATTGGTATTGGCGGTGACGAAGATGCGGGTATCGACACCGGCCAGCCGTTTGGCGCGCAGGGCCAGTACGTTGACACGTACCCGTTGGGTAAGTATCGCACGGGGTCTCTCCCGCCTCAGGTAGGCGACCAGTCGCGGAATGCCAAACAGGGCGTGGGAGGTACCGGTGTCGATGATACGCACCTCGGGACTCACTTTCTCCAGATAGGGGCTCTCCATGTCGGCCAGCAGCAGGTGGACGCGGAGCCCCCGGCGGACGAACTCGTTGATCAGGTGGATGCGCATCTTGCCCACGCCACCGTTCGCCAGTCCGGCGAGGAATACGGCCAGATCGACAGGTTCATTCATGGGTCGTTTCATGCTCCTTTTTGGCCGTGAGGCAGTCGGTCAACAGCTCGAGGTAGGCATTCGCTGTGCTCTCCACCCCGAAGCGTGTGGCTGACTTTATCAACAATTCCCGTTCGGGAGGAGAGTCGAGGGTCTCTTGCATGGCAGCGGCGAGCGCCGCCACGTCGCCTGGTGGCACCAGCCGGCCATACCGCCCCCCTTCCAGGATCTCACGTGGGCCGCTCGGGCAGTCGGTAGAGACCACCGGTACTCCTGTTGAAAGTGCCTCCACGAGCACATTGCCGAATCCTTCCCAGGCAGACGAGAGCACGAACAATGCGGCATGCCTCATGAAAGGCAGCGGGTTTTCGACGAACCCCGGCAGCGAGACACGGGACTCCAGCTCCAGTTCCCGAACCAGGGCTTCGAGTTTCGGACGTTCCCTGCCTTCACCCAGGATGAGCAGACGGCAAGGACGCCGCTTTTGCAGGATGTGAAAGGCGCGAATCAGCGTGGCGAAATCCTTTTGCGGTCGCAGTCGCCCGACGGCCAGGATGACCGGTGGGGCGCCGGACGAGAACCAGGGGTGATCCAGCGGCTCCGCCGCCCGCCTGCGCAGCGCTTCCGTCACCACCGGGTTATGGATGGTATGGATCCGTTCCCTGGGTATCCGGAAATGTCCTCGAAGATCCTCCGCCACCCCCCCGGAGACGGCGACGACCGCCTCGCCACGCGGATAACGGCGGCGGATGGCACGGGTCCGCAACCACCGTTTGAGCGGTTTGAACTGGCTCATTTGCCGGGACAGCATGTTGTGCACCCCCAATATCACACAGGGTGGGCTGGACAGCAGGGCCGTGGCATTGAGTGCCAGCATGTTCGAGCGGTGTCCGGCGGTCAGCAGCACGTCGGGCCGTTCCTTGCGCAGATAGTCCAGGAGGGTGAAGAAGCCGATGAGTTTGTGCCGGCTCTTGAGATCGACCACCCGCGCCAGCTCATCCAGCCCCGGTGGATTGGGATCGCCCCCCCGGGGAGGCATCACCAGAACGTCCACCTTCAATCCCTTGCGGCACAACGCATTGGCCACGTGGGTGACTACCACCTCCAGGCCGCCCTGGGTCCGGCCTGGTTTGCGCTGCAAGGGACTCAGGATGGCGACATGGATCGGCGCTGCAGTGGTGTTCATCGGCGGGAGTCCCGTCTCATCTTCACCCGGTCACGCAGCCAGACCAGGGTCCCTTTGGGTATGCTCAAGAACCACAGCCAAGGTGCATCGATCTCGCGGCACTGCTGTCGGTAGCCGATTCCGCTGTGCAATGAGAAGCGTACGTATTTCGCGCAGCTGTCCAGTCGTCGTCTCAGAGTATTCCGCTCTCCATACCGGTTGACCTCTTCCCGGTAATAGTATCGAAACCCCCGAGGGTTGCTCATGCGCAACCGGAAGCGGTCGGAAGAGAGCCCTCCGGGCTGGAGTTCCTTCAACTGGATTACCTCGTTGATAAATCGAAAGGTGTAATCGCATGAGAGCCGTCTCCAGAGCAGGGAGGGCCGAATGTGTTTCTCGCCTTGAAAGTGGGGGAAGGGGAATGCCCGCAAGAGATCCGTGCGGATGGCCCCTTTCTTGTCTCCGGTGACACCGTACCGCCCTCGAATCTCGATATGGTCGGAATCCAGGACATCTTTCGGAAATGGTGTCCCTTCGATTTCGCCGTCGAGGTAGGCGGCCAGACCCTCCACCCCGGCGAACCGGCTCCGTTCGTGGGGGGGAATGGCCTCCCAGTGTCGGCGAAGCCGCTCCAGTGCGTCGTCCACCAGCAGGTCGTCAGAATCCAGTATCACCGTCAACTCCCCCCGTGCGAGCCCAGCTGCGGTATTGTGGGCCACGTGTTTGCCCTGGTTCTCCTGCCAGTAATAACGGATGGGAAAATCCGCTTCCTCCTGCCAGCGGTGCACCAGAGTGCGTGTCTCGTCCGTGGAGCCGTCATCGACGACGAGCCACTCGAAATCCCGAAAGGACTGCCTTTGCAGGCTCTCATACGCTCTTGGCAGGGTGTGGGCCCGGTTGAAGGTAGGGGTCACGACGGTGAACAGGCAGAAGGGGCGCGCTGTCTCGGTCCGATGATCGGTGGAGATATTGGCCACAGTGTCTGGTGATGATCGAATGGGAGTCCCGGACGGCAGGGACGGATGGGTCTGGCGAGCTTTATTCATTCCCCGTCCATTGTAACATCATGACACGGAACGCGCCTTTTCCGCCGGTAGAGAAGTCAGCCCGAAGAGTTCGAGATACTGCTGCGCGATGGTGGTATCGCGGAAACGCTCCACAGCCTGCTTCAGTGCAGTTTGCGGCAGAGGATTGCGCAAGGTTTCGAGTACTGCGGTGGCGAGGGCGCAGGCATCCTGTATCGGGACCAGCGGACCGTAACGGCCATCGTCGAGAATCTCGCGCGGGCCGTGCGGGCAGTCGGTGGAGACCACGGGTGTGCCAGTGGCCAT
>WFNS01000239.1 GCA_015488495.1 Gammaproteobacteria bacterium | reverse complement strand
TGACCGTGGAAGAGGGGCGACTCGATGTCAGACGCTACTGGGACTGGGAATTCCCCAGCGAGATTCCCGAACGAGGTTCGGCAGACGAGCTTGCCGAAGAACTGAGGGAGCTGCTGATCGATTCGGTCCGTCTGCGGCTTCGCTCCGATGTCCCGGTGGGCGCCTACCTCAGTGGTGGTCTCGACTCATCGGTCACCACCTCGTTGATAAAACACTATACCGACGTACCGCTGCGAACCTTCTCCATCTCGTTCGAGGATGACGAGTTCGACGAAAGCGGATTCCAGAAAGAGCTGGTAGATTACCTCGACACCCACCACAGTCACGTACTGTGCCGGAAATCGGACATCTGCGAGCTGTTCCCCAGGGTGATCTGGCACACCGAATCCCCCATCCTGCGCACCGCACCCACCCCGTTGATGATCCTCTCCGCAAAGGTGAGGTCGGAGGGATACAAGGTGGTGCTGACCGGGGAAGGAGCCGATGAGGTACTGGGGGGCTACGATCTGTTCAAGGAAGCGAAGATACGCCGTTTCTGGGCACGTTTCCCGGACTCCAGGATGCGGCCGATGATACTGGATCGGCTCTACCCCTACCTGAAGAATTCCCCCATTGCTGCGCGAACCTATGCGCAGCACTTCTTCAAACAGGGGATGGAGCTTTCTCACAAGCCCTACTTCGGTCACACCTCACGCTGGATCACCACCCGGCGCAGCTGGCAGTTTTTCAGCTCCGAAGTCAAGGCGGCCCTTCGGGATCATCAATCTTACGATACCCTGGAAAAGATGTTGCCGGAAGCGATCGAAAGCTGGAAACCGCTCAACCGCGATCAGTACATCGAGGCGCACACCCTGATGTCAGGCTACCTGCTCAGCTCCCAGGGGGATCGGGTCGCCATGGCAAACTCCATCGAGGGGCGCTTTCCGTTCCTCGACCATCGGGTAATCGAATTCGCCAACCGGCTGCCACTGCGCTACAAGATCATGGGGCTCAATGAAAAATATCTGCTCAAAAGGGCCATGAAGGGAATCATTCCGGAATCCATCCGCAGCCGCAGCAAACAACCCTATCGTGCACCGGACAGCCAATCCTTTTTCGACGACGGAAAGCCCGCGGAATATGTGGGCTACCTGCTGGGAGAAGAGCGAATCAGGCAGGCCGGTTATTTCGACAGCCAGGCGGTCGGCCGGCTGATGAACAAATGCAGCAAGGGGAGAGCCATCGGCTTCGCCGACAACATGGCCTTCACCGGCATCCTCTCCACCATGCTGCTGGACGAGATGTATATCCGCCCTTCCCGCAGTACTGATCCGTCGTTGGCTGAGACAAAACAGTGATCATCCGGCTCTTCACACGGGAATGGCTATACACTACCATTAGGCCAAACATTACAAGTATTGCCCACGCCGCGGGGGTGGGAGTGGTTCCGTAGATCTGACTTTCCAACCATTTGCAATCAACCAAGAGGGGCGACAACAATGGCAGATGCCAAAACAGCCGTCAAAGCGTATATTTCCGAAAACTTTCTGATGGGACAGAGCGACATCGAGCTGGGGGATGATACCTCTTTTCTGGAGATGGGCCTGCTGGACTCCACCGGCGTCATCGAGCTGGTCTCCTTCCTGGAGGAGGAATTCGGAATCCAGGTGGAAGACGATGAAATCACACCGGAAAATCTCGACACACTGAACCGGATTTGCAACTACGTGGAACAAAAATCCACACAGGCTCAGGCATCCTAAAGAAGGAAGGGGGGAACATGTCTTCATCAGCTCTGGGAAACCATGTCTTCGAGTTCGACTGCGACGAGGAGATAGACAAGATCTGTAACGCGCTGCGGGAGTACAACCGGGAATACCGTCGCCGGGGCGCCGTCATCGCCATGTCCGGTGGCATCGACAGTTCGGTATCCGCCGCGCTCTGCACCCGGGCGTTCGGTGCCGACCGGGTTCAGGCGCTTCTCCTTCCGGAGCAGGACTCATCGGACAGCAGCTCCAGCCTGGCGGGAATGCTGGCAAAACATCTGGGGCTGGACTACATCGCAACCGATCTCTCCCCCACCCTCGAGGCCATCGGCTGCTACCAGTGGCGTGACGAGGCCATCCGCTCCCTGTTCCCCGACTACCAGCAAGACTGGAAAAGCAAGATCGCCATATCCGGCGG
>WFNS01000238.1 GCA_015488495.1 Gammaproteobacteria bacterium | reverse complement strand
GCAGAACTGGACCACTTCATCCGCAAACATCGCCCGATCCACCCCCGCACGTCTCCTCGCCATCTCGAATGGATGGGGATAAGGGGTGGCAAAACTTGGCTTGAACAGGGCATCGGTCTTGTGACAGCTGTAGCACGACATTCCATTGCCGCTCAATGAGCTGTCCTCGAATAGCATCCGGCCCTCTTCGAGCAGTACCGAACGCTCGACGCCGGAAAACGGCGGTATGTCCGCCGGGCGCGTTATCTGGCGCGGATCGATGGGGACACCCTCTTGCGCGGCGCAGGGGTTGGCAGCCTTGGGGGCGGACTTCATCGGTTGGTGGGCCATTTCTGCGGCATGTACAGAAACCATGAACAGCAGACTCAGACCTGCGGCCATCAGCGTCAGGGGGTTCCGTGTTTCCATCTCTTTCTCCCTGGCCAGGAACGAACAGAAACGATTCTCCACTCTGCCAGTATAGCTGCCCCGAGACCATAAAACGAAAAAGCCCGCACCTGCCGGTGCGGGCCTTTTCCTCCCCTCGCATGATTCCATGCCTGGGGACGACATCTCCCTGTCGAGAGCTACTGAGGCATTCCTCCACCCGTCGCGGGGCCGTTGGAAGAATTGAAGTCCGGTCCTGTGACCTCTTCTCCGCCGGTGATCACCGTCTCGCGGCGCCGGAACTCTCCGTCATCGGAGACCTCCTCCTTCACGGCACGGAGCACTCCGCCCCAGGTCTCGAACCGGACACCCCCTTCGCCCTCGGGCCAGACGACCGGCTCGGTCACGTCCAGCAGCCCGTCGTCATTGTCGTCCCGGAACAGCACGATCTGGAAGTGCGCTCCTGAAGAGGATTCCAGATAATCACCGATCCTCGGAGTCAGGGTATAGGTGCCGTCGGTGACACCAGCCAACTGCACCACCTCACGCTGCCACTGTGCCACCAGCGAATCGGGATTGAAGGACTCCTTGATCAAGGCTACTTTCCAACTCGCATCCACTCCGGAGGGAAGAGCACCGGTGATGGTAAACGTGGCGTTCATGTCCAGCGGGTCACCCACCTGGAACTGGGCCCAACCACAGCTGCCACGACCGATCTCCCTCCCCGTCTCGGTATCGATGAACAAGGCACAGACGTTTGCATTGTAGGCCCCCTGGCCGAGCTCCACCCGATCGAGCAGTACCGGCAGGGTGAAGGAGGTACCGAACAGCTTCCGGTCCTCCCGCCAGGTGTCATAGATGGGCTCCCAGTCACAGCCGGAGGCGTCGCAGCCACGATCGAGACCGATGTTGAGCGAGTAGGCAATCTTGACTCCAGCGGGGAGATCCACCTTCGGTTTCTCCCAGCTCAGGGTAACCTTTGCCTTGTCAGGTACACCATCGCCATCGACATCTTCATTGATGGCAAAGGTGGTGATTCCACCGTTCGCCTGCCACTGCTGCTGCAGCGCATCCCACTCTGGGCACGGACCTTCCCGACCTTCACACTCTTTGGGCCACTCGGGCATGCCATTCGGAGCAGTCAGACGAGGACGCACATCGCTCATTCCCACCAGCACCTTCTGCTGGAATTCCCGTGAAGCGACCACACTGCCGGCGCGCTTGACTTCGACCTTGTAGGTACCGGAGACGAAGTCGGAGATGATGTCACTTTCGGTCAACTGGACAGGGCCACCTTCTGCCCCGCTGGACATCTGCGCCTGTCTCCAGGGATCGAGGACGAAGCAGCTCTCGAAGCCGGGACCATCCTCACCTTCCGGTCCCTGCCCCTCGGGAGGCATCTCACCGGGAGGAGGCATATAGAGATTGGCTTCGCTCATCAGCTCGACCGTTGCGGTCGTCCCGCTGCTGGTGGGATAGGTCAGTTCTACGGTCAGATCGCTGCTGCTGACCACCTGGGGAGTAAGCATCTGCGCCATCTTGGAGAGGTCAGAGACACAGACATTGCTCCGCAGCATATCCACTTCACGGCCGCCCACACCATCGGGATTCGGGATCCACGCCTTGTCCGGCATGATATCCAACCAGGAGATCTCCACCCCTTCAAGGCTGTTCAGGTTTTGCGGGTCGAAGAAGCCATACAGCTGCATCAGGCCCGGCCGGCCAGCGCCACTGTCCGCGTAAGCAGGATCGATATGCATTGGATCGAAGTTCACCGGATCCTGCATCTCCACCTCGACTCCGCCGTCCTCACCTTTCTCCACGGAGACCAGGCTGTCCGGATCCTTGCCCTGGGCCTTCAACATGTCGGGGATATAGACGTCGGTGACGAAGACAACGAAAGCAATGGCCTGGGGCACATTCAGCTCATCCCCCTCGGCAATGTTCTTGCCTCTCCAACCATCTGCCGGGAAGAGAGCGGGAATCACCGAGGGAATCTCACGGAATGCCTTTTTCTCTTCATCGGTCATGCTACCGGCGGCCTTCTTCCCCATCAGCTCATGGATCTCGGCGAGCTTTTGCCGGAATGCCAACAATGCACCATCCCGTGTTATCGTCGCTGGATCGATCTGCAGACGCGGGTCGATCCTGAGACCGGCTGAAATAGCAGCGAACAGATCACCGATGGTCTTCATGTCACCCTGAACGAAGCGATCACCGAAGAATCTGGCGATGAAATCGGGTACGTCCCCATCCAGCATTTCGCTGAATACACGCTTCACCAGCTGACGTTTGCCTGCCTCGCTGGAGGAATCGATGCGCTCCAGCTCACGAACACCGATCTCCACCTTGACGGCATCCACTTCGCTGGCAACGGTTTCATCCGACAGCAGATTGCCCGCGGCCGAGTCCAGCTCCTCGTTGTCGGCAAAATCCACTTGCTCGGTTTTGAGTACAGCCACGTCGGTAATGTAGTTACCGGCAGCGTCCTTGGGCGCTTCGACAACCATGGAGGGAACCTGGATGGCACCACTGCGAACCAGTGCAACCACCGCCTGCTTGACCGACTTGATGATGTCATTCACCACTGCCGGCTCGATGTCCTTGCCCTCAGTGGCGGTCAGGATCGCCTTGATGATGGTATCCACCACCACGGTGGACTCTGGAGAAACCTCTCCACCGTCAACTCCCGGCGAGCCTTCCGGCACCTCGATGTTCACCTTCATTTCGAGGGCCTTGTTTCCGTCGAGCAGTCTCAGATACTGGACGACATACTGTCCCCCATCCGCCACGTTCGGGCATGTGTATTTCGGATTTCCGGCCGCATCCATCTCGCTATCGAATGCGCAGTTTATCCCGGTGTCCTGCAGTTCACCGTCGGTTCCCACCACATATAGCTTGACGATCGCGTTCTGCGTCGCCGCTGCTGCCGGTGTACGCACGCTCGCAGCAGACATCTGCAGGAACTGCGCACCGCCTCCTCCCTCGATGGCGCTGCTATCGGAACCACTCAGTGCAGAGAGCACTACGGTACCGGAGATGGAGGAACTGCCGGAGTAGGGGTTGGTGGTGGTATCGGGCAAGGTGGTATCGCTGCCGGGGTCGGTGCTCGACGACGAACCGCCTCCACAGCCCGTCAACATCAGGCTCGATGAAACCAGTGCGGCCAATAGTTTGAATTTTGCGCTGTTCAACTTGTTCTCCTCATTTCAGGGGCTCAAAAACGATGCAGTACCCAACACTCATCGGCCGCCCATCTGGCTGCCTTTAGCCGCCGCAGGAAATTATTGCCCCGGCAATACCATGGTCTGATCCCAGACCGGAGCGGACGCGGTCACAACCCTCTGTCAGCGAACAGAAAGAAGTGCAAGAGCGGGGAGAACGAGCAGCCCGAAACCCACCTTCTGAGGACCGCCGGAGACGCCCCCGTTCACGGAGAGGAGAAGAAAAATACCGATATTCACCCTGTGAGGAAGCAGGGAGGAGAACAGCCATTCAGCCCGAACGGCTGCTCGCAGCGATGTATTTGAGGTGAGAACCGCACCCCTGTCGGCAGTCCGAGGCACCGAAGCCCGGCACCAGGATCTCTCCGGCGGTGGATTGATTGAGCCGGCACTCCGCCCATGACGAAAGGGTGGTTTTCACCACCGAGGCGGCAGGGTGGTGCAGCAGATAGTCGATATGCCAGCGCACCCTTTTCTCCCGCCGGCAGTGGCGCCGGACACGCGCCTCGATATTGCGCTTGGCGCTGCCGGTATAGATGTAGTCCCCCGCGGGAAAGCGATGGAGACCCAGCGCGCCGATCCGGATCTCCACGGTCTGACGAAGATGGATATGCAGTTGATAGGTGCAGGGCGCAGTCACGGTCAGACGAGCCTGCCGTCCTGCAAGGTGAGCACGCGGTCCATACGCTGCGCCAGCTGCATGTCGTGTGTCACCACCACGAAGCTGGTTCCAAGCTCCCGGTTCAGCTCCACCATCAACTCATAGACATGGGCCGCGGTACGGCTGTCCAGGTTCCCGGTGGGCTCGTCTGCCAGTACACAGCGCGGGTCGGTGACCAGCGCACGGGCCACGGCCGCGCGCTGCCGTTCGCCCCCCGACAGCTCGCCGGGACGATGCCGCAGGCGCCGCTCCAGGCCCACCCGTTCCAGCATCCCCGTGGCCTTCTTCGCCGCCTCTTTTGCAGACAGGCCACGAATCAGCAGAGGCATGGCAACATTCTCCAGGGCATTGAACTCGGGCAGCAAATGATGAAACTGATAGACGAAACCCAGGGCCCGGTTACGCAATCGTCCGCGGCGGGTATCGCTGAGACGGGTCATCTCCTCTCCGTCGATCCAGACCTCCCCGCTGGAGGGAACGTCCAGCCCGCCCAGAAGATGAAGCAGCGTACTCTTGCCCGAGCCCGACGCTCCGATGATCGCCACGCGTTCCCCCTGCTGCACGGCAAAATTCACCTCACGCAACACCTCCACCGTCAGCCCCCCCTCATGGAAGGTCTTGCCGAGATGGCGGCACTCCAGTGCAGGGCTACTCATAGCGCAAAGCCTCCGCCGGTTGCACACGGGAAGCGCGCCACGCCGGATAGATGGTGGCAAGCATGCTCAGTGCGAACGCCAGGGTAGCGATGGTAACCACTTCGCTCCAGCGCAGCTCCGACGGTAACTCGCTGATGTAATAGACGCTGGAGGGAAGGAACTGGATACCGAATGTGCTTTCGATGGCCGGCACGATGGTATCGATGTTCAGGGCCAGGGAGACACCGCCGGCAATCCCCAACAGCGTGCCGACCATGCCGATCACCACCCCCTGGACGATGAAGATCCCCATGATACTGGCTGGCGAGATACCCAGTGTACGCAGAATAGCGATATCCCCCTGCTTGTCGGTGACCACCATCACCAGGGTGGAGATGATGTTGAATGCCGCCACCGCGACGATCAGCAGCAGAATGATGAACATGGCGGTCTTCTCGATCTTGAGGGCACGGAAATAGTTGGTGTGACTGCGGGTCCAGTCGCTCACCCAATAGTACTCGCCCAATATGCCCGAAATCTCGTCAGCCACCCGTGGGGCGATGAACATGTCGTCCAGTTTCAGGCGCACGCCGCTCACCGCCTCATCAAAACGATAGAGCTTGGTAGCATCGCGGAGATGGATCAGCACCAGCGCGCTGTCGTACTGAAACATTCCCACCTCGAACACCCCCGCCACGGTAAACCGCTTCAGGCGCGGCAGGATCCCCGCCGGACTCACGTTGGCACTGGGGGTGATCAGGGTAATCTTGTCACCGATCCCCACGCCAAGGCTGTTGGCCAGCTCGCTGCCGAGAATGATATTGAAGCTGCCGGGCTGCAACGCATCCAGCGTACCCGCCACCATACGCTCGCCTACCACAGAGACTTGCGGCTCCAGTGAAGGGAGAAGTCCTCGCACCATCGTGCCATGTACGCGCTCTCCAAGGGAGACCATCCCCTCGGCGTGAATATAGGGGGCCGCACCCAGCACATGGGGAACGGGCCACACCCGCTCCAGCACCTCCGGCCAGTCCCGCAGCCGCCCGTCCAGGCCGCTGATGGTGACATGAGCGGCCATCCCCAGGATCCGCTCCCGTACCTCGTTCTGAAAGCCATTCATCACGGAGAGAACGGTGATCAGGGCGGTCACCCCCAGCGCAATCCCCAGCATGGAAACGAGAGAGATGAAGGATATGAAATGGTTGCGGCGTTTGGCGCGGGTATACCGCAGACCGACAAAGAGTTCCAGAGGCTTGAACATAGCGGATAATTAAACCACATTTGACGGTCAGGTTTCATGGATTCGTACCCTTCGCCAACCCAAACCACCTTCTGAGGAAACTTTAACCGCCCCATTTGCCCCCTTGCCTCACCCCCATAGATTGGCTTACAAATCAGACAGTTAAACTCTTAGCATATAATCAAGCACGCATTATGCACTGGGGAAATTCTCTTCTATACTTAAAAATCCAAACACAAGTAACGTGTGCAATTCCGGACGAATTGCCTCGTGTCAGGAGCTGTATACAAGGAGCGTACCCATGCATCACTTCAAATACTCATTCTCCGTAATCCTCATGCTACCTGTGGCGCTGTCGGGTTGTCTGGCGGACAAGAGCGGACCTGCCAGCGAACTGTTCCAGACCAAAAGTGGACACATAACGATTACCAAGGCCAAGGTTCCCGATGTCACCAGTGAAAGTGTGGGAGCCATGCGCTTCTCTTCGGTTGCGCTGGGCGTCGTGGAACCCTCCAAGGTCCAGGGAGGCGACCAGACACTTCCCTGCGGCAAGGCCGGTTTTGGCGGGAACGGGAGCGTTATCGCAAAGGGTAAACTACAGCAACCCGGGGACACCATTCAGCTCACCATCTCGAACTGCAGCTACCGCGGTGTTCCTATCGCCGGCGCTCTCGAAGTGAACCTTGTCAGCAGAGAGGGGCAAAACTACGTTGCCAACTACAGCTACAAGGACTTCGTTTTCGGTAACAATGCCGATGCGCTGACCATGAATGGCGAGGTCACCATTGACAACAGCTATGACGAACAGGCCAGGAGAACGGTAACCGCGCGCACCACCAAAAACCTGGAGCTCGTACAGGGAGCCAAATCGGCCAAGATCAACGAGATGTGGTGCGCCGACAGCTATATCGGCCGCAAAGGGGAAGGACCGTACGAGGTGGATTGCACCATGATACTCACCAGCTCGGCCATCGATGGTTGTGTTGCCCTGGAAACCTCCAAGAAATTCCAGGGAAAGGGCGGTGACAATCCCACTGCTGGAGAACTGCTGATCACTGGCGCCATCGACACCAAGACCCAGATCGTCGCTCAGCCCGACGGCAAGCACGCCCTGATCAAATGGGATTCCGATGGCGACGGTGTATACGAGGGGCAGCTACTGAAAAGATGGGAAGATCTGGAGAGTAACATGCTCAGCTGGGTGACCAAGATGCTTTAACCTGGCCGCTGAACCCGTCCTCGCAGCAGGGCGGGTGATAACATATTCTGGTCAAGCGGAAACGTAACCATTCAGCATGGTATGGAACAGGCCGGTAACTGTTCAGATCGCCCCTGAAATTGGTCAGTTCAAGGCGAAAAATGTGAGTTTACGAGTGTAAATGACCATTTTTCAACGCAGAAATGGCGGATTTCAGGGGTGAGCTGAATAGTTACGCGGAAACAATCATTTTTCAAACGGAAAGGGCGGGGAAACCCCGCCCTTTCCATATCATGCTCCGGTTGACGGATTTACAAGCCCATCGCTCTTGTGCAGAGCCCCATCAGACCACCGGGGAACAGCCCCAGCCCCAGAATGGCCAAGCTGTTGGCGCTCAACATCACCCGCACATCGATATCACCCTCAATGGGCGTATTATCCACCGGCTTGTCGAAATACATCAGCTTGACCACCCGCAGATAGTAGAATGCGCCGATGATCGAGAATACCACGGCAACGGCTGCCAGCCAGACCAGGCCGGCATCGACCACAGCGGAAAGGACGGACAGCTTCGCCCAGAAGCCGAGAAACACCGGCACGCCGGCCATGGAGAACATCAGGATCAACATCATGAATGCAAACCAGGGGCTGCGCTCGTTGAGTCCCTTGAAATCCTCCAGCTTGTCGGCCTCGAAGCCGGCCCGGCTCAGCAGCATGATCATACCGAAGCCTCCCAGGCTCATCAGCGCATAGACGATGGTGTAGAACATGGAGGAGGCGTACCCCGCTTCGGTCCCGCTCAGCACACCCAGCAGCAGATAGCCCACGTGGGCGATGGTGGAATAGGCCAGCATGCGCTTGATGTTGGTCTGCGCAATGGCGGTGATATTACCGATTGCCAGTGACAGGATGACCAGGATGACCAACATCCCCTGCCAATGGGGATGCAGCCCCTCGAGACCATCCACCAGCAGCCGCATCACCATGGCGAACGCCGCGATCTTCGGCGCGGTACCGATATAGACGGTCACCGCCGTGGGAGAACCCTGGTACACGTCGGGTACCCACATGTGAAACGGCACCGCCCCCAGCTTGAATGCGATCCCGACGATGGTGAACACCAACCCGAACACCAGCACCATGTCGTCGGCACCGAGTGTCGCCACCTGCCCGCTGATCTCCGACAACACCAGGGAGCCGGTGACTCCATAGATCATCGACATGCCGTAGAGCAGCATTCCCGACGCCAGCGCGCCGAGGACGAAATATTTCATCGCCGCTTCCGACGCATAGGTGGAATCCCTGTTCATCGCCACCAGCGCATATAGGGAAAGGGAGAGCAGCTCGAGGCCGAGATAGAGCGTCAGGAGACTCTGTGCCGAAACCATCACCATCATGCCCAGGACACCGAACAGCCCCAGCACGTAGAACTCCCCCTTGAACAGATTGCGCGCCTGCAGATAGGAGCGGGAATAGAGAAACACGACGAATGCCGAAAGATAGATGAACACTTTCAGCGTATCCCCCATCCCGTCACGGATGAAGTTTCCATCGAAGGCTATCTCGGGAGCGCCAAACTGATGCGCCATGGAGGCAATGGCGGCACCTATCAGGGTGGCCTGGGCCAGGAGATAGGTGACGATCCGCGTCTTCTCGGTGAGAAACAGATCGATCACCAGGATAAGGCAGGCCATGCCAAGGACGAACAGTTCGGGAAGAGCTACGCTCATATTCGGTATCTCAAAATCCATAGCAGGCACACCCGTTACAGCTTAGATTGCGCAATATGTTCGAGCAGATGCTGGACGGAAACCCCCATCACGTCCAGCAGCGGAGCCGGATAGATTCCAAAGAACAGCACCGCAACCGCCAACGTTCCAAGAATGATGAACTCTCTCGCGTTGATGTCTTTCAGCTTGGCAACGTTGTCGTTCGCCACCTCGCCGAAGAACACCCGCTTCACCATCCATAGGGTATAGGCCGCACCGATGATCAGGGTCAACGCGGCAAAGAATGCAAACCAGAAATTGGCCTTGAAGGCGCTGAGAATCACCATGAACTCGCCCACGAACCCCGACGTACCCGGCAGGCCGGCGTTGGCCATGGCGAACAACACCGCAAACGCGGCAAAGGTCGGCATGGTATTGGTCACCCCACCGTAGGCCGCTATCTCCCGGCTGTGCACCCGATCATAAAGCACGCCGATGGAGAGGAACATCGCTCCGGAGATAAAGCCGTGCGAGATCATCTGCACGATCCCTCCTTCGATGCCCATAGCCGCCCCCTTCCAGCTTCCGGTATTCTCGAAGATGGTGAAGGCGATGAAGAAACCCAGGGTCACGAAGCCCATGTGAGAGATGGAGGAGTAGGCCACCAGTTTCTTCATATCTTTCTGCACCAGCGCCACGAAGCCGATATAGACCACGGCGATCAGGGAGAGGGCGATCATCAGCCAGTCCAGCTCGCGGCTGGCATCCGGGGTGATCGGAAGACTGAAGCGCAGAAAACCGTAGGCCCCCAGCTTGAGCATGATGGCCGCCAGGATCACCGAGCCACCGGTTGGTGCCTCCACGTGGGCATCCGGTAGCCAGGTGTGAACCGGCCACATCGGCACCTTGACCGCGAACGCCAGCAGAAAGGCGATAAAGATCAGGATCTGCGCGGTCAGACCCAACTTCAGGGTATGGAAATCCAGTATGGCGAAGCTGTCTGCCTGGAAATACATGTAGATCAGGGAGACCAGCATGAACACCGAACCGAGGAAGGTGTAGAGGAAGAACTTGATGGTGGCGTAGACCCGTCGCGGTCCGCCCCAGATACCGATCACCACGAACATCGGGATCAGTAGCGCCTCCCAGAATACATAGAACAGCATCGCATCCAGCGCCGCGAATACGCCGTTCATCAAACCCTCCATGATGAGGAAGGCAGCCATGTACTGCGCCGGCTTGTACTGGATCACCTCCCACCCGGCCAGCACCACCAGCACCGTAGTAAAGGTGGTGAGGAGGATCAGCGGCATCGAGATGCCATCGACACCCAGGTGGTAATGGATGTTGAATCGCTCAATCCAGGGGTGCAGCTCCACGAACTGCATCTGGAACGAAGTGGGGTCGAACTGGACATAGAGCGGAATGGAGATGGCGAAGGTCAACAACGCCACCAGCAGCGACACCACCCGGGCCTCGAGCACGTGCTTGCCACTGCCTATGGCCAACACCAGCAGGCCACCGATAATCGGGGTCCAGACAACCAGACTCAGGAGTGGCAGTTCAGAGGACATGCATTCCCACCTTTAATCGTTATTCCAGTCAAAACACGAAGATCGCAATCAGAACGAAGAGCCCCAGGAACATGGCAAAGGCATAGTGGTACAAGAACCCGGTCTGAAGATATCTGATTACTCCGGAAAACCAGCCCACGCTCCTGGCTGCACCGTTGACGATGAACCCGTCGATCAGCTTGACATCACCCACCTGCCACAGCAGCCTGCCCAGCCCTCGGCTCCCGGCCGCGATCACCTTTTCGTTGAAATCATCAAAGCCATATTTGTGCTCCAGTATGGTATAGAGCACACCGGAGCGTTCTTTGATCACGGCGGGAATATCGGGCCGTTTCAGATAGAGGTACCAGGCAGAACCCACCCCCGCGGCGGCAAGATAGAACGCCGGACCGGTCAAACCGTGCAATACGAAGCTGAACCAGCCGTGGAAGTGCTCACCCAGGTGGCCCAACACATCCCGCTCCGGGCTCACGAAGATCGCGCCCTCGAAGAAATCGCCGAACAGCATCGGGCCGATGAATATGGCTCCGGCAAAAACGGACGGAACCGCCAGCGCGATCAGGGGACCAGTCACCACCCATGGAGACTCATGCAGGTGCTCCCGGGTATGGGCATCCATCCGCTCCTCGCCATGGAATACCAGGAAGAACATCCGGAAGCTGTAAAACGCGGTGATGAACACCCCGATGAGCACGGCGAAATAGGCGAAGCCGGCTCCCGGCGTGTGAGAAAGATGCACCGCCTCTATGATGGCGTCCTTGGAGAAGAAGCCCGCAAAACCGGGGAACCCGATCAGGGCCAACGACCCGATCAGCATGGTCCAGTAGGTAATGGGCATGTATTTCTTGATGCCGCCCATCTTGCGGATGTCCTGCTCGTGATGCATGCCGATGATCACCGACCCGGCCGCCAGGAACAGCAGCGCCTTGAAGAAGGCGTGGGTCATCAGGTGGAATACCCCGGCCGCGTAGGCGGAGGCCCCCAGGGCCACGGTCATGTATCCAAGCTGCGACAGCGTGGAATAGGCCACCACCCGCTTGATGTCGTTCTGGATGATTCCCAGGATCCCCATGAACAGGGCAGTGATGGCGCCGATCACCAGCACCACGCCGAGGGCAGTGGTGGAGAGCTCATACAACGGCGACATGCGCGCCACCATGAAGATACCGGCGGTGACCATGGTAGCGGCATGGATCAGTGCCGAGATGGGTGTCGGGCCCTCCATGGAATCGGGCAGCCACACATGCAACGGCACCTGCGCCGACTTGCCCATGGCCCCAATGAACAGCAGGATGCAGATCACCGTCATCAGCGACCATTCGATGCCCGGAATCACCTCAATGGTCATGTCGGCCATCATCGGCGCGGCGGCAAACACGTCGGCATAATCCAGGCTGTTGAAATACATCAGCACCGCGGCGATTCCCAGCAGAAAACCAAAGTCACCCACCCGGTTGACGAGAAACGCCTTGAGGTTGGCGAAGATCGCGGTAGGCCGCTTGTACCAGAAACCGATCAAGAGATAGGAGACCAGACCGACCGCCTCCCAACCAAAGAAGAGCTGCATGAAGTTGTTGGACATCACCAACATCAGCATGGAGAAGGTGAACAGCGAGATATAGCTGAAGAAGCGCTTGTATCCCGGATCGTCGTGCATGTAGCCGATGGTATAGATATGCACCATCAGGGAGACGAAAGTCACCACCGCCATCATCATGGCGCTCAGGGAATCTATCAGGAATCCCACCTCGAAACGGATTCCGTCGCTGACCATCCAGGTATAGACGGTACCGTTATAGGGCTCGGCTCCATCGAGAACGATGTGTTTGAACACATAGAGGGAAAAGATGGCCGAGACGGCCACACCGGCGATAGTTACCGTGTGTGCGGCCCGCCGGCTGATGAAGTGCCCGAACAGCCCCGCAATGATGGCCCCGAACAGCGGAGCCAGGACGATGGTGAGATAGACATTTTGCATAATCGTTGAGCCCCGATGCTATCCCTTGAGCGAATCCAGGTCATCCACGTTGATGGTGTGCCTGTTGCGGAACAGCACCACCAGAATGGCCAGCCCGATAGCCGCTTCCGCAGCGGCCACCGTCAATATGAAGAAGACGAACACCTGACCAGCCATATCGCCGAGATAGTGAGAAAAGGCGATGAAGTTGATGTTGACCGCCAGCAGCATCAGTTCGATGGCCATCAGCAGGATGATGAGGTTCTTTCGATTGAGAAAGATCCCGGCGACGCTGATGCCGAACAGGATGGCCCCAAGAATCAGATAATCAGACAGTGCAATCATCCCTCACCCTTCCCCTCTTTGGCAGGCCGCGTTTCTGCCTCCATCTCAACGATGCGCAGCCGGTCCTCCTTGCGCACCGCGATCTGCAGGTCCGGATCCTGGTGTTTGGTCATCGGCCGTTTACGCAGTGCCAGCGAGATGGCCGCAATGATGGCCACCAGCAGAATCGCGGCGGCGATTTCGAAAGGATAGACATAGACGGTATAGAGTATCCGTCCCAGCTCCCTGGTGTTGCTGTAGTCCGCCCCGTGGGGAGCCGGATCGGCAAATCTCTCCAGACCAAAATTGCCCGGCCCCACCACGTAGACCATCATGCCAACAACTAGCAGCGCCAGGAGTACGCCCAGCGGCAGTAGCTTGACGAAGCCTTCCTGCATCTTCGCCAGGTTGATGTCGAGCATCATCACCACGAAGAGGAACAGCACCATTACCGCGCCCACATAGACGAGCACCAGGGTGATGGCCAGGAATTCCGCCTCCAGCAACAACCAGAGGGCTGCACCGGAAAAGAATGTCAGCACGAGGGAGAGCGCAGCATGCACCGGATTGCGCAGGGTGATCACCATCAGGGCGGAGCCCAGCATGGCTGCAGCGAACACATAGAAGACGAACTGCTCGAAACTCATTGAATCATCCAACCCTTCCGTCAACGATAAGGGGCATCCTGCGCGCGATCCGCCGCGATCTGTGCCTCGTGCTGCTCCCCGACCGCGAGCAGATCCTGCTTGCTCTTGACCAGGTCACTGCGCTTCTCACCAAAATATTCGAACACCCGGGTCTCCACGATGGCATCCACGGGGCAGGACTCCTCGCAAAAGCCGCAAAAGATGCACTTGGTCAAATCGATCTCATAACGGGTGGTGCGCCGACTGCCATCGTCCTCCCGCGGCCCGGCTTCGATGGTAATCGCCATGGCCGGGCAGATCGCCTCGCAGAGTTTGCAGGCGATACAGCGCTCCTCTCCGTTGGGATAGCGGCGCTGGGCGTGCAACCCGCGAAAACGGGGGGACTGGGGCGTCTTCTCCTCCGGATAAATGATGGTCACCTTGCGGTCCAGCAGGTAACGCCCGGTCAGCCGCAACCCCTTCAACAGTTCCAGCAGGAACAGGCTCTTGAAAAAACGGCTCAATGCATTCATCCCAAATTCCTCACTCCTGCTCAGTCAAACCAGGGCCCCAGGCCCCCGGCTACCGCAGCGCCTACAACCAGCAACCAGGCGATGGTAATCGGTATGAGTATCTTCCACCCCAGCCGCATCAACTGGTCATAACGATAACGGGGGAAGGTGGCCCGCACCCACAGGAACAGCAGCAGGAAGAACGAGGTCTTCAGCAGCAACCAGACGATCCCTGGAACCCATCCAAACAGGCTCTCCAGCAACGGGATTCCCTGGAAGGGCGAGAGCCATCCGCCGAGGAACATGAGCGAGGTCAGCATGGAGATCAGGATCATGTTGGCGTATTCGGCGAGGAAGAAGACGCCGAAGCTCATTCCCGAATACTCCACGTGGAATCCCGCCACGATTTCGGACTCGCCCTCCGCCAGATCGAAGGGGGCGCGGTTGGTCTCCGCCAGACCCGCGATGAAATAGACCACGAACAGGGGTAGCAACGGAATCCAGAACCAGTGAAGCAGGCTGCCCTGCTGGGCCAGCACGATCTCCCGCAGGTTCAGACTGCCAGCTGCAAGGAGAACACCGACCAGGGCAAACCCCATTGCGATCTCATAGGAGACCACCTGGGCGGCGGAGCGCAACGCACCCAGAAAGGCGTACTTGGAGTTGGAGGACCAGCCGGCGATGATGATGCCGTAGACACTCAGCGAGGTGAGCGCCAGCACGTAGAGCAGGCTGGCATCGATATCGGTCACATAGAGATTTTCACCCAGCGGGACGACCGCCCATGCGGCGATGGAGGGCCCCATCGCCAGCAGCGGCGCCAGCAGAAACAGAAACCGATTGGCGCCGGCGGGGATGACGATCTCCTTGAAGATGAGCTTGACGGCGTCGGCAATGGGCTGGAGCCATCCGCGGGGGCCGACATGCAGAGGTCCCCTGCGCACCTGGATGAAGCCGATGATCTTGCGCTCCGCGAAAGTCAGGTAGGCCACCGCCACCATCAAGGGGACGAGCAGCGCCACGATCTTGAGCAACACGATCAGCAATGTCAGTAACGCGTCAAGCATCAGTAGTCCATCCGCTTCTGTTCATCTCAAGCCTTTTCGATCTCCACCGGACCGTGGATCGCCCCAAGGGCGGCGGTCTCCGGCATGGCTGCCGGGATCACGGCACATCCGGCGGCAACCCGCTCATCGATTACCACCGGCAACTGCACCGAGCACTCCCCCTGGGTCACCCGCACCCTGTCCCCCTCGGCAATCCCCAGGCCGGCTGCCACCGAATCGTTGACATACACCGCTGCCGGCTTTGCATCCACCGTCTCCTGCAACGGCTGCGAACGCCTCACCAGGGCATCGGTGGCATAGATGGGCACCTCGCCGATGCGGTGCAAGTGACCACTCGGGGTGTTGAAGTCCGCCGGGCAACGCCATGCCACTTCGGCCGACGGCTCCATCTGCCCGGCCGAACCCCTCAACTCGTCACGAACCTGCTCGCTGGAGGTGTATTCGAAACCGTCCAGATCAAAAAGGTTGCCCAGCACCCGCAACACCTTCCACGCCGGCCGGGACTCGCCCAACGGCGACACTGCGCCTGCAAAACTCTGCCAGCGGCCCTCGATGTTGACGAAGGTTCCGGAGGTCTCCGAGAAGGGGGAAACGGGCAGCAGCACATCTGCATAGCGTTTCATCCGTTCATTGACGAAAGAGGTCAGCACGACGACGAACTCTGCCCCCTGAAGTCCTTCCATGGCAGCAGCGGGATGGGCGCAATCCAGCTCCGGCTCGATCCCCATCAGGATGTAACCCTTCAAAGGATGTTCGAACATGGCCGAGGCATTGACCAGGCTGGTGATCGGCGTCTCCTCGCCGACCGGCCCACGATGCGGGACGGCGCCGGCCAGCCAGGCGCCGCTACTGTTCGCCCCCTCGGGCAGAACGCCGAATCGGGCACCACTCAATCTGGCGACCAATGCGGAGAGCGCACGCAGGGCAGAGAGCTGCCGGCATCCCAGCGCCTGCGCCCCCAACAACACGGTGGCATTCTCCGCCGCCTTGAGCCGTTCGGCCATCGCCAGCTCAGTATCACCGACCGACAGATTCTCCAGCAGCGCAGCGAGCCCTTCCGGCGGCGTCTCCCCGGTGATGTCCAACAGCGCCTTGGCGATCGCGGCCAGTGCACGCACCATCTGTTCGGGGCCGCCGATCAGCCGCTCCGAAACCGGGAAGTTGAACGGGAAGTCCACCGGATTCACCACCATCACACTTGCGCCAGCCAGCGCTGCCTTGCGCAGGCGATGGCCCAGCATGGGCTGCTCCTTGCGCACGTTGGAGCCCACCAGCAGTGCGGCATCCACCCTTTCCAGCTCCTCGATAGACTGCCCCAACCAGGGGAACGCCGGCAACAGATCCTGATCGGAGAAGTCGCTCTGACGCAGGCGGTGATCGATATTGGCACACCCCAGCCCGCGAACCAGCTTCTGCAGCAGATACATCTCCTCCAGCGTCGCAGAGGGCGAAACCAGCGCGCCCAGCTGCTCCGGGCCATGGGAATCCACCACCTTTCGCACACCCTTCACCACCCGTTCCAGGGCGGTGTTCCAGTCGGCCTCGCGCCACTCCCCCCCCTCTTTCACCATGGGGGTCTGCAGCCGGTCCGTGCTGTTCAAACCGATGTAGCTGAAACGGTCACGGTCCGATATCCACACCTCGTTGACCGCCTCGTTGCGCCGCGGCAGGGCGCGCATCACGCGGTTGCGCCGGGTCTGCAGGACCAGATTGGAGCCCACGCAGTCATGAGGGGCAATGGTGGCGCAGTCGGTCAGTTCCCAGGGCCGGGCGGTGAAACGGAACGGCTTGGAGGTCAGCGAGCCCACCGGGCAGATGTCGATGATGTTTCCCGACAGCTCGGAGCTGACGCTCTTCTCCACGTAGGTCCCGATCTCCATGTGCTCGCCCCGTCCGGTGGCGCCGAGCTCGCGGATACCGGCGATCTCCTGACCAAAGCGCACACAACGGGTGCAGTGGATGCAACGGGTGAAATCGGTGGCAATCAGCGGCCCGATGTCCTTGCCTTTCACCACCCGCTTGATCTCGGCAAAACGCGACACGTCGTTGCCGTAACCCACCGCGATATCCTGCAGATCGCACTCGCCCCCCTGGTCACAGATGGGGCAGTCGAGAGGGTGGTTGATGAGCAGGAACTCCATCACGTTCTTCTGCGCAGCCAGGGCTCGCGGCGAATTGGTCCACACCTTCATGCCATCCGTCACCGGGGTGGCGCAGGCCGGCAACGGCTTCGGCGCCTTCTCCACCTCCACCAGGCACATACGGCAGCTGGCCGCAACCGATAGTTTCTCGTGATAGCAGAAACGCGGGATCGTGATACCGGCCTCATCGGCGGCCTCGATCACCATCGCCCCATCGCGGGCCTTGATCGGTTTGCCGTTGATTTCAATGTCTGCCATTGCCGTTCTGTATTCCTGTCTGTTTCAGTTCTGCCTTTCCGTCACACCATGCACTTCTTGTGGTCGATGTGATACTGGAACTCGTCGCGAAAGTTTTTGACGAAACTGGTCACCGGCATCGCCGCCGCATCACCGAGGGCGCAGATGGTCTTTCCGGAGATCCCGCTGGCCACCTCGAGCAGCAGGTCCAGGTCCTCCTGGCGCCCCTGGCCGTTCTCGATACGATTCACCACCCGCTGCAGCCAACCGGTTCCCTCCCGGCACGGAGTGCACTGCCCGCACGACTCTTCGTAATAGAAGTAGGAGATACGCGCCAGCGCCTTCACCATGCAGGTGGTCTCGTCCATCACGATGACCGAGCCCGCACCCAGCATGGAACCCGCCTTGGCGATGGAGTCATAATCCATGGTCATCTCCATCGCCACCTCGGCGGGCAGCACCGGAGTGGAGGAACCACCGGGGATGACCGCTTTCAGCCGGTGACCATCGCGAACACCGCCGGCCATCTCCAGCAGCTCGGCGAACGGAGTCCCCATGGGGATCTCGAAATTGCCCGGCTTGTTGACGTGGCCGGAGACACAGAACAGCTTGTTGCCACCGTTGTTCGGCTTACCCAGCTCCAGGAACCACTGACCGCCATTCTTCAGGATCACCGGTACCGACGCCAGTGTTTCGGTGTTGTTGATGGTGGTGGGTCTGCCATAGAGCCCATAGCTGGCCGGGAATGGCGGCTTGAAACGGGGTTGTCCCTTCTTCC
This sequence comes from Gammaproteobacteria bacterium, assembly GCA_015488495.1. Classification (GTDB taxonomy): domain Bacteria; phylum Pseudomonadota; class Gammaproteobacteria; order Thiohalospirales; family Thiohalospiraceae; genus DRMK01. Next base: position 20,054 of record WFNS01000238.1, on the reverse strand, counting down.
CTTCGATGGATTCGATGAGCGCGGTCTCTTCACCACAGACGTAGGCGCCGGCCCCGAGATGGACCTGGATGTCGAAATCGAATCCCGAGTCGAGGATGTTCTTGCCCAGCAACCCGGCCGCACGCGCCTCCTCCAGCGCCGCCTCGAACCGCTCATAGGGCTCCCAGAATTCGCCGCGGATATAGTTGTAACCCATGGAGGCGCCGATACAGTAGCCGGCGATGATCATCCCCTCGATGAGCTGGTGCGGGTTGTAGCGCAGGATGTCCCGATCCTTGCAGGTGCCCGGCTCCCCCTCGTCGGAATTGCACAGGATATATTTCTGGCCGGGAGCATTGCGCGGCATGAAGCTCCACTTCAGTCCGGTGGGGAACCCCGCGCCGCCACGACCCCGCAAGGCGGAGGTCTTCAGCTCGGAGATGATGTCATCGGGATCGGTCTTCTCCTTGAGGATCTTCTTCAAGACCTCGTAACCATCCGCACTCTGGTAGGTCGCCAATGTCCAGGGCTTCTCCAGATGCAGGGTCCGGAAACAGACTTGGTTGTTATTCATTCACTACTCCAGCCGCGCTCTCTGCCATCATCCAGCTCAATCGAGCTCGTCCAGGATCCGATCCACCTTTTCAGGGGTGAGATTCTCGTAATACTGCTTGCCGATCTGTACCACGGGCGCCCCCACGCAGGCCCCCAGACACTCCACCTCCTTGAGGGAAAAACGGCCATCGGCGGTCACCTCACCGAAGCCAATCCCGAGTTTCTGCTTCAGATGGTCGACCAGGTTCTCCGAGCCACACAACATGCACGAAATATTGGTGCAGACGCAGATCTTGTGACGCCCCACCGGTTTCAGCTCATACATGGAGTAGAACGTAGCCACCTCATACACGGCGATGGGATCCATATCCAGATATTCCGCCACGGCGTCCATCAGTTCGGTGGTGAGGTGCCCGCCGTTTTGATCCTGAACGATGCGCAATGCCGCCATCACTGCCGACTGTTTCTGATCCTCCGGATATTTGGCGATCCAGCGGTCGATCTCCGCACAGGACTCCTTGGTCAGCAGATCAATCAGACTTCTCTCCGTCAACGGTCAACCTCCCCAAAAACGATATCCTGGGTACCAATGATGGCCACCACATCCGCCAGCATGTGCCCTCGGGACATCTCGTCGAGGGCCGACAGATGGACGAACCCCGGCGCCCGGATCTTCAGCCGATAGGGCTTGTTGGCACCATCGGAGATCATGTAGATACCAAACTCCCCCTTGGGATGCTCCACTGCGGCGTAGGCCTCGCCCTCCGGGATACAGTACCCTTCGGTGAACAGCTTGAAGTGGTGAATGAGGGATTCCATGTCCCCCTTCACGTCGTCGCGGCGGGGAGGGGTGATCTTGTGGTTGTCCAACATCACCGGACCCGGATTCTTCCGCAGCCACTCGACACACTGTTTGATGATGCGATTGGACTGCCGCATCTCTTCCACCCGCACCAGATAGCGATCGTAGGTGTCTCCATTGGTACCGACCGGGATATCGAAATCCAGCCGGTCATATACCTCGTAAGGCTGCTTCTTGCGCAGATCCCAAGCGATTCCCGAACCTCGCAGCATGGGGCCCGTGAAGCCGAGCTGCAGCGCTCTTTCCGGCGACACCACACCGATGTCGACCGTACGCTGTTTCCAGATCCGGTTATCGGTCAAAAGCGTCTCGTATTCATCGACGCAGGCAGGGAACCGTTCGGTGAAATCCTCGATGAAGTCCAGCAGGGAACCCTGACGGTTCCGGTTCATCCGCTCCACTTCCTTGGCGTTGTGCCACTTGGACACCTCGTACTTGGGCATGGAATCCGGCAGATCCCGATAGACACCGCCGGGCCGGTAGTAGGCCGCGTGCATGCGCGCACCCGATACCGCCTCGTAGCAGTCCATCAGATCCTCCCGCTCCCGGAAGGCGTAGAGGAAGATGGTCATCGCGCCGATGTCCAGCCCGTGGGCACCGATCCACATCAGGTGGTTGAGAATGCGGGTGATCTCGTCGAACATCACGCGGATGTACTGCGCCCGGATGGGCACCTCGACACCGAGCAGTTTCTCCACCGCCAGCACATAGGCGTGCTCGTTGCACATCATGGAGACGTAGTCCAGGCGATCCATGTAGGGCAGCGCCTGGTTGTAGGTGCGGGTTTCGGCCAGTTTCTCCGTCGCCCGATGCAGCAGTCCGATGTGTGGGTCGGCGCGCTCGATCACCTCGCCGTCCATCTCCAGCACCAGGCGCAATACACCATGCGCCGCCGGATGCTGCGGACCGAAATTGAGAGTGTAGTTGCGGATCTCAGGCATCGCTGTTCTCTCCCTTCTCCACCACGCTGCCCGCGAAACGGTGGTCGTGACGGATCACGCGGGGAATATTGATCCGCGGCTCGATGCTTACTGGCTGATAGACGACCCGTCCTTTCGTTTCGTCGTAACGCATCTCGACGTTACCGGTGAGCGGGAAATCCTTGCGGAAGGGGTGCCCGATGAAACCGTAATCGGTCAGGATACGACGCAGATCGGGATGTCCCTCGAACAGGATCCCGAACAGGTCGAACGCCTCCCGCTCGAACCAGTTGGCGGAAGCCCAGATATCGACTACCGAATCGACCATCGGTCGCTCGTCGTCCAGGAATACACGCAGCCTCAAACGGCGATTGTGCTGTATCGACAGCAGGTGGTAGACCACGGCAAAGCGCTCTCCATCCCAACCACCTTCACCAAACGTGGAGTAGTCAACCGCACACAGATCGATGAGCTGTTCGAAGGCAAAATCCGCTTCGTCACGCAAGGCGCGGCAGCACTCCAACAACCGCTCCCGGGGAATTTCCAGCGTCGCCTCCCCAAGTGCCTCTTTACAAATCCCACCGATCCCTTCGAACCGGTCCGTAATCAGTTCAACGAGTTTCTGCACAGAATCAGTCATCGCTTCTGGCTATGGTATTGGTTCGCCGGATCTTGTTGCGTAGCTGCATGATGCCATAGAGCAGCGCCTCCGCCGTGGGGGGACAGCCGGGAACATAGATGTCCACGGGAACGACCCGATCACATCCCCGGACGACGGAATAGGAATAGTGATAGTAACCCCCTCCGTTGGCACACGAGCCCATGGAGATGACCCAGCGCGGCTCGGCCATCTGGTCGTAAACTTTGCGCAACGCAGGCGCCATCTTGTTGATCAATGTACCGGCCACGATCATCACGTCGGATTGGCGTGGACTGGGGCGGAACAACATGCCGAAACGGTCGAGATCGTACCGGGATGCACCGGCCTGCATCATCTCCACGGCGCAGCAGGCGAGACCAAAGGTCATGGGCCAGAGGGAGCCGGTGCGGGCCCAGTTGATGAGGTTGTCAGCGGAGGTGGTGACCACTCCCTCCTTCAGGATGCCCTCTATTCCCATTCCAGAGCCCCTTTCTTCCACTCATAGATGAAACCGATGACCAGAATGCCGAGAAAGAGCACCATGGCCAGATAACCGAACAGACCGATCTCTTCCAGGACCACCGCCCAGGGGAAGAGAAAAGCAATTTCGAGATCGAAGATGATGAACAGGATGGCGACGAGATAGTATCGGACGTCGAATTTCATGCGGGTGTCTTCGAAAGGCTCGAAGCCACACTCGTAGGCGGAGAGTTTTTCCTTGTCCGGGCGGCGCGGTGCGAGCACCAGACCCAGCCCAATCATGATCCCGCCGAGCAGGAAACCGATGACCAGAAAAACGAGGATGGGAAAATAATTTTCTAGCATTATTTGCTGGGTCCCCAATTGTTTCCTGTCGCTGGAGTGAATCTGTAACGATTCGAAGGTTGAGAGCGTATGCGATGGACAAACAGGCTGTCAACCCTTGTACGCCCCAATCCGGCGATCTCTTTTTTTATCCCAAAATATTCACTGTTTATGAATATCCTGGAATACAAAATAAAAACAAATGGTGCGGATGGCCGGAGTCGAACCGGCACGGCTCGCGCCACCGCCCCCTCAAGACGGCGTGTCTACCAGTTCCACCACATCCGCACAAAAACGGGTGGAGTCAAACCAGGAAAAACGATTTACTCCGATTTGTTTCCGGTGTCAGCTGACGGTACATCCGCCGCAGGCGGGACCGGCACATCTGCGGAAGGCGCCATTTGTCCCTCTCCCTGCGCTTCACCAGCCGGAATCGGCGGGACATCCGGCGCCACGGAACCGCTCTCATCCGGCACCTGCTGAGCAGGTTGCGGCGCGAAACTTTCGGTCACGCTCTTGCGCACCACGGTTTGTCCCGACAGATAGGCCAAGGTAAGGCTGGTGATGAAGAAGCCGGTGGCGAGAATCGCCGTCGTACGACTCAGGAAAGAGGCTGATCCCCGTGCCCCGAAGACCGTTCCCGAGGCGCCGGCGCCAAACGCCGCGCCCATCTCTGCACCTTTTCCGGTCTGCAACAAGACGAGGACGATCAGGCTGACGGCAATGACGATATGAATTGCCAGAATGACTGTTTGCATAACGCTCTGTTCCCGTCAGACAGCAGCCCGGCAGATGGAGATGAACTCCTCTGCATCCAGCGAAGCACCACCGATGAGACCACCGTCGATATCCGGCATGGCAAACAGCGCTTCAGCGTTCGCTGCCTTCACACTGCCTCCGTACAGAATACGAACCTGCCCGGCGGTATCCGCGCTCCGTTCCGCGATCCGTCCGCGAATGAAGGCATGGACCTCTTGCGCCTGCTCCGGCGAGGCGGTCTTGCCGGTCCCGATGGCCCATACCGGCTCGTAGGCGATGACCCCGTCGGCGAGCGCCTCTACGCCGACCTCTTCGATGACGGCATCCAGTTGACGAACCACCACCTTTTCGGTGATCCCCTGCTCCCGCTCCTCCAGTACCTCACCGACACACAGGATGGGCCGGATACCGGCGGCTCGGGCAGCGGCAAACTTCGCCGCCACCTGGGAGTCGCTTTCACCGAACAGGGAACGACGCTCCGAATGCCCTACGATGACATAGCGGCACTGGAAATCCAGCAGCATGGAGGCAGCGATCTCTCCGGTGTAGGCACCGGAGGGATGCTCGCTGACGTTCTGCGCACCTAGGGCCACGGAGCTTCCTGTCAGTTGCCGACGGACATCGGACAGATAGACGAAGGGAGGGCAGACCACCACTTCCGCCTTTTCGACCGTATCAAGTGAACCCTTGATTCCATCCAGGAGCCGCTCAATGCTTTCGGCGGAACCGTTCATTTTCCAGTTCCCGGCGACCAGTGGCTGACGCATCTCTTTCCCCTCGTTCACAACAGAAAGTGGATGAAGCTTACCGTTCCTGACAGAGAAAATCAATTTTTCCCGTCCCGGTCGAACGAACCCCGTCCGCTTCTCCAGGCCGCATGAAACGGTGGCTCAGCCGGACCGACGGTGCCTGCTCGTAATGAGCGATCAATCCGCAACGGCCGCCTGGGCCACGATCTCGGCCAGCTGCTTGGCCAGCTTCTCTACCTGCGGGGCATCATCTCCCTCCACCATGACCCGAATCACCGGCTCGGTGCCCGAGGCCCGCAACAACACCCGTCCCCTTCCCGCCAATTGCGCCTCCACATCCCGCACGGCGTTGCGCACATGTTCGGAATCGTCCGGCGAGAACCGCTTCTCCAAGCGAACGTTGATCATGGTCTGCGGGAACTTGGTCATTCCTCTTTTCAGGGTGTGCAAGGTCTGGCCGCTGTTGACCATGGCCGCCATCACCTGCAGCGCAGAGACGATGCCGTCTCCCGTGGTGGTGCAGTCGCGGCAGATGATATGCCCCGAGGACTCTCCGCCGAGAATCCACCCCTCCTGCGCCATCATCTCCGCCACGTAGCGGTCACCCACCGCTGCACGCCGGAAGGGGATACCGGCATCCTTGAAAGCCAGCTCGAGCCCCAGGTTGCTCATCACCGTTCCCACCACTCCCCCTTGGTAGGCACCGCCGTTACGGTGACCGTTCCCCTGCCGGTCCCGGGCGATGACGAACAGCAGCTCGTCACCGTCCACCACCTCTCCCTTGTGGTCCACCATGATGACCCGGTCACCGTCACCATCGAGGGCAACGCCCAGTTCGGCACCATGCTCGATGACCGCCTGTTGCAGCATCGCCGGGTTGGTGGAACCACATTCGGCGTTGATGTTGAGCCCATCCGGCTCGACGCCAATGGGGATCACATCCGCCCCCAGCTCCTGGAACACCTTCGGTGCCACGTCATAGGTAGCTCCGTTGGCACAATCCAGCACCATCCGGATCCCTCCCAGCTCCAGGCCGAGGGGAACCGTGCTCTTGCAGAACTCGATATAGCGACCCGCCGCGTCGTTTACCCGCGCCGCCTTGCCCAACTGCCCGGACTCGACACAGGTGACCGGATGGTCCAGATAGCTTTCGATCTCCTGCTCGGTCTCGTCGGGCAGCTTGGTGCCGAGGGGGGAAAAGAACTTGATCCCGTTGTCGAAGTAGGGGTTGTGAGATGCACTGATCACGATACCCGCGTCGGCACGCATGGTTCGGGTAAGATAGGCGATACCCGGTGTCGGCATGGGTCCCAGCAGGCGGATGTCCACTCCGGCCGCCGACAACCCGGCCTGCAAGGCAGATTCAAACATGTAACCGGAAATACGGGTGTCCTTGCCAATCACCACCTTGCCCCGGCTGCCGTGGCTGGCCAGCACGTGGCCCACCGCCCACCCCAGATGCAGAACGAACTCCGGAGTAATCGGCCTCTCCCCCACCTTGCCGCGTATCCCATCGGTTCCAAAATAGCGTTTGACCATCGTCCCCTCTCTTTTCTTCTCATTCAGTCGATCTGTTTTACCGCCGCAGCAACCTTCACGGCGTCCACGGTGGCCCCCACATCGTGTACCCGTACAATGGCCGCCCCCAGCCACACCGCCAGTGTCGCCGCAGCCACGCTGGCGTGCAGCCGCCCCTCCACCGGCCTCCCTCCCAGCAACGAGCCCAGCATGGATTTGCGCGAGACCCCCACCAGAACCGGGCAACCCAACGCCGCCAGTTCGGGCAGCTGTTTCATCAGTTGCAGATTATGCTGCAACCGCTTGCCAAACCCAAAACCGGGATCGATCAACAGCTTTTCACGGGCGATACCCGCCTGCCGGCAGGTATCGATCCGCTGCCGCAGGAACTGGAGCACCTCCTGCACCACATCCCCGTAGCGCGGCTCCTGCTGCATGGTGCGCGGCTCCCCCTGCATGTGCATCAGGCAGACGGGAACATCACACTCCCTCGCAGCGTCCAGCGCCCCTTCCCGGCGCAAGGCGTAGACATCGTTGATCATCCCGGCGCCCGCCTGCACCGCCTCCCGCATCACCTCGGCCTTGCTGGTATCGACAGAGAGGATGACCGGCAGCTCCGCATGCAGCGTCTCGATAATCGGAATCACCCGATCCAGTTCCTCCTGTACCGATACTGGTCTGGCGCCCGGACGGGTGGACTCCCCACCCACGTCGATGATCGCCGCGCCCGCCTCATACATCTGCCGGGCTTGGCGAAGGGCGGCCTCGCGGGCAAAAAAAACACCCCCGTCCGAAAAGGAGTCGGGAGTGATGTTCAGAATACCCATCACCTGCGGCGACGACAGATCCAGCAGCTTGCCACCGCAGTTCAGGGAAGGCATGGCGTCAATGCTGGCTGGCGGGTTCTCCGATGGTTCCGCCCTTCTTGTCCTTCTTCTCGACGTCGTCCTCGCTGTCCACGGCACTGCCTCCACCCGAGCGAGGTTCCGGCTCATCCCAGTCCTTGGGCGGACGAGGCGGCTTCCCGGACATGATGTCATCGATCTGCTGGGCATCGATGGTCTCATACTTCATCAATGCCTCGGCCATCATGTGCAACTTGTCCATGTTCTCGGTGAGGATCTTCCTGGCCCGCTGATAGTTGGTGTCGATGATCCTGCGGATCTCCTCGTCGATGATGTGTGCCGTTTCGTCGGATACGTTCTTGTGCTGGGTCACCGAGTGGCCGAGAAACACCTCGCCCTCCTCCTCGCTGTAGGTAAGCGGGCCCAGCCGTTCCGAAAGCCCCCACTTGGTCACCATGTTACGCGCAATCTCGGTGGTCCGCTGGATATCGTTGGATGCTCCCGTGGTCACCTTTTCGGGACCAAAGATCAGCTCCTCGGCGATACGGCCACCGAACAGGCTGCAGATCTGGCTCTCCAGACGCTGCTTGCTGTAGCTGTAGCGATCCTCCGTGGGCAGGAACATGGTTACACCCAAGGCCCGTCCGCGGGGAATGATGGTCACCTTGTGAACCGGATCATGCTCGGGCACCAGACGACCGACGATGGCATGACCCGATTCGTGATAGGCGGTGAGTTTCTTCTCCTCTTCGCTCATCACCATGGACTTGCGCTCGGCGCCCATCATGATCTTGTCCTTGGCCTTCTCGAAGTGGACCATGGACACGACCCGATCCCCGGACCGCGCGGCGAACAGGGCCGCCTCATTGACCAGGTTGGCCAGATCGGCGCCGGAGAAGCCCGGCGTGCCCCGGGCAATGACCGACGCTTTCACGTCATCGGCCAGAGGGACCTTGCGCATGTGCACCTTGAGGATCTGCTCGCGGCCACGGAGATCGGGCAGGGGAACCACCACCTGGCGATCGAAGCGGCCCGGGCGTAACAGGGCGGGATCCAGCACATCGGGGCGGTTGGTGGCCGCGATCACGATCACACCTTCGTTGCCCTCGAAGCCATCCATCTCCACCAGCAGCTGGTTGAGGGTCTGCTCCCGCTCGTCATGCCCCCCGCCGAGACCGGCACCACGGTGACGTCCCACCGCATCGATCTCGTCGATGAAGATGATGCAGGGGGCGTGCTTCTTCGCCTGCTCGAACATGTCCCGGACCCGGGAGGCACCCACACCGACGAACATCTCCACGAAGTCGGAACCCGATATGGTGAAGAAAGGGACCTTCGCCTCTCCGGCAATGGCCTTGGCCAGCAAGGTCTTGCCCGTACCGGGAGGACCGACCATCAGCACCCCGCGTGGAATCTTGCCGCCCAGCTTCTGGAATTTGGCCGGCTCCCGCAGAAATTCCACCAGCTCCGCCACATCCTCCTTGGCCTCTTCGGCTCCCGCCACGTCGTTGAAGGTCACCTTGACCTGATTCTCCCCCAGCATCCGGGCACGGCTCTTGCCGAAGGACATGGCACCGCGCCCGCCTCCGCCGCCCTGCATCTGGCGCATGAAGAAGATCCACACAGCGATCAGCAGCAGCATGGGGAACCACGAGATGAAGATCTGCACCAGCAGCGACTGCTGCTCCGGCGGGCGGGCGTCGATCACCACGTTGTTGTTGAGCAGGTCACCAATCAGTCCAGGATCCCCCGGGCTGTAGGTGACGAAGGTGTTGTCGTCCGCCGTGATACCACGGATGGTGCGCCCCTCTATCATCACCTTCTTTACCCGTCCCTCCCGTACATCGGCGATGAAACGGGAGTACTCCAACGGCTGCGCCGCCTGCTGATGGGGTGTGAAGTTGTTGAAAACCATCATCAAAATGACGGCAATGACAACCCACAACAGGATGTTCTTGACGATATCGTTCAAAATATACCTCTTGGATCTACCACCGGAGCGACGACCTCGTTACGCGCCGTCGCTCCCTACGTTACTACAATATATGGCCTCTCGCCAACAGATACACCTCCCGTGAACGGGAACGTGACGCGCCGGGCTTGCGCACGAGCACCTTTCTGAACGCACTGCGCAGCTCGCGCACCAAGGCATCGAAGCCCTCGCCCTGGAAGGCCTTGATCAAAAGGTTTCCCTCTGGAGTCAGTACGTTGCGAGAAAAATCCAGCGCCAGCTCGGCCAGATGCATGGCGCGCGGCTGATCGACAGCCTTTACTCCACTTATATTGGGGGCCATGTCCGACATTACAAGATCCACGCGTTCGCCGACCAGCCCCAGCAAGCGCTCGCAGACCTCCTGCTCACAAAAATCACCCTGAATGAATTCCACGTCCGGCAACGGATCCATTGGCAGGATATCCAGTGCCACCACCCTTCCTTTTGCCGTGACGTAACGGCTGGCAAATTGCGACCAGCCTCCCGGCGCCGCTCCCAGATCCACCACGGTCATCCCCGGACGGAAGATTCGGTCTTTCTCCTGAATCTCCTGCAGCTTGTAGACGGCGCGGGAACGGTACCCTTCCTGCCGAGCCCGTTGGACATAGAGGTCGTCGAAATGTTCCCGCAACCACTTTGCACTACTCTTGCTGCGAGCCATCCTTTTGCTCTCTCTCCAGCCGCCGCAGAACGGTCCGGGTACGCCACACCAGCCACGCCGACGCCAGGGATGCTGCCGCGAGCAGCAGTGCAAACTCCAGCAGGGTATCGGCAACCAGCCGCTCCACCACTACCCAGATCAACGGAAGCAGCAGCAGTATGATCCCCAGTTCAAACTTTATCCCGTTGAAAGGGCTCGGAGCCACTGTCACAGTGCGCCGTTTCCGGGTTATACTGCGCAGGATATGCATCTCAGGTTTCTCGGTCTTCAATATGGGTCTGAACAACAAGCAGATTCGCCAGTTGCGCAAGCTCGCTCACCCGCTCAAGCCGGTGGTTCTCACCGGCCGGGCCGGGATCAGCGATTCCGTCATCGAGGAGATCGATCGGGCGCTCGACTTCCATGAGTTGATCAAGGTGAGAATCAACGCTACAGACCGGGAGTCCCGTCACACCATGCTGGGCGAGATCTGCCGCCGAACAGGGAGCGAGCCGGTTCAGCTAATCGGCCACATCGCCGCATTGTACCGGAAAAGACGCGACGGAAAAGCCCGCATCGTCCTTTCCTGATCCAACTCTATAAAATAAGGGAAGGGGCCGGACTACCAGCCGACCCCTTTTGTACCACCTGTTGCTCTTTCTCTGCAATCACTGGGCGCTCAGTACCACGAACTCCACTCGTCTGTTGAGCGCCTTGCCCTCTTCCGTACGATTGTCGGCAATCGGCTTGGTCTCTCCATAACCCATCGGAACCAGGCGTCGGGATGAAATCCCCTTCTGTACCAGATAGTCGATCACACTCTGCGCCCGCCGCTCCGACAACCACTGATTGTACTGGGCAGGGCCATCACTGTCGGTATGGGCCTGGACCTCGATTCTCACCGTGGGATATTGCTTCAGCTCTTCAGCCACCTCATCCAGGATCCGTTTCGCATCCTCCGTCAGGCGAGAGGAGTTGGTCTCGAAGTTGACGCCACGCAAAACCCCCTCGAACATCGCGCAACCGGCATCATCCACCTTGGCACCCTCGGGCGTGTTGGGACAACCGTCGCGGATGTCATTGACCCCATCGTGATCCGAATCCGGCACATTGAAAGAGACCACTACTTCGGGAGGGGAAGCGGGAGGAGGCGTCACCACCACCGGCGGAACCGGCTTCTTGCCACCGAAATATTTGAGCAGGCTGACGGAAAGCATCTGCGCATCCTCCGCCAGATATTCGTACTCACCACGCAATGCCACTCCGTTGTCGAACTCATATTTCAGTCCGACACCGGCAAACGGTAGCAGATCCTCCTCCCGTTCGTACTGGATGTTGGCCGAGTTGTCGATCTTGCCGATTCCGACCTTGAGCAGCGGGCTGAATCCACCCAGCTCCCCAAAGATGTCGTACACGATACTCAACGTATAGCCATTGTACTTAACTTCACGATCGTTGGGCGTAAGACGGGCCTTACCCATCGGGCCGCCGGCCAGCTCGACAGAGATATGATCGGTAGCTTCGTACCCGATCATCATTTTTGCCCCGACGTCGTCCTTGTCCTTGACCGAAAAACCGGTGGTCCCGGTATCCGGGTCGAGCCGCGTCGCGCCGGCACCGAGTCCCATATAGAAACGCTCGCCCTGTCTTGGCTTCGCCTCTTCCGCCTGACCGGTTTCACCCTTCGCCGCCTCCGTAGTTGCGGCCTGATCCGGCTCCCCTGCCTGATCCCCTTTGGATTCGGCAGCATCCCCCGGTTCGCTCTTCTCGCTCACCGGGGTGGCGTTATCCCCTTCAGCCTCGGGTTCCACCTTAGCCGTAGCCGCAGCAGGGATCTCGTCGACGGTTTCGGAGAGAGTCTCCGCACTGCTGCGGGATGAAGGCTGTCCCTCCATCTTCTCCTGAGCCGCTCCGGCCGGCTTTTCAGAGAGGTCGATGGTCTCGATGATCACCGGCTCACCGCTTTCATCGAAAACGGAAATGCCCTCCGCGGCGGCGGCCTGACCCACTACTGCAACCAGCAGGACCGACAGCCAGCGCAGCGGAAAACGGCGCAACAGGAAGAACAGCGGCAGCAGGAACAACCCGAACCCCATGGAGCCACCTCCCATCGAGGTGGTCACCACGGCATCGTCATTATCCTGATAGTCTGGCGTGCCATCCGAGTCACTGTCGAGCTCTATCGCACTTCCACCCTGGACCTCGACACGCGTCGGTTTACCGTCGTTGTCATCGTCCGGATCCAGATAGTTTGGAATACCATCGTTGTCGAAGTCGCCTGTCAGCTCCTGACTGGTGGGGATGGAATCGTCATCATCATCGGCGTCGAGCGCATTGATCTTTCCATCTCCATCGGTATCCCGCGGCTTCTCGACGAAACGCCCCACTTCCACCTTGTCTTCCACACCATCCTTGTCGCTGTCCTTGCTGTGAGGATCCGTTCCCAAGGACCGTTCATCCCGGGTGGAAAGGCCATCGTTGTCGTCGTCGGCATCCAGGGCATCGATGATGCCGTCGGTATCGGTATCACGCGGGTTCGCCACGTCGTCCCCCACCTCGTCTGCATCCGCGATACCATCACCATCACTGTCTTTGCGATAGGGATCGGTACCAATTGCCTTTTCGTCTCGGGTGGACAGTCCATCGTCATCGTCGTCGGCATCCCGCGCATCGATGGTCCCATCCTTGTCGGTATCACGGGGAGCCGCCGGGTTGTCCACCTCTTCACGATCCTCGATACCGTCTCCGTCGCTGTCCCGATTGTAGGGATCGGTACCCAACGTCAACTCCACGCTGGTGAGCAGACCATCGCCGTCATCATCACTGTTCAAACGGCTGGCCGGCTCTTCCCGGGTGAGAATGCCGTCGTTGTCATCGTCCTCGTCGTTTGCATCGATGATTCCATCACCATCGCTGTCCACCGGCTGGTCGATGTTGCCTCCCACCTCGTCCTTGTCTCCGATACCATCGCCATCACTGTCCGCACTCAGCGGATCGGTTCCCATCTTCAACTCGTCCCGCGTCAGGAGTCCATCGTTGTCATCATCGGCATCGAGATAGTCAGGGGCGCCATCACGGTCGGTGTCCTGTGCCGGCGGCCCTTCGTTTCGGGTGGGAATCCCGTCCCCGTCATCGTCCGCATCCCGATAGTCGGGCAACTTGTCGCCATCGAAATCGTTCTGGCTCTCGTCACGGGTCGGAATGGTATCACCGTCGTCATCCGGATCGCGGACATCGATGTCTCCATCCCTGTCGGTATCACGGGGATTGGCCGGGTCGGAGCCGATCTCCACACCATCGAGAATGCCGTCGTTGTCGGTATCCTTGCGCAGGGGATCCGAATTGACGGCCGGATTGGTCTCCACCTTGGTGGGGACCCCGTCGCCGTCATCGTCATCGTCCAGGTAGTCGGGCGTCCCGTTACCGTCGGTATCCCTGCTGACAGGAAGCTCCTGGGCGGTGGGGAAACCATCGTTGTCATCGTCACTGTCCTTGTAGTCGGGGATGCCGTCTCCATCACTGTCCTGATCGGTCTTCTTGCCCTCCAGGTTGTCCTGGATGCCGTCGCCATCGGTATCCGCATCCTTGGTGCTCACTCTATAGCGCCCGGCCAGCAATCCGTCGCTGATCACCTCATTTTTGTTGTCCGCGTGGGGCTTGGTCACCGAATGGACCACAATCTCGTAAACGGTCCCGCTCTCGAGACCGATCACCGTGGCAGTGTCGCTCTCTTTGCTCTCCACCCAGGTCCCTGAACTCTGGCCCTCGACACGAGCACTTTCCACCAGCGCACCCTGTTCGTCATAAACCTTGATGAGATATCCGCCCTGTTGGCGATAATCCACCGGAGTCCAGAACACGCGGAGATAGTTCTCCCCGGCATCCACGCGCGAAACGACGGCGTCCACGGTCTGGGTCGCCTCGATATCTCCCCCTATCTGTTTGCTGTTGAGGCTCTGCAGGAGCACCGGGTCGGAGGAATAAAACCCGTTGTAACGCAGATCCAGGCCGTTGAGGAAAAACTTGTTGGCCATGACCTGGGTCAGCGGCCCGTCGATGCTACCGGTCAGGCGGTTGCCGCTCAGATAGAAAGAACGGAGATTGTTCAGCATGCTCAACTCGGCAGGCAGGGCTCCCTCCAGCATGTTGTCCTGTAGCTGAAGCTCCACCAGCTCTACCAGATTACCGATGGTCGCGGGGATGGGCCCTTCCAGCTCGTTGGTATGCAGATCCAGCACCCTGAGCCTGGTCAGGTTGCCGATGGACTCCGGAATGGTTCCCTTCAGGCCATTGGCACCGAGATCCAGTTCGACCACATGATCCTGTCCGTCGATGGTGTCACAGGTGACGCCGTGCCACAGACAGGCGTTGGATTTGACGTTGTTCCAGTTGGTGCTGATCCTCCAGCTCGAATTCCCCCCCGTGGCCTGATACAGCGCTATCAACGCATCCTTCTCAGACTTCGGGATAGCAGCCTCCGCGGTTCCCCCCAGCACAAACTGGCCCACCATCGCGACCAGCGCCAAATTCGCCAGTTTTCTGCCCCAATCGGATACCCGTTTCATTGTTTTGTCTCCCGGAATATGCGAACCCTCACCCATTTAATGTAACATAAAATCTTGAGAATGAAACGGTTACGAACGAAATCAATAATTCATGACAACACAGACAAAATAACACACTGATTACAAAAGGTTTATAAAAACCAGAACAGAAGAGAAAGCGGGGGATCCGGGGCCAAAAATGAAGAAAAGGGGATACACAGACAGCCCTCTGTTGCGTTCCCGCAACATCACCCGCATGTGGGGCGTGAGAACTGATTATGATGGAACGCC
Source organism: Gammaproteobacteria bacterium (assembly GCA_015488495.1). GTDB lineage: Bacteria > Pseudomonadota > Gammaproteobacteria > Thiohalospirales > Thiohalospiraceae > DRMK01. Next base: position 4,955 of record WFNS01000238.1, on the reverse strand, counting down.
AGGGGAGGGAGGAAATCCGCGTGGAAAGCCCCCCACTGGAGTCGTCAGATATACTGAACGGAGACGATCTCGTACTCGCGGACCCCGCCGGGGGTCCGGACCTCCACCACGTCTCCCTCCTCCTTGCCGATCAGGGCACGGGCCACCGGGGAGCTCACCGAGATGAGGCCCTCCTTGATGTCCGCCTCGTCGTCGCCGACGATCTGGTAGGTGACCTCCTCGCCCGACTCCTCGTCCATCAGGGTGACGGTGGCGCCGAACACCACCTTGCCACCGGCATTCAGCTTGGTGACGTCGATGATCTGGGCATGGGAGAGTTTGCTCTCGATCTCCTTGATACGCCCTTCGATGAATGCCTGCTGTTCGCGGGCGGCATGGTATTCGGCGTTCTCTTTCAGATCACCATGGGCGCGCGCCTCGGCGATGGCCTGCACCACCCTGGGACGCGCCACGCTCTTCAGCTCTTTCAGCTCTTCGCGCAACTTCTCTGCGCCACGTGCGGTAAGAGGAACTCTGCTGTTCACGCTGTCAGCTCCTTGTGCAGATCCTGCAGGCTGTTCACCTCGATCTCATCCGGCTGGCGAAGCGCGATACAGATGGCCTCGGCGCCGGTCAGAGTAGTAGTGTAGCTCACATTGTGCATCAACGCCTCCCGACGGATGGTATAGGAGTCGGCGATGGCCTGCTTGCCTTCGGTGGTATTGACGATAAAACTGATCTCGCCGTTCTTGATCATGTCCACGATGTGCGGCCGGCCTTCGGTCACCTTGTTGATGTGGGCACAGGGGATCCCGGCCGCTTCCAGCACGCGCGCCGTACCGTGGGTGGCCACCAGCTCGAATCCCAGCTCCACCAGCTGCCTGGCCACCTGCACGATCCCCTTCTTGTCGGTATCCCGAACGCTTAGGAAGGCCCGCCCTCCCTTGGGCAGGGTGTTGCCCGCCCCCAGCTGGGCCTTGCGGAACGCCTCACCGAAGCTGCGTCCGATCCCCATCACTTCGCCAGTGGACTTCATCTCCGGCCCGAGGATGGGATCCACCCCGCGGAACTTGATGAAGGGGAATACCGCCTCTTTCACCGAGTAGTAACCGGGCACGATCTCCTCCCCGATACCCTGGGCGGCGAGGTTCCTGCCGGTCATGCAGCGGGCCGCGATCTTGGCCAGGGGACGGCCAGTGGCCTTGGAGACGAAGGGCACGGTGCGCGAGGCACGGGGATTGACCTCCAGCACATAGACCTTGCCGTCCTGGATGGCGAACTGCACGTTCATCAACCCCACCACCCCCAGCTCCAGCGCCATACTGCGGGCCTGCTCGCGGATGGTCTCCAGGACCTCCTTCCCGAGGGTGTAGGGAGGAAGGGAGCAGGCAGAGTCACCGGAGTGGACCCCCGCCTGCTCGATGTGCTCCATGATGCCACCGATGATGACCTGCTCGCCGTCACAGACCGCATCCAGATCCACCTCGATGGCATCGTCCAGAAACCGGTCCAGCAGTACCGGGGAGTCGTTGGAGACCCGCACCGCCTCGTTCATGTAGCGGCGCAGCTCTTCCTGGTTGTAGACGATCTCCATCGCCCGCCCGCCAAGCACGTAGGAGGGCCGCACCACCAGAGGGTAACCGATCTCCTCCGCCAGCCGGACCGCCTCCTCCTCATTCCGTGCGGTGCGGTTGGGGGGCTGCAACAGACCCAGTTTGCGGATCATCTGCTGGAACCGCTCCCGATCCTCGGCCAGGTCGATGGAGTCCGGCGTGGTGCCGATGATGGGTGCACCGGCCTCCTCCAGCGCACGGGCCAGCTTGAGGGGGGTCTGCCCGCCATACTGGACGATGATCCCTTTGGGGCGTTCCAGCTCGATGAGCTCCAGCACATCCTCCAGGGTCAGCGGCTCGAAATAGAGACGGTCGGAAGTGTCGTAGTCGGTGGAGACCGTCTCCGGGTTGCAGTTGACCATGATGGTCTCGAAACCGTCCTCGCGGCAGGCCTGGGCGGCATGCACACAGCAGTAGTCGAATTCGATCCCCTGGCCGATGCGGTTGGGCCCTCCTCCCAGCACCATCATCTTCTCCCGGCCGGTGGGGTTCGCCTCGCACTCCTCCTCGTAGGTGGAGTACATGTAGGCGGTGGCGGTGGCGAACTCGGCGGCGCAGGTGTCCACCCGCTTGTAGACCGGGCGCACCCCGAGCCGGTGGCGCAGCGCACGCAACGCCCGCTCCTCCACCCCCACCAGGGTGGCCAGACGGCTGTCGGAGAACCCCTTGCGCTTGAGGAAACGCATCCGATCCCGATCCAGCGCCTCCAAGCCGCCCTCGCGGACCTCCTGCTCCAGCCGGACCAGCTCCTCGATCTGCACCAGGAACCAGGGATCGATGCGGCACAGCTCGTGCACCTGCTCCAGATCCATGCCGTAACGGAAGGCGTCCGCCAGATACCAGATCCGCTCCGCGCCGGGACTGCGCAGCTCCTGGCGCAACACCTCCTTGGCGTTTTCAGCGCCCGGATCGATCTTCTCGTTCAGGCCGTCGGCACCGATCTCCAGGCTGCGCAGCGCCTTCTGCAGCGATTCCTGGAAACTGCGTCCGATGGCCATCGCCTCGCCCACCGACTTCATCTGGGTGGTGAGCCGGTCGTCGGCGTTGGGGAACTTCTCGAAGGTGAAGCGGGGGATCTTGGTGACCACGTAATCGATGGTCGGCTCGAAAGAAGCCGGGATGACCCCGCCCGTGATCTCGTTGTCCAGCTCGTCGAGGGTATAGCCCACCGCGAGTTTGGCGGCGACCTTGGCGATGGGGAAGCCGGTGGCCTTCGAGGCCAGGGCGGAGGAGCGGGAGACCCGCGGATTCATCTCGATGATGATCATCCGCCCGTTTTCGGGATTGATGGCAAACTGCACGTTGGAGCCGCCGGTCTCCACCCCGATCTCGCGCAACACCGCCAGCGAGGCATCGCGCATGATCTGGTACTCCTTGTCGGTCAGGGTCTGGGCCGGGGCGACGGTGATGGAATCCCCGGTATGCACCCCCATCGGGTCGAAGTTCTCGATGGAGCAGATGATGATGCAGTTGTCGTTCCGGTCCCGCACCACCTCCATCTCGAACTCCTTCCACCCCAGCACCGACTCCTCGATGAGCAGCTCGTTGGTGGGAGAGAGCTCCAGGCCGTGCTCGCAGATCTCCACGAACTCCTGCTTGTTGTAGGCGATGCCGCCCCCGCTGCCGCCCATGGTGAAGGAGGGCCGGATGATGGTGGGAAACCCGATCTGGGCCTGTACCTGCAGCGCCTCCTCCATGCTGTGGGCGATGGCGGAGCGGGGAGTATCCAGCCCGATCTTCTGCATCGCCTTGCGGAACAGATCCCGATCCTCCGCCTTGTCGATGGCCTCGCGGGTGGCGCCAATCATCTCCACGCCGTACTCCTCCAGCACACCGTGGCTGGCCAGGTCCAGGGCGCAGTTGAGCGCGGTCTGTCCTCCCATGGTGGGGAGCAGGGCGTCGGGCCGCTCCTTCTCGATGATGCGGGCGAGCGTCTGCCAGCGGATGGGTTCGATATAGGTGGCGTCGGCCATCTCCGGATCGGTCATGATGGTGGCCGGGTTGGAGTTGACCAGCACGATGCGGAAACCCTCCTCCCGCAGCGCCTTGCAGGCCTGGGCGCCGGAGTAGTCGAATTCGCAGGCTTGGCCGATGACGATGGGGCCGGCGCCGATGACCAGTATGGACTCTATGTCGGTGCGTTTGGGCATCTTCTGTCAGGCGTCGTTGTTCTGGCGGATGAGTTCGACGAAACGGTCGAACAGGGGGGCCACGTCGTGCGGACCGGGGCTGGCCTCGGGGTGGCCCTGAAAACCGAAGGCGGGACAGTCGGTCCGTGCGATCCCCTGCAACGTGCCGTCGAACAGGGAGCGATGGGTGGCCCGCAGGTTGCCGGGCAGAGACGCCTCGTCCACGGCGAAGCCATGGTTCTGGCTGGTGATCATCACCCGCCCGCTCTCCAGCTCCTGCACCGGGTGGTTGGCGCCATGGTGACCGAACTTCATCTTCACCGTCCTCGCGCCGCTGGCCAGGGCCAGCAGCTGATGCCCCAGACAGATGCCGAAGGTGGGGATCCCCTCCTCCAGCAGCCGGCGGATGGCGGCGATGGCGTAGTCACAGGGCTCCGGATCGCCGGGGCCGTTGGAGAGGAACAGCCCGTCGGGCTGCAGCTCCAGCACCTTCTCCGCCGGAGTGAGGGCGGGCACCACCGTCACCCGGCAGCCGCGGTCCACCAGCATGCGCAGGATGTTGCGTTTGATGCCGTAGTCGTAGGCCACCACGTGCCAGGGCAGTGCCTCTTCGATGGGATGGGGACATTCGGGCAATCCTCCCTCCAGCGTCCAGCTCCCCTGGGCCCACTCGTAAGGCAGGTGGGTGGTGACCTCCCTGGCCAGATCCATCCCCTTGAGGCCGGGAAAGTCCCTCGCCGCTGCCAGGGCCTCATCCCCGTCGGCCCCCTCGCCGGCCACGATGCAGCCGTTCTGCGCCCCCTTTTCACGGAGGATACGGGTCAGCTTGCGGGTATCGATGTCGCTGATGGCCACGATCCGGTGCCGCCGGAGATACTCTTCCAGTGACTCCTGCCCCCGCCAGTTGCTCATCAGCGGCGAGAGCTCGCGGATCACCAAGCCGGCGGCGGCCACATGGGAGGACTCTTCATCGTCCGGGTTGCAACCGACGTTGCCGATGTGGGGATAGGTGAGAGTGACGATCTGGCGGCTGTATGAGAGGTCGGTGAGGATCTCCTGATAACCGGTCATGGCGGTATTGAATACCACCTCCCCGACCGTCCGACCATGATATCCAATCGATCTTCCGGGAAACCGGGTCCCGTCTTCCAGAACCAGCAGGGCGGGTTCGCTCACGTTACCTCCGTTTAGATGTACGAAGCGGGAGCGCTCCGTCATGGAACCTCCCGCTGCG
>WFNS01000237.1 GCA_015488495.1 Gammaproteobacteria bacterium | reverse complement strand
GCCGCCACCCTGCTGGGCGTGGATCTCTCCCTGCTCTCCAACGACATCGGACATGCCTGAAAACGGCTGTATCCTCGGTTTCGACTACGGGGAACGCCGCATCGGCGTCGCCGTGGGAGAGCACCTGACCCGGACTGCACGCCCCCTGACCACCCTTACCAGCCGTGACGGCAAGCCGGACTGGACGACCATCCATCATCTGTTGGAAGAGTGGCATCCTGCCAGACTGGTGGTCGGCCTTCCACTGCACCTGGATGGAAAAGAACAATCAATGACCGATCGGGCAAGGCGCTTCGGCAACCAGCTGCATGGCCGTTTCGGATTACCGGTGAGCTATGCCGACGAACGGCTCTCCTCCGCCGAGGCGACGCGGCTCCTCGCCAGCAAGGGTCGCAACAAGGCGGCCATCGACAAGGTGGCAGCACAACTCATCCTCCAGAGCTGGCTGGAACAGGAGTACCGCGAGTGAACGATCTACCCGTCGATTCCCTGCTGCAAGAGATGGCCGCGGAGCTTCAGCGCCATCTGCACAGATCGCAGATCTCCGCCCCCCTGATGATCGGCATCCATACCGGGGGGGTATGGGTGGCAAAACGGCTCCATCGGCAGATGGGCCTGGAAGAACCGTTGGGAACCCTGAACATATCCTTCTATCGCGACGATTTCAGCCGCATCGGGGTGCATCCCCAGGTGAAACCGTCCCGGTTGCCGGTCACCGTGGAAGATCGCCACATCATCCTGGTGGACGACGTGCTGCAGACCGGTCGCACCGTACGTGCCGCACTCAATGAGATATTCGACTACGGGCGACCGGCGTCGGTGGCGCTGGCCGTCCTGGTGGATCGCCCGGGGAGGGAGTTGCCCATCCAGCCCACCGTAGCTGGCATCCACCTGGAGCTGGAACCGCATCAACAGATCAAGCTTGAGGGTCCGGAACCGCTGCGTATCACCCTGCTCGAGTCCGTACGGGGGGCCGAGCCGCAATGAGATACCGCGATATCCAGCTGGACGAAAACGGCAGGCTTCGCCATTTCCTCAGCATCGAAGGGCTGAAGCGCCAGATGCTGATGGACATTCTCGATTATGCAGAAAACTTCATCACCGTGGGCGGCCGCAGCATCAAGAAGGTCCCCTTGCTGCGGGGCCACACCGTCACCAACCTGTTCTTCGAACCCAGCACCCGCACCCGTACCACCTTCGAACTGGCCGCCAAGCGGCTCTCTGCCGACGTGCTCAACATCAACATCAACACCTCCGCCACCACCAAGGGGGAGAGCCTGCTGGACATGCTGCGCAACCTGGAGGCGATGCACTGTGACATGTTCGTGGTCCGCCACGCCCAGAGCGGCGCGGCTCACTTCATCGCCCGCCACGTGGCCCCCCACATCCGGGTGATCAATGCGGGGGACGGCAGCCACGCCCACCCCACCCAGGCGATGCTGGACATGTTCACCATCCGCCGCCACAAGGGGGAATTCGCCGACCTGCGGGTGGCCGTCGTGGGCGACATCCTTCACTCCCGGGTGGCCCGCTCCCAGATCCACGCCCTCACCACCCTGGGCGTCCACGAGGTACGCGTGATCGGGCCCGAAACCCTGCTGCCGCAGCGGGTCGAGGAGCTCGGGGTCCACGTCTATCATCATCTTCCGGCCGGACTGGAAGGGGTGGACGTGATCATCATGCTGCGCCTGCAACGGGAGCGGATGCAGGGCGCCCTGATCCCCAGCGAGCGGGAGTATTTCGAGCTGTACGGCCTCACCGAAGAGAAACTCGCCTTCGCCAAGCCGGACGTCATCGTGATGCACCCCGGTCCCATCAATCGCGGCGTGGAGATCAGCTCGGAAGTGGCCGATGGCCCCCGCTCGGTGATACTGGAGCAGGTCAGCAACGGCATCGCCATCCGCATGGCCATCATGTCCATGATCATGGGCAACCGTTTCGGCAGCGAAGAAGAGGAGCAATGAAAATACGGATTCATGGCGGCCGGCTCATCGATCCGGCCAGCGGTCTCGACGAAATCGGCACCCTTTGTGTCGCCGACGGGCGTATCGTCGCAGCAGGAGAAAGCCCGGAGCCGTTCACCGCCGACCGCGAGATCGACGCCAGCGGGCTCGTGGTCTGCCCCGGCCTGGTGGACCTCCAGGCCAGGCTGCGCGAACCGGGCCAGGAGCACAAGGGCACCATCGAGAGCGAAACCGCGGCCGCCGCAGCCGGAGGCATCACCACGCTCTGCTGCCCGCCGGACACCGACCCGGTCACCGATACGCCGGCCGTCGCCAATCTCATCCAGGAGCTGGCGCGGAGGGCCGGCAACACGCGGGTACTGCCCATCGGCGCCATGACTCCCGGACTGCGGGGGGAGCAGATCTGCGAGATGTTCATCCTCAGCCAGTCCGGCTGCGTGGCCTTCAGCAACGCCGAGCGGGCCATCGTCAATACGGAGGTACTGCGGCGGGCCATGGAGTACGCCGCCACCCACGACCTGACCCTGTTCCTGCGCCCGCAGGATCCCTGGCTGTCGGCCAACGGCTGCGCCCACGAGGGTGCAGTTAGCACCCGGCTGGGGCTGCGCGGCATTCCCGGATTCGCCGAGACCATGGAGGTGGCACGTCTTCTCACCCTGGCAGAGCAGACCGGCGCACGGATTCACCTCGGCCCCCTCTCCACCGCCAGGGCCATACAGATGATCGGCCGAGCCCAGTATGACGGGCTTCCGGTAAGCGCCAGTGTCTCCGCCCACCATCTCCATCTCACCGAGCTGGACATCAACGATTTCGACAGCCGGGCCTACCTGCGTCCTCCGTTGCGTACGCAGCGGGACCGCGAAGGACTGCACCGCGGACTGGTCCGCGGCGTGATCGGGGCCATCTGCTCCGACCATCAGCCACACGACATCGACGCCAAGCTAGCCCCCTTCGCGGAGAGCGAACCCGGTGCCACCGCAGTGGAGACCCTGCTGCCGCTCAGCCTGCGCCTCGCGGACCACGGGGTGCTCTCCCTGTCGGAGGTGATCGCCGCCCTCACCTGGCGGCCGGCACGGATTCTCGGCATCCCGGCGGGGACTCTCTCCCCCGGCGCCGCCGCAGACATCTGCATCTTCAACCCGGAACGATATTGGACGGTGGCCCCGGAGACCCTCGTCAGCCAGGGCCACAACACGCCGCTCATGGGCTGGGAGTTGAAGGGAAGGGTCACCCACACCCTCCTCGAAGGACGGCTGGTCTACCAGTTGAAGGGGTAGAGCAGCGTCGCGCCACCGGCAGCGAGCGTAAGCAAAAACACGATCGCCACGCGCCACCCCATCTTCCCACCAGCCACCAGGAACACCAGCAGCCCCTTCACCACCGTATTCACCGCAGCCGCCAGCAGGATGGCCCGCGCGGCCAGCTCATCGGCCAGCTCCGTCCTGGCCATCCGGGCCAACGAAAGAACGATGGCATCCACGTCCCCAAGGCTGGAAAGCACCGTCAGCAGGTAGATCCCCTCCTCCCCCATCCAGGCGTAGAACGCCTTCGATGCCAGCATGACCAGCGCCAGCAACAGGCCGAACTGCAGCGCCGGCAACAGTTCGAACGGATTACGCAGCGGCGGTTCGGCCAGCTCGTTGCCACCCCCTTGCCGAAAACAGAGCCAGCCGGCACCTCCGTATGCGATCACCGTCATCACACCCAGCGGCAGGAGCAGATGGGGTAACAGTTGCGCGTTGACCACCGCCACCTCCAGCAGGATACGGGGAAACATGGTGGCCGACGCAGCGATCACCCCGGCGGCAAGCAGACCACTCAGCACACCACGCTTGCCGATGCGGGAAAAGCTCAGGGCCGCTGCGGTGGAGGAGACCATCCCGCCCAACAGCGAAGTGAGGAGGATACCTCTGCGCGGCCCGGCGATCTTCATAGCGAAATAGGCGGCGAACGAAAGACCGGCGATCAATACCACCAGCCACCAGATGGCGTAGGGATTGAGCGCCTGCCACGGTCCATACCCCCTGTTCGGCAGCACCGGCAGCAGGACCACGGAGATCAGCAGCAGCTTCAGTGCACCATACAGTTCGGCCGGCTCCAGACGCCGTAACCAGCGGTGCAGTACCGGCTTGAGGCTGAGCAGCGTAGCGGTGACCACCGCAACCGCTGCGGAGACGGCCAGGTAACCACGTACCGCCAGCGCACCCAGGGCAAAGGTGATCAGGGCCGCCACCACCGTGGTGATACCGACATCCTTGTGGATGAGCACCGCCTGCCGGTGAGCGACGATGATCACGATGGCAAAGGTGACGAAGGCGAAGCCGAGCAGCAACTCACCGAGTTGCTCGGCCACCAGTGCCCACACCCCCCCGAGCAGGCCGATGAGACCGAAGGTGCGAACCCCGGCGATACGGCTTCCCTCCTCGGCGGCACGTTCGTGCCAGCCCCGCTCGATGCCGATCAGCAGTCCCACTGCCAGTGC
>WFNS01000236.1 GCA_015488495.1 Gammaproteobacteria bacterium | reverse complement strand
GGCATCGAACTGGGGGTGGGCTATTTTGGTTTTGCATCGTGGGGTCTGGTGCTGTCTCACCGGAGTGAAGAGTACAGCGAGGATCTGAGCCGGATCGAACGCCATCCCAGACTGGCCGAGATGCTGTTCTCTCAAGGGGCATTGAATCTGGCATGGGGATTCGACAGCAGCCGGACCCGGATCGATGTCAGCTACTATCTTCCCTCCGGCTCTCTTGTAGTGGGTGCGCGGCTCGGTTCCAGCACCTCTGCCATCGATGGCAGCTTCTATCGTACGCTGGCCGGGTTTGCCGATTGGGACATCGCTCCCGCCTGGGGTGTGACCCTGGAGGCGGGAAGCGCCGATTCCGATGCCGGTTATCTCAATCGCTATCTGAGTGCGGCGCTCCGCTATCGATGGTGATTGTCATGGCGCCTTGCAAGCGGTCCCTATCACCCGATCGTTGCCATTGCTGCCGCCGATGGTGATATAACCTCCACTGGAGATTCCCCCGGCGAGGAGGTCGATGCCATCCAGGGCAAACTGAACGGAGTTCGCATCGATCCATGTCGGCTGTATGTCGACATAACTCCCGCTGGTCAGGCTGTATGCGCGCGCGGTGACCGTGGTGCCGTCAACGATGAAGCTGAGCGCATAGACATCGGTGATTTCGTCCAGATTGCCCTTGGCCAGACTGCCCTTGTACAGGGTCCCCTGATCGGTTCCTGGTATCTCGGCCTCCTTTCGGGTGCCGAATACGCTCCCCGAGTTTGCCCGCAGGACTCCGCCGGAAGAGAGTGTTCCCTGCCAGGGAGACAGGGTATTCATGGGATAGGTCTCCGCCGAGATGGTACCTGCCGCATCGGCGGAGAAGCTGCCCTGCAGCTGGAACCGGCTGCCACTGCTGGTGGTGACGACGCCGGTAATCCCTCCGGTGCCCGGATCCACCAGGGCCATCCATTCGCCGTCGTATCCCGCCGGATCGGAGAAGGTGCCACTGAAAGCCCCGCCATTGGCGCAGTAGATGGTTTGTTCCAGGTGTCCCCTTGCCTCGCTGGCGGTGGGGAGCGTGATGGTTCGGCCGTCGGCACTGCCGGCATCGCTGAGAATGCCGGCGATCTCTGTTGCAAAGTCGTTGCTGGTGAAATCGATCGGGGCCCAGTTGTCTGCCACCGTCTTCACCGCCGGGGAGATGTGGATGCCGTTGGTGGGGTCTTCATCGCTGTCCAGCGCCAGCAGGAAGCGGGCGATGTTTTGCACTGCGGGTTGCGTGGAGCTTCCGTCCGGTATGAGATCCACCGGCGTGATGACCGGCTCACCCTGAGCGGATCCCAGGGTCACCTTGCCGATGGAAAAGGTGACCGTCTCGCCCTCCCGGTAGGTGAAGGTGCCTTTCGCGTCCGTCGTTCCCGAAGAGGTGGGGGAGCGGTAGTCCAGATTGGATACCGCACTGTCGAGAAATTGCCCGCTGATCTCTTTTCCTTTTTCCGGCTCCGACCCAAACAGGGGTACATCGCCACCGTCGCATCCGGTACCCAGGAGTGTGGTGGCCAGGAGGAAGAGAGATGGTTTCGATAGATTCGGTTTCATGGATAGGCTCATGGTTGATGTCCGTAACGGGAGCGTATCACCGGCTGTGGCCTGGTCACAACACCCCTTTTGCCCGCTTCTCGAAGAGTATTGTATAGTATGCCCAGCCGTTCAAGCATGGCCTTTCTCGGAGTGGGGCGCATGTGAGGGCGAGTTTGAACATGGAATAATAAACCTTTCAGGAGTGATGAATTGATGAACAAAAGAGTGCTGCGCACTTTACCCGCCCTGGTTTTGGCTGCTTCTTTTGGATCCCCGGCAACCGCTGACGTGGACAGCCGGACCTACCTCGTTCCAGCTGTTTCCTATGTCGTTGCCGATGATGATCGGCTGGCGGACGACAACGCCGGCTTGCAGCTCGGCTTCGGGAAGGCGGTCAGTGATCGCTGGAACATGGAGTTCAGCCTGGTTGGGGACATCCTGGAACGAACCGACAACGACAACAAGTATGAGCAGGCAGGCGTTTTGATCGACGGTCTGCTCTTCTTCACCCGCAATCCGGCTTTCGCCCCCTACATGGTGATTGGCGCCGGTGCCCTGAACACGGCGTTCGCGGGCGACAACAACAATACCAACCCGATGGCGAACGTGGGGTTTGGTTTTTTCCGCCAGCTCACCCAGGGCGGAACCCAGCTGCGTCTCGATGCGCGCTACCGGGTGGATGAAGACAACCGGACCGTGGATGGAAAGAGCCATGAGCGGTTCGAGGATGTGGTGGTGAATCTCGGTCTGGCCATTCCTTTCGGTGCAGCGCCTCAGCCCGAGCCTGAACCGGCTCCCGAGCCGGCTGCTGCCGCCGCACCCCAGCCGGCTCCCGCCCCCGTCGTGGTGGATACCGATGGTGACGGGGTGCCGGATGACAAGGATGTTTGCGCCGGAACAGCTGTTGGGGCCAAGGTGGATGCCCGCGGATGTGAGCTGGACAGCGATGGCGATGGTGTGGTCGACAGCAAGGACCAGTGCCCGAACACCGCGGCAGGGGTCAAGGTGGACACCAAGGGATGCAAGATTCCTGAAGTGGTGGTTCTGCATGGTGTCAATTTTGCCAGCGGTTCCGATCGCCTGTTGCCGGAATCCCTTGCCGTTCTCGATGAGGTGGCGGCTACCTTGCGCAAATATCCCGAGATGGTGGTCGAGGTGGCGGGCTATACCGACAACACCGGTTCCCGCGCATTCAACGAGCGGCTCTCCTATCGGCGGGCCAAGGCTGTGCGCAGTTATCTGATCACCAAGGGTGTGGCGCCAGAGCAGCTGATAGCCAAGGGCTACGGTCCGGCCAACCCGGTGGCGAGCAACAGCACGCCTGAGGGGCGCGCCGAGAACCGCCGTGTCGAGCTGCATACGTTGAAAAGATAGATGCTACGCCGTTAACGGCGTATGCTTCGCAAACGAAAGGCCACAGCAGCCGGGAAAGGTTGCGGTGGCCTTTTTTGCTTTCCCTGGATGTGGTGACCGGGGAGCCGGAAGGAAAGTTGGCTGGATAACGCTGTTTTCTGACGACAGGGCTGCAGAGGGCGACGTGTGCGACACCATGAATCGAGGGAACTGCTGTTACGGATCTATGGTGCGGCACTCCAGTCAGTCAACGGGCGAACCGCAGTCCGGGAATATCTGCGCCACCGTTCCTTCCCCGGCCAGGTGAATCTGATCGCCATCGGCAAGGCGGCGGTGAGCATGGCTTGGGGGGCCCGGGACGCCCTTGGCCAGAAGATTGGCCGTGCCCTGGTCATCACGAAACGGGGCTACGGGGATCCGCATCTTCCGTTCGAATGCCTGCAGTCGGCCCACCCCGTTCCGGATGAAAGCAGCCTCGAGGCCGGAGGGCGGCTGCTGGAGTTCATCGCTTCGGCTCCGCCAAGGTCCCCTTTTCTGTTTCTGATCTCTGGCGGTACCTCGTCGCTGGTCGAGTCTCTTCCGGAGGGAGTCGATCTGGAGACGTTACGCAGAACGAACGACTGGCTGCTCGGTTCGGGGCTGGAGATAGGTGCCATGAATGTCATTCGCAAGCGTCTGTCCTGCATAAAGGGTGGCCGCCTGGTGCGATACCTGGCAGGGCATCCTACGCTGAATCTCATGATTTCCGATGTGGTCGGCAACGATCCAGCCGTCATCGGCTCCGGCCTGCTCGCGCGGGGTGCCGAAGAGGAGCTTCCCCCGTCGCAGCATCTGCCGCGGTGGCTGCGGGAAGTGCTGCAAGGGCTCGAATCTTTTCCGGTGCCGGCTGCCTCCTGTTTCGAGGAAGTAGAGAACAAGGTCATTGCCGACTGCCGGATGGCGATGCGGGCGGCAGCGGAGGAGGGAAGAAAGGCGGGATTGGAGGTTCATCTTCATACCCCTCTGTTCCACGGTGATGCCGTACGGTTGGCTCACCGTTTCGTTCAAGAGATACGGCGGGGAATGACTGGTCTGTATGTATGGGGTGGGGAGAGCACCGTGGTGCTGCCCTCTTCTCCCGGGCGAGGTGGGCGGAATCAGAGCCTCGCGCTGGCGGCGGCCCGGCATCTGGAGGGCGACGACTCGATTCTGTTTCTGGCTGCGGGCAGCGATGGGACGGATGGCCCCACGCGGGAGGCGGGGGCGCTGGTGGATGGCGGCACCATGGCGCGTGGTCGCCTGCATGGAATGGATGCCGAGGAGGCGTTACGCGGCGCCGATGCCGGCCGCTTCCTCGAAGCCAGCGGAGACCTCATCGCCACCGGACCCACGGGAACCAATGTCATGGACCTGGTTCTGGGTCTCAAAAAGCGGTCTTCTCAGCCGACCGCGTGAATAGTCCACCTTGGATTTCCGGCCTTTTCTCTTTGGGGAAAGCCACAGAGAGCCAGCCGCCATCCACTCCTTGCCCGGAAGGGTTCTATTCGTACAGCCGGTGCTTGCGCCGTGAGGCGTTGGCATGGAAATACTTGAAGCGGAAGATCGCATCCATGCCGTGACAGTTGGCACAGAGATCCACATTGCGCGGATCGCGCAGGAAGCTGTTGCGAACGTCCCCTTCCCGG
>WFNS01000235.1 GCA_015488495.1 Gammaproteobacteria bacterium | reverse complement strand
GTGCTCCAGCACACGGCCGGTGCAGAGCCAGAGATCGAACTCCTTGTCCGGGCTCTCCGCCGGCGGCTCGTAGGGGGCGAAGATGATGTTGGCCTTGCCATCCGGCTTGCCGTAGAACTGCACCACATCCTTGCCCCCTTTGACGTGGGGGTCATACCCGCCCCGGTAGCGCCACAGCGTCTCCTTGCCGTTTATCACCGGCCAGCGCAGGCCGCGGGCCTTGTGGTAGGCGTCGTACTCGGCCATCTCGTGCCCCTTCTTCGGTCCCTCGTACTGGAAGCGGCGGTACTCCTCGAACAGTCCCTTCTGCACGTAGAAACCGAAGTGCTCCGATTCGTCGTTGTCGTAGTGGTTGCCCCGCTCGTCGGTGACATCCGGTTTCGGGAACTTGTTCACCTGTCCGTTGGCGTAGAGCACGTCGAACAGGGTCTTGCCCTTGTACTCCGGTTTCTTGGCGATCAATGCCTCCGGCCAGACATCCTCCACCTTGATACGTTTGGAGAACTCCAGGATCTGCCACAGGTCGGACCTGGCGTCACCCGGCGCCTTCACCTGCTGGCGCCAGAACTGGGTGCGGCGCTCGGAGTTGCCGTATGCGCCCTCCTTCTCGGCCCACATCGCCGTCGGCAGGATCAGGTCGGCCCCCATGGCCGAGACGGTCGGGTAGGGGTCGGAGACGACGACGAAGTTGTCCGGGTTGCGCCAGCCCGGCAGGGACTCGTTGTTGAAGTTGGCGGCGGCCTGCAGGTTGTTGTTGCACATCACCCAGAAGCAGTTCATCGTGCCGTCCTTGAGTGCCCGGTGCATGGCCACCGCGTGGATCAGCGTCTTGCCCATCTCGGGATCCTTGGCCCGGGGAATGGTCCCCTCCGGCAGCTTCCAGATCTTCTCGGCGAACTTGCAGTGGGCTTCCTTCTTGGTGACCAGATCGGCGGGCAGACGATGGGTGAAGGTGCCCACCTCGCGTGCCGTGCCGCAGGCCGACGGCTGGCCGGTGAGCGAGAACGGCCCGTTGCCCGGCTCCGAGATCTTGCCCATCAGCAGATGGATGTTATAGACGTTGCCATTCACCCAGACGCCGCGCGTATGCTGGTTGAAGCCCATGGTCCAGAGGGACATCACCTTCTTGTTGGGGTCTGCATAGAGGGCGGCCAGTTTCTTCAGCTGTTTCACCGGAACGCCGGAGAGCTTGGAGGTGTAGTCGAAGGTGTACTTCGACACCAGCTTGGCGTACTCATCGAAGGTGATCTTGGCAAACTTGCCCTTGGCGCGGTTCTTCGCCGCCTTCTCCCGTGGGTCGTTATCACGCAGGCCATAGCCGATGTCGGTGGGCGTCTTGTTGAAGTTGACGTGCTGATCGATGAACGCCTTGTTGTAGGCCTTGGTCTGGATGATGTGGTTGGCGATACAGTTGGAGATCGCCAGGTCGGTCTGGGGGTGGAAGACGATACCGTTGTCGGCCAGCTCGAAGCAGCGATTCTTGAAGGTGGAGAGCACATGCACCTCACACCCCGGCTTGGTGAGGCGGGTGTCGGTGATGCGGGACCAGAGGATGGGATGCATCTCCGCCATGTTGGAGCCCCACAGCACGAAGCCGTCGGCCAGCTCCATGTCGTCATAGCACCCCATCGGTTCGTCGATGCCGAAGGCGCGCATGAAGGCGCCCACCGCCGAGGCCATGCAGTGGCGGGCGTTGGGTTCCAGGCTGTTGGAGCGGAAACCGGCCTTCATCAGCTTGGAGGCGGCATACCCCTCCCACACGGTCCATTGCCCCGAGCCGAACATGCCGATCCCCTTCGGCCCCTTCGCCTTGCGGGCGGCGATGAATTTCTTGGCCATGGTATCGAACGCCTCGTCCCAGGATACCTCCTCGAAATCGCCGTTCTTGTCGAACTTGCCATTCTTCTTGCGCATCAATGGCTTGGTGAGGCGGTCCTTGCCATACATCACCTTGGCCAGAAAATAGCCCTTGATGCAGGCGAGCCCCTTGTTGACCGGCGCGTCGGGATCGCCCTGGGTGGCCACTACGCGACCATCCTTGACTCCGACCAGGATGCTGCAACCGGTGCCACAGAAGCGGCAGGGAACCTTGTCCCAGCGGATCCCTTCGTCCTCCTCCTGTTGCGCCTTCAGCCCGGCCGCGGGCAGGGTGACTCCCGCGGTGGCGGCTGCGGCCATCACGGCGTTGCTCTT
>WFNS01000234.1 GCA_015488495.1 Gammaproteobacteria bacterium | reverse complement strand
TGATGCGGGGCTTCCTGCCCGTGGTCGCAGGGGCATTGCTGGTGGTCTTTCCGGAAGGTGCGTGCGCAGCCCTGGCGGCCGGGCGTTTCGATACCCGGCTCCAGGTGGACAACCGTCATTTCGAGGATCGTCTGACCCTGGAGCAAAGGGGCGAGCTCACATTGCGCCAGCCTGGGCGAGGGGTTCTTCTGGGTACTGCATTCGCCGTGCGTCGACATGGCGCTGCGGGAGAGGCGCAGCTCTACCGGCTGTTCCTGGAGAGGCGCTCGGGGGATGGCGCCGCCACACTCACCGTGGGTCGTACCGAGCGCAGCGACAGCCTGGGTTTCTACACGTTCGACGGGGCGGAACTGGCGTGCTCCCGGGAAAGGATGGCGTTTCGTCTCTACGCGGGGATCCCGCGCCGCATCGATGACTACCGCTCCATCGAGGGGAAGGGGTTGTACGGGATCGGATGGCGCTATCATCCTCCGCAGGGGTATCGCTTTCTTCGCTGGTTGCGGGTGGGGTGGCAACGGTATCGAGCCGCCAGGAGCAGTGATCGGTTGAGCTGGGGCATCGGTGCGGGGAGACAGGAAGGGGTGAACGGCCATTTCACCGGCGTCTACGTGTTTCCGCAAGACCGTCTCGAGGAAGGGGTGGCCCGAATCCGGGGAAACGCCGGAGAGAAGGGCAGTTGGCAGTTCTCCTGGCAAATCTGGCAGCCGCGGCGGCCCTGGCTCACCTTCCGCGAACGTTTCTATTCCCTCTATGCCCGCGGGCGACAGTCGGTGCTGCGCGGCGATTTCCGCTACCGGCCCCGGCCGGGGGTGGAGTGGTCGCTGGGTGGTCGTCGCGTCATGCGGGAACGGGGGGAGGCGGGATTCGGATTGATCGGCGGGGTGGCATCGCGGCCCGCCGACGGCCGGAAAAGGGAGTTGCAGTTCACCCTGTTGCGCCTCGGAGCCGATCTGCAAGCCACTCTCTGGGGCGAGTGGAACGGGGCTCTCGACTCGCGTAGCCGGCTCACCCTGCGTGCGGTCACCCAGTACCGTCAAAGGAGATTGTACGGCGTGGATCGCGGTATCGGGATCGAACTGGATGCGGAGCGGATGATCCGGGCGGATCTCTTCGTTTCCCTCTTTGCGAGCCGCCTGTGGAACAGCCTCTCGAGGGAAGAATATCGTGCCGGTGCCCGGCTCACCTGGTACCTCGACGGCTACCGGCGAGGAGGGCGTGAGTGAGTCTCCCCTGCCTGCTTTGTCTGATGCTGGCCAGCCTGTCGTTCGTCGTCGGCGGGTCGGTTGCGGCGGAGGAAGAAGCGCCCCGCTGGTGGGAGCAGCGGGAACGGCGTCCCGACATCTACTATCCGCACGAAGCCCACCGGGCGGTGATGGAGCAGGAGGGGGATCCCTGCCTGCTCTGCCATCCATTCAGCCGGAATGAAGAGGCGGATACGGCCTGGGTGGAAAGAGTGACGGTGATCGCCAACGAGCCGCTGGCCGCCATCTGCCATGATTGCCACATGAAACGGCAGAGTGCTTCCTGGCGGTGTACCCTGTGCCATCCCGATCCCTCCGCCATCTGGCCCGAGAGCCACGATTTCGACTACCGACACAACCATGGCGAGGAGGCCCGGCTCGGAGATGCAGCGTGTACGGCTTGTCACCTGGATCTCGGCTTCTGTACCGATTGCCACTTCCGCCGGGACGGCTCCCGTCACCGGGGGCATCCGCCGGGCTACCGCATGACCCATGCCCTCGATGCGCGGCTGGAGCCGGCATCGTGTGGTCGCTGCCACAATGCCCGTTACTGCGGGGAGTGTCACCGGGAAGGGGGGTGGTGATGCGACTACTGGTGGTTTTCCTGCTGCTTCTGGCCGGCTGTCAAGAGGAACGGGGCGGGGTGATGCTGGGGGGCAATCTGTTGTTGGACCCTTCACACGGCGGGGATGGGGCGGCCTGGGGATTGGCGGCGTGCGAAGGCTGCCATCCGCTGGAGGTGATCCACCGGGGGGCCGGGGAGATAGCCCCGCTGGTGCGTCGTCACGGCTACGTCACCTGTACCGGATGCCATGGTGACAATGGCGGTGGAGGTCCCCGCCGCTGTGTGGTTTGTCACAATGCGGCCGATCTGCCGCAGGCACCCCGGGGGGGCGGGCGTTACACCCACGGCTTCGTGCGGGAGGCGGCCATACCGCTCGGGGACGACGCCTGTCTGGTCTGCCACCCGGCTGCCGACATGGATGGCCGGTTCGAGCTGGAACGGGATCTCGCCTCGCTGCCCGATGCTGCCGGGCATCCCGCGCCGTACCGCACCGTGAGTGACTTCTGTCTGCGCTGCCACAACCGGGATCACCAGCAGCCGGGGTTCGAGATGCAGGAGAAGAGGTTCGATGATCCCCTGATCGCCATCGAGGATGCCTGGCGCCATGTCGACAAACACGGCCCGAGCGCCGGCTCCGGTGAGCGCACCTATGCCGGGCTGCGAAGCGGCTACCGTTACCGCAGTGAGGTGGAGTGCACCGACTGCCACGCCATGCACGGCACCGGCAACGGCAAGCTGATCATCGACAGCTCGTCGAAGGGGGTGAGCCGGCTCGACGATACCCTGCGGGAGAAGCCCTACCGGGTGGAGGTTA